>NZ_JAFNNA010000002.1:0-350076 GCF_026536965.1 Gilliamella sp. B2911 | reverse complement strand
TCCTTGAGTCAGCTTACTTTTAATCACCTAATACTATTTTTTATCACTCCAACCCCCGCCCTAAGGATTAAGGACGAAGAAATAAGAACTAAGGATAGGAGCATAGTCCGAATCCTAAGTCGCCGAAGTCCGAATACACACTACCGGGTTGTGTGGACACTTGAAACGGGTTACTACCATTCGAGCCATCAGCCCAGTACTTACCGTCTTTGAAGCCGGATGAATAATAACTTCGCACAGAGCCCCACTCCGCGAGAAAGCCTGAACCTATATGACGCATAAAATGATTACCCGGCGAGGAAGGGGTGGCGCCGACTGAACCACGACAGTCAGAACCGTTGTTTGGACAAGATGCGTTGGTTAAATCACTTACGCGAGGCATTCGGTAACCAATACTATCACACCAAGATAAAATATCAGGATAAGTATATCCTTGAGTAGTATTACGGTTCACGAACCACTGCTTCAAAGTAAAACCATATTTAACAACAGGAGTACCATTAGTATCACGACCGACCAACTCGAAGGTCTGAGGCAAAGTAGGTTTAAAAATACGGCCAGGATTGGCTGACCAATGCTGGGATTCGGTAGGGTAAGGACCAGTTAAAATAACGCGTACGCGTGTAAATCTTCTTGTAGTAGTAAAATTATACATAGTAGCAGTAATACCACCATGAGACACCGGAGACCAAGACAATGGCTGACTACTACCACTAATGAGTAAAAAAAATTCCAAATTGTTAGCACCTGTAGTAGGAAAGTTTCTACCGTAAGAAGATGGGGCAGTTGACTGAGGGATAAAACCATTAGTAGGATCCCACATCGAAGCTGGACCAGCATAAGGACCGTCACTATAGAACATTGATGGACTGGCAAAACAAACCACAGGCCCAGCCTTAGGATTGACGTAATAAGTCTCACTATGGGCACTGAAAGTACTACGATTAGGAAATCCGTAACGAGTAGATAATGTACCGTTAGTACTAGATAACTTAATCCTATAAGGTGCAGAATCAGTACATGTCGTTAACACTGTATCACGTGATACAGGCCGATTGTTTTTATCGACGATAGATAAACTTAAAGAACCTGTAGCAGTAACGTCAGCATCACCATCATCATCACCCCAATAATTATAAGGAGGACCGATAAGTGTACTTAAATCGACTGAACTAGTATTAGTAGGAACGAACATACTTATGTCAGCAAAACTCTGACCCGCAACCGGCAAGACGATTGGAGTTGCAGATGATAAATTGGTAGAAGGCGTGTACCTAGTTCCGTCAGATAAAGTAATCCCAAGCAGACCGTTAGCATCAACCGCACGTGTACGACCACCGTCGAAAGTCAGATAAGGTGCACTACCCTGTATCTGATTTGCTGTTGTCTGTGATGTCAATGCGTGACCCGAAAAAGGAAGGAAAAAGACCACGAAAAAAACAATCTGCCGGGATAATTCGGAAAAATCGAAGGATCGAAAACAGGATCCGAAAAAGGATCGAGAAAAGGATCTGAAAATGGATCCGGAAAACGATCGGAAAAACGTTAGAAAAGAGGATCGCGGAAGCGATCGCGCGAAAATTCGCAGAATTTCACTTGATTGAGTAGAAAAATAAGTTTCAGTGAAAAATTTAAACTGGGTGCTGGACTTAGACGAATTTAAAAGATAGGTTGGCCAGGTTGCCTGTTGCCTGTTGCCTGTTGAAAATTATAATGCATTTTAGACTACCTTGTCAAGTAATTTTTTGATTAATTTACAATTTTATGCTTTTCTGTCAAATTTTAGCCTAGTAGCTAAAACCGTGTAAAAAGTATAGTGATTGGAAAAACACGATGCAACACTTTTTTTCGCTCATTTACGTTAACTTTTGTAAATAGGATCTAAAAAGGATCTGGGTTATAATTGTTTAATTATTGTTTTAATTGAATATATCGCAGTTATAAATCTTTAAAATTAGAGCAATTGATCCTCAAAAATTTTATTTTAAGGCTTTGGATTAGAAATTTAGTGATTTTGATATTTTAATAATTTTTTAAGTGAAATTTAAAACCTCAAAAACCCCACTCCTCAACTTTTTTTGATAGAAAAACACAGCTACTAAAAAGCGCCATAGTTAGGGCAGAATTATTTATTTGAGGCAACATTGCAAAGCAGAATTTTAAACCCCAAAAACCCCGTTCCTCAACTTTTTTGATGGAAAAATAGAACTACTAAAAAGCGCCACAGTTAAAGCGGAATTATTTACTTGAGGCAACATTGCAAAACAGGATTTTGAACCCCAAAAACCCCGCTCCTCAACTTTTTTTGCGATAAAAAACTCAAAAAACCGCCCCAATTGAGGCGGATGGTTTAAGTTTCGACACCATAAGTTATTAGAAAAATATAAGCTATTTTAATATCTCTCCCTCAAAAAATAAGAATTAAGGGGTGAGATCTGAAACACAAACCCCGTTGTAGAAGGTTGCAGGATCTACCCAATGAATAAGTCCGTGGTCGGCGTGCGCGTAAAAGTAATACTTATAATCACCACCATGGGTGTACATGTCATTAGTCCAATAATATAAATTAAAGTTAGTATTCGCGTAATATAACAGAAAGCCCCACTCGGTAATAAGACCTGCCCCAATGTTACGTTGGTAATGATTACCCGGTGATGGAGGTGTAGCGGTAATCAATTGGTCATTTGATGGATAAACCGCATTGGTTAAATCCCTTACATTAGGAAGGTGATAACCTATATTTGTACACCAAGATAATTGGTTGTCGTGATTTCCGATAACGTTCCCACGATTGACAAACCACTGCTTTAATTCAAATCCATATTTAACGACAGCGTTACCACTACTGTCACGACCGACTATCTCGAATGTCTGGGGTAAAGATGGTTTAGCTACTTTTTCCGGATTACTAGAATTCCACTGTTCTAAGGTTGCAGCAGGGCCCGTTAATGTAACGCGGACACTAGTATTTGTTGAATTGGTCATCGTCGCAGTAATTCCACTATGAGAAACCGGATCCCACGTTAATGCCTGATCATTATTGCTAATATCTAAATCAAAGTACAAACCATTAGCGCCAGTAGTCGGGAAATTTAAACCATAAGATGATGGCGTCGCGGTTTGAGTTAGAAAGCCTTTACCATAATTCCAGACAGTTTCGGGACCTACATAGGGAGGTGCGGTATACGCCAGATTATTTGGTTTAGCAAAACAAATCGCAGGTGATTCTTTAGGCTTAAAATAATAGGTAACACTACCTGCTCCGAACTTAATGCTATTAGGAACGCCATAACGAGTGGTCAATGTGCCTTCAGTATTAGTTAATGTCGCTTTATAAGGCGCTTTACAATACATGGGTACAGTATTTCGTGATACAGTTTGATTGTTTTTATCAACAATAGACAAGCTTATACTGCCAGTAGCAGTGACTTCACTATCTCCATCATCATCGCCCCAATAATTATATGGTGCAGCGACAATGGTGTTTAAATCAACGGTATTACTATCAACTGGCACCAACATGCTAATATCAGCAAAACTTTCATCAATAGTTGGTAATTCGATAGGATTGGTTGCACTAGAATTATTATTTGATGGCGAGTATTGTTGACCATTAGAAAGATGGATCCCGAGCAAACCTTCGGTATCCGTTACTCGTGTATTACCACCGTCGAACGTAAAATAAGGCACTTCACCGTGAATAAAATTAGATGTTGTGGATGTTAACGCTGTACTAGTAAATGAAAACGCTAACAATATGCTAAGTACTAAAGGTAATAGGATCTGTCGGGATGATATTGATCTATGTGAGGATCGCGCAAAATTTAGCGTAATTTTATAGATCTTGGTGAAAAAATAGACTTTAGTGGAAAATGAAAAATAAGAGCTTAACTTTGACGAATTTAACTTATAGGTTGGCCAAGTTGCCTGTTGCCTGTTGCCTGTTGGAAATTATAGTGCATATTACTTAATCCTGTCAACTAAATTTATGATTTATTTACTCTTTATGTTTTTACTTAAATTTGGATCGCTTATATAAAACGGTGTAAAAGTATAGTGACTGAAAAAATACGATGCAACAATTTTTCACTTTAGATCGTTAATCTTTGTAAAGAAAAACATCTAAAAAAACAAAAATAACCGAGCAGATGCGGTTTAATTCAAAAACAGTTTATTTACAATTCTTTAAGGATCACATTTTTAAGATAAATCGTTTTGTATTAGAAATTAGACTTTTTAGTAATTTTGAGATTTTTAGACCAAATTTTAGGGTTAAAAAACCCCGCTCCTCAACTTTTTTTGAGGAATCGGGGTTTTAAAGATGTAAAATAGTGATTTTAGGTTAAACCTTTTACAGTCCGTTTCCTTGTCTAAAAAATAACTTTTCCATGCCTTTCACGACATTTTTGGAGAGTTTTTCGGATAGTTTTTGTTTGCGTTGATAGTTAACAGCAATGATTTTATGCGTTTCTAGGTGTGATAAGATAAAATCATCACTGGTGCTAATTTCGTCAACCAGCCCCATTTCTTTGGCTTGAGTAGCAAACCAGTGTTCGCCTGTTGCAACCTGATCTATATCGATATTTGGTCGATATTCTTTTACAAAGTCTTTAAATAATAGATGCGTTTGTTCAAGTTCTTGTTTGAATTTTTGGCGACCTTCGTCCGTGTTTTCACCAAACATAGTTAGGGTTCGTTTGTATTCTCCTGCCGTTTGTAATTCAATATCGACATCATGTTTTTTTAGCAATCGGTTGAAGTTAGGAATTTGGGCAACAACACCAATTGAACCCACAATTGCAAATGGCGCTGCGACAATTTTGCTAGCAGTACAAGCCATCATATAACCGCCACTGGCTGCAACTTTGTCAACTACAGCAGTAAATGGAATGTTACGCGTTCTAAAGCGTAATAGTTGGGAGGCAGCAAGGCCATATCCATGCACTACTCCACCAGGGCTTTCAAGTTTTACGACCACTTGATCTTCAGGTTTGATGACAGCTAGGACTGCGGTAATTTCTTGACGCAGTTCTTCAACTTCATGTGCATCCATACTGCCGTTAAACGATAAGACAAATAATTTAGGCTTTGCATCTGATGATTTAGCATTATCATCTTTCTTTTTAGCCGCTTGTTTAGCTTGTTTCTTTTCAAGTTTTTTTTGTTTTTTGAGATCTTTTGTAAACTGTTTAGCTTCGATTTCATCCATGCTCGACGTTAGCATGTCATCTTTGACTTGTTCATATTCTTCGCTAATATCTTTGACAGATAAACGTCCAGCAATTGTTGATGATTTTCGGCGTTGACTTAAAATAAAAATTAATACCGCTAAAATAGCAATAACCACCGTTGCTGTTTCAGCCAAGAAGAGAGAATACTGCGAAAACCAGTTCATTTAATCATTATCCTTTAGTTGAAAATTTTCGCTATTATAACAAGATAATTAGAGATTGTGCCGAAAATCAATAAAGATTAAATTGTTGCTTTATTCGGCATTTTAAATTCTTTATACTGACAGCCTAATTTATTGTTATACGAGAATGAAAATGCCACTACGCCCAATAACTGAAATCGCTAAACAATGTCAGATCCCTGAACAATACGTGCTTCCTTACGGTAAATATGTTGCCAAAATTGATTTATCAATCCTTAATGCGAAGGAAAATCGCGCTAATGGTAAATTAGTTTTAGTTACCGCTATTACACCAACACCACTCGGTGAGGGTAAAACCGTCAATACCATTGGTCTAAGTGAAGGCCTTAATTATTTAGGTAAATCAGCTATCGCTTGTATTCGTCAACCAAGCTTAGGACCTGTTTTTGGCGTAAAAGGCGGTGCAGCCGGTGGTGGGCAAGCAGAAGTTTTGCCGATGGAGACGCTAAATCTTCATCTTACTGGTGATATTCATGCAATAACGGCAGCACATGATTTAGCATCTGCCGCGTTGGATTCTCGTCTTTATCATGAAGATCGTCTTGGCGATGAGTTTACCGCTCAAACCGGTTTACCTCGTTTAAATATTGATGTTAATCGCATTGTATGGAAACGGGTTATCGATCACAATGATCGCGCTCTGCGTAATATCACTGTCGGTGTTGGTGGCGGTGTGAATGGTGTTGAACGCCGTGACGGATTTGAGATTACGGCAGCGTCTGAGCTAATGGCAATTTTGGCTTTGGCTTCTGATTTACATGATATGCGTGCGCGTATTGGTCGTATTATTTTGGCCTATAATACGCAAGGCGAGCCAATCACAGCTGAACAGCTCGAAGTTGCAGGCGCGATGACAGTACTTCTTAAAAATGCGATTAATCCTAACTTGATGCAAACCGTTGAGAATACGCCTGTACTAATCCATGCTGGACCATTTGCTAATATTGCTCATGGTAATTCATCAGTTATCGCTGATCGCATTGCAATGAATTTAGCCGATTATGTGATAACCGAAGCTGGTTTTGGTTCTGACATGGGTATGGAGAAATTCTTTAATATTAAATATCGTCAAGCTGGCATTAAGGCTTCTTGCGTGGTTTTAGTGGCAACGGTTCGTAGCTTAAAATCCAATAGTGGTAAATATAATATCAAACCAGGACAAGCTATCCCTAAAGAGATTTCAGAATCAAATGTGGAGTTACTTGAAATTGGTGCAGCCAATTTAGCTTGGCATATTAAGAATGCAAAGAGCTATGGTTTACAAGTGATTGTTGCGATTAATCGATTCCCACATGATAGTGAAGAAGAGTTGGCGTTTTTACAAAAATATGCCGTTGAACATGGTGCTTTTGCTTGCGAAGTGAGCGAAGTGTTCACTCAAGGTGGTAAAGGTGCTGAAAAACTTGCTAAACATGTTATTGAGGCATGTGATATGCCAAGTGAAATCAAATTACCTTATCCTGACAGTATGTCATTGATGGATAAAATCCAAACTATGGTTAAAAAGTACGGTGCCAATAAAGCGAACTTGTCTGAAACTGCGCTTAAGAACATTAAAGAGATTGAAGCGTTAAAACTTGATCACTTACCACTTTGTATTGCCAAGACGCCGATGTCGATTAGCGCTGATGCTAATTTAAAGAATGTACCAACTGACTTTGATGTTGATATCAGCCATTTAGCCATTTCAGCCGGTGCTGGTTTTATTCGAGTTTATGCCGGTAATGTGATGACCATGCCGGGGCTTGGCACGAATCCAGCTTATCGACATATTGATATTGACAAAGATGGTAATATTGTTGGTTTAAGTTAATTTAAATTTTATTATGCAATATAAAGCCTTTATTGATGAAGAAAATTGTATTGGTTGTGGCAAATGTATCCGTGTTTGCCCTACTGATGCTATTGTTGGTAGTAAACAGGTGTTACATACGGTATTACCGCAATTTTGCACTGCGTGTAGTAATTGTATTAATACCTGTCCAACTGACTGTATTACCTTAAGTACTCTTGGCGTTGAATTAAGTGAGCAAGAAGAGTTGCTGTTAACTGAGAAGAAACAACAACGCTTAAATCGTAATCAATTGGTTCCACCGACTATTCTATTTCCTAGGTCGATGCCTGCAAGCAGTGCGACTACTCAGAAAGATCGTAAACAATCGATTGCCGATGCTATTGCTCGCGTTAGAGCCAAAAAAAACCTCGCTAATTAGCGAGGTTTTGTAATTTGATTATTTAAATCATAATTCACATTATTCTTTATTACTTCTAAATGCACGTTTACGATCGTTTTCAGTTAGATGACGTTTACGTAGACGAACAGATAATGGTGTTACTTCAACTAATTCATCATCATCAATAAATTCTAACGCTTGTTCTAACGACATTTTTACTGGTGGTGATAAGGTCGTCGCTTCATCAGTACCTGATGCTCGCATGTTAGTTAATTTTTTACCCGTTAAGCAGTTAACGGTTAAATCATTTGAGCGAGTATGGATACCAATAATTTGCCCTTCATAAACTTCAGCACCATGACCAAGGAATAATTTACCACGATCTTGCAAGCTATAAAGCGCATAAGCCAAAGCTTTACCAGTACCGTTTGAAATCATTACCCCATTATTACGTTGGCCGATTTCACCCGGACGCACATCATCGTAATGGCTAAATGTTGAGTAAAGTAAACCAGTACCTGATGTCATGGTCATAAATTCAGTTCTAAATCCAATAAGACCACGGCTAGGAATCACATAATCTAGACGTACACGTCCTTTACCATCAGGTAACATATTGGTCAAATCACCTTTACGTAAACCTAAGGCTTCCATCACTGAACCTTGGTGTTGCTCTTCGATATCTAAAGTAACTTGTTCGAAAGGCTCTTGTTTTTTGCCATCGATTTCTCTGTAGATAACTTTAGGACGAGATACCCCAAGTTCATAACCTTCACGACGCATATTTTCAATAAGAACAGATAAGTGCAATTCACCACGACCAGAAACTTTGAATGCGTCCGGATCTGGGGTTTCTTCAACACGAAGAGCCACGTTATGTACAAGTTCTTTATTTAGACGTTCAAGAATTTGACGAGAAGTTACATATTTACCTTCTTTACCTGCAAATGGTGAACTATTTACATTAAAGAACATGGTAACTGTTGGTTCATCAACGCTTAGTGCTGGCAGAGCTTCAACACAGCTGTTATCACAAATTGTGTCAGAAATACCAAGTTCACCTAATCCAGTGATAGCAATGATATCCCCTGCTTCTGCAACTTCAGCTTCATAACGTTGTAAGCCTAGGTGACCTAATACTTGTCCGACTTTGCCAGTACGTTTGTTACCTTCGCTATCGACAATAGTAACTTGTTGATTTGGTTTAACGCGACCGCGTTTAATACGACCAATCCCAATAACACCAACATAATTGTTGTAATCAAGTTGAGAAATTTGCATTTGGAATGGACCATCTAAATCAACTTTAGGTGGTTCTACATGTTCAACAATTGCTTCAAATAGTGGTGTCATGTCTTGTGCCATATCTTCATGATCAAGACCTGCAATCCCCATTAAAGCTGATGCATAAACGATTGGGAAATCAAGTTGTTCATCAGTTGCACCAAGGTTAACGAATAAGTCGAATACTTGATCCACAACCCAATCTGGGCGCGCACCCGGACGGTCAACTTTATTAATAACCACAATTGGTTTTAAACCATGAGCGAATGCTTTTTGAGTCACAAAACGTGTTTGTGGCATTGGTCCGTCCATTGCATCAACAAGCAGTAGTACAGAGTCAACCATTGACATTACACGCTCAACTTCACCACCAAAATCGGCATGGCCTGGAGTATCAACGATATTAATTCGGTAACCATTCCAATCGATAGCCGTATTTTTAGCTAAAATAGTAATACCACGCTCTTTTTCAAGCGCATTTGAGTCCATTATTCTTTCATTGTCATCACCACGCAAATTATCAAGCGTGCCTGATTGTTTTAATAGTTTATCAACCAAGGTTGTTTTACCATGGTCAACGTGAGCAATAATGGCTATATTTCTTAAATTTTCAATCACAATTAAAATCCCAGTTAGGAGACAGATTCTTTAGGCGCAATATTGTACACCTTTTTAGTAAAAAAGTTGATCTATATCACAAAGTTTCTTCAAAACAACTTTAAGACTTGATATTTAACGAAAATAGTGACTTATTTTATCAAGATAACTAAGACTAATTATCAATAAGTTCCACAAATTGCTCGGCAAATTCATCCACTTTTGTCCAATTTGTGTACTCTATTACTTCTTTTGTCACATCTGTATCACCCTTACCTAACCACATAATAAATCGAATCATATTACGATCAAACCAGTTATATTTAGGATAATAAAGCGCACCAGCAAATACCGCTTTGATAGTCGGTTGCCAGGCAATTTTGGCAAGGAATTTTTTAGTATATAGGTTAGTTTCAGGTGTATTTTTATTTGGTTTTCTAGCCACCACATTTACCCCAAAAAAACCTGATTTTAACGCATTTAATTGCTGATAATTGGCATCAATAAACTTCTTCATGGTTTTACTGTAAAAACCATATCGAATTGAACAACCAATTAATACGGCTTTGTAGTTACCAAGATCAATCTTGGTATCGGGCAATAACTCAATCAAATCACAATCACATTTACCCTCAAGATGTGTTTTTATTCGTTGCATAATTTTAAGGGTTTGCTTTTCGTGAGTGGTGTAAAGCAATAAGACCTTGGTAATGCTATTCATAACAATGCTTCCTTTTATTAAAACACTTGGTAAATTTCAATAATTCTTTTTTTAGGATAAAAATTAACAATTACGGGATGATTTCGTGGAAAACTTTGATTATAGTATTAGCCTTATTTAACCAGACCGGAACTGATTATGGCAATTTCACCTCCAAAACGTAGTGCAATTATTTTGGCGGCAGGAAAAGGCACACGGATGTATTCCAACCTACCTAAAGTTTTACATAAAATCGGCGGTAAGCCGATGTTACAACATGTTATTGATACAGTTCAACAACTTAATACTGATCGCATCAATATTGTTTATGGTCATGGCAAAAGCGAGTTAGAAAAATCGTTACAAGATCAACCTGTGCAACTTGTTTATCAAGCAGAACAGTTGGGTACAGGACATGCTGTTCAACAAGCTATTCCCTTTATTGAAGATGATGAAGATATCTTGATTTTATATGGTGATACACCTCTTATCTCAATTGAAACTTTGCAGAATTTAATTGCCAGTAAACCACATGAAGGCATTGCCTTATTGACAGTGATTTTAGATGATCCTACTGGCTATGGGCGAATCGAACGCAAAGACGGTAAAGTGGTAGCGATCGTTGAACAAAAAGATGCGAATGTTGAACAACAAAAAATTAACGAAATTAATACCGGTATTATGCTGGTTACCGGCAAGTTACTTAAAAAGTGGCTATCTCGTTTAACCAATAATAATGCGCAAAAAGAGTATTATTTGACCGATATTATCGCCTTTGCCCACCAAGATGGTTACGACATTTTAACGTCTCACCCAGTTAAAAAATTCGAAGTTGAAGGTGTCAATAATCGCTTGCAACTTGCAACTTTAGAACGGCATTATCAACAGCATCAAGCTGAGCAACTTTTACTTGCCGGTGTCACGTTGCTTGACCCTGCGCGTTTTGATTTACGTGGTAAATTGACTCATGGCAAGGATGTCACTATTGATACAAATGTGATTATTCAAGGTGATGTTACATTGGGAAACAATGTCGTTATCGGTTCAGGTTGCATTTTAAAAAACTGCACCATCGCTGATGATAGCGTAATTAGCCCTTTCTCAGTAATTGAAGATTCAATCATTGCCAAACACTGTACTATCGGACCTTTTGCTCGAATAAGACCTGGTAGCCAACTGGATGATCATGCCCATGTTGGTAACTTTGTCGAATTGAAAAAAGCTCATCTTGGTCATGCTACCAAAGCAGGACATTTAAGTTATTTAGGTGATAGCGAAATTGGCTGTAACGTCAACATTGGTGCTGGCACAATTACTTGTAACTATGATGGTGCGAACAAATTTAAAACCGTGATCGAAGATGATGTATTTGTGGGTTCCGATACTCAACTAATTGCACCAGTCAAAATTGGCAAAGGTGCAACCATTGCAGCTGGAACAACGGTAACCAATGATGTCAATGACAATGAGCTTGTGGTTAGCCGGGTAAAACAGAAACAACTTGCAGGTTGGAAAAGACCAACTAAATTGAAAGAGGAATAAACAATGTGTGGTATTGTGGGCGCGATCGCCAAACGTGATGTGGCAGAAATATTATTAGAAGGTTTAAAACGATTAGAATATCGTGGTTATGATTCTGCTGGGCTTGCTATTATCTCTCCAACAGGTGAATTACAGCGAGTAAGACGTGTCGGAAAAGTAAAAGCGCTTAAAGATGCGGTAGATGAGCATCCAATCAAAGGTTCAACTGGGATTGCTCACACTCGTTGGGCGACGCACGGCGAACCAGTCGAACACAATGCACACCCTCATGTATCGGGTTTTATTGCCGTTGTGCACAATGGTATTATTGAAAATTTTGAGCCTCTGCGTGAAACACTCATCGCAAAAGGATATCAATTCCGTTCAGAAACCGATACCGAAGTTATTGCCCACTTAATTCACGATATTATCTCAACCGAAGATTGCTCACTTTTTGAAGCAGTACAAAAAGCAATCCCACAATTACGAGGTGCTTATGGCACCGTTGTAATGGATACGCGTAATCCCGATATTCTCGTCGCGGCACGTTCAGGTAGTCCACTAGTGATTGGTTGTGGCGTTGGTGAAAACTTTATTGCTTCAGATCAATTAGCTTTATTACCGGTTACTCGTCAATTTATCTTCTTAGAAGAGGGTGATATTGCACTAATCACCCACCGCACTGTGAATATTTTTGATAAAAACCATCAAGAAGTTAACCGTCCATGCATCGAATCTGATGCGAAATATGACGCAGGCAGTAAAGCTGGCTTTAATCACTACATGCAAAAAGAGATTTACGAACAACCTAATGCTATAAAAAATACCCTTGAAGGACGAATGGCTCATGGCAAAGTGGATTTATCTGAACTTGGCGATGATGCGGAAAATATTCTTAAGCAAGTTGAACATGTGCAAATTGTTGCTTGTGGTACCGCCTATAATGCCGGAATGGTTGCTCGTTATTGGTTTGAGGCATTAGCTGGTATTCCTTGTGATGTGGAGATCGCTTCGGAATTTCGCTATCGAAAACCCGCTCGTCGTAAAAACAGTTTATTCATCACGCTATCACAATCAGGTGAAACGGCAGATACGCTTGCAGCATTACGCTTAGCAAAAGAGAATAATTACTTAAGCACTCTTGCCGTTTGTAATGTGGCTGCCTCTACCTTAGTTCGTGAAGCTGATTTGGTGTTACTAACCAAAGCTGGCGTTGAAATTGGCGTTGCTTCAACTAAAGCCTTTACCACACAATTAACCGTATTATTGCTTTTAGTTGCCAAATTAGGCCGACTTAATGACATGGCTGAAATCACTGAACAAGCGATCGTCCATGCCTTACAAACTTTGCCAAATCGCATTGAGCAAGTGTTAATGGCCGAGCCAGAAATCAAAAAACTTGCTGGACACTTTGTCGATAAACATCACGCCCTATTTTTAGGCCGTGGCGATGAATACCCAATCGCAATGGAAGCGTCATTAAAACTAAAAGAGATCTCCTACATTCATGCAGAAGCGTATGCCGCAGGTGAATTAAAACATGGTCCTTTAGCGCTTATCGATGCAGATATGCCAGTTATTGTTATGGCTCCGACCAATGACCTACTCGAAAAACTTAAAGCTAATATCGAAGAAGTTCGTGCCCGTGGTGGACAACTTTATGTATTTGCAGAGCAAGATGCAGGCTTTGTGAGTGATGACACAATGCATATCATCAACTTACCTCATATTGAAGAACTTACAGCGCCAATCTACTACACGGTACCAACCCAATTGCTTGCTTACCATGTAGCTTTAATCAAAGGTACAGATGTCGATCAGCCTCGTAATTTGGCAAAATCTGTGACTGTGGAGTAAAGTTCGTTGTATTAATGTGAGAAGTTAGTGGATGGTTTTAAAATCATCATTAAGTTCTCGCATTAAATCAATTAGAAAAGATTAAAGTATAGATTAATTTAGCTAATTACCATCTTATTTGTATTAACAAGTTTTGTGCCAATATTAGTTTTACATAATTACCAATACTCTATTTCTCTCGTAAAATTCCCTATATTTTTTTTATTTAAAACACAAGAACCTTTGGTCCAATCTCCATGTTTGTTATGGTCAGTAAAATAACAATCCATATTAATTACATCTTTGGTTTCACTTAAATGCATTGATTGTTTGGTTTGAAGAAGTTGATTAGCATCATCATATATATATTCTATTACTTCATTACCCATTTCATCCGATGGTGAAAGTTTTGGTTCTATAAAGCTTTCACTAGTAATTAATTTAGCTAAATTTTGGTTTGTATAATCAATTTTTTTTATTATAGAAATACCATTAACTTTTTCTTTAGAATCGATTAATCTTTTATTTTCGTCATAATTATAAATAGTGTTAATAGCAAAATAATCATTTTTAGATAGCGACTCTTTTTTAATATCATTATTTTCATTAAAAGTAATCTCAAATTTAGAAGTATTTGTAAATTCATAATCAGAACTTAAATTAAAAAAAGAGTTACTATGTAATCTAATTTTTTTATCGTAATCAATGTACCACGAACCTTTAATTTTTTTACCAATAAAAAAAATCAAACCATTCTTTTGAGACTCTATAATTGCATTTTCTCCAGCAACTCTAGTAAATATGATGTTAAAAGGTATCGTAGAGGAAATTTTTTGTCGTTTTATCGTATTGGAATGAGGTGACAATTCAGGAGTAGAGTATATTAAGTAATTATTATATATTTTAGTATTTACATCTGCATATGAACAACAACTGATAACACTAAGTACGGCTAATAAACATTTTCTCATCGTCATAATAGAATCTCTTTATTTACCTTTTCAAGATAATTACGATGATATTAAAAAATCATTTAAAGTACCAGCGATTTAGTTTAGTTCAGTTAATTTAGTTGCCTAAACAAAATTATGTAAAATTTCTTATCAAGTTTACGATTTAATCATTTTCTGACAAAAAATTACCTCACCAATACTCAAAACCACCAAATAAATTTAGAAAAATTTAGCTTAAAAGCGTTCTATCACTGCATTAATGTGATCTAGATCACAAAACCTAAAAATACCCCACTTTTAACAGTGTGATATATGTCACATTTTTTGATTATTTTGGATGAATCGAGTAACTAAATGCTTCTACAATAACAGCATAATGATTATATCAATCAATAAGGAAAGATTTGTATGACAACATCAAACATTAAACTTAAAGTCCAAAATTTTGGGCGATTTCTAAGTAATATGGTGATGCCTAATATCGGCGCATTTATTGCTTGGGGCTTTATTACTGCAATTTTTTTATATAATGCTAACGATCCATCTGCTGGAGGATGGTTTCCAAATGAAGGCGTATCAACTGCTTTTATTGGACCAATGATCACTTATCTACTTCCATTATTAATTGGTTATACTGGTGGTAAATTGGTTTACGGTGATCGTGGTGGTGTAGTTGGTGCGGTCACCACAATTGGCGTAATTGTTGGCGTATCGATTCCAATGTTTTTAGGCGCAATGATATCTGGACCTTTAGGTGGATGGTGCATTAAACAGTTCGATAAATTCATTGATGGTAAAATCAAAAGTGGCTTTGAAATGTTAGTTAATAACTTTTCAGCTGGCATTATTGGTATGATTCTTGCGCTTATCGCTTATTTTGGAATCGGTCCGGCTGTTGCTTCGTTAACTAATGTACTTATTGTTGCAGTACAATTCATGGTTGATCATGGTTTATTACCACTTACTTCAATTCTGGTTGAACCAGCAAAAATACTCTTCCTTAATAATGCTATCAATCATGGTGTATTTACTTCACTAGGTGTAACACAAGTAGCAGAAACAGGTAAGTCTATCTTCTTCTTGATTGAAGCAAACCCAGGTCCAGGTTTAGGTTTATTACTTGCTTATATGTTCTTTGGTAAAGGTGCGGCAAAAGGATCAGCAAGTGGTGCGGCAATTATTCACTTCTTTGGTGGTATCCATGAAATTTACTTTCCTTATGTTTTAATGAATCCTCGACTAATCATTGCTGTAATTTTAGGTGGCATGACAGGTGTATTTACTTTAACTTTATTTAATGCAGGTTTAACAGCACCCGCATCACCAGGATCTATTTTTGCGGTAATGAGTATGGCAAAAGGTTCATATTTAGGTGTAACGTTATCTGTGCTTGCAGCAACTACAGTATCATTTATTGTGTCGGCTATTTTATTAAAAACAACAAAAGATAATGGCAAAAGTTTAGACGAAGCCATGTCTGATGTCACTGCAATGAAAAGCGAAGCCAAAGGAGTAAGCGAAAATAGTAAACTTGATCTTGCTAAAGTGAAAAAAATCATCGTTGCTTGTGATGCAGGTATGGGCTCAAGTGCTATGGGTGCGGGTGTTTTACGTAAAAAAGCAGAAGATGCTCATTTAGATATCAGTGTTACCAATTTAGCAATTAATAACTTGCCAACTGATGCGGATATCATCATCACACATAAAGATTTAACCGCACGAGCAAAACAATATGCACCAAACGCTTATCATATTTCATTAACTAACTTTTTAGATAGTGATTTATATACTCAGTTAGTGAATGATTTAGTCAAAGCAAAAGGTGGTCAACAAGTTGTACAACCAACACCTACCCACCAACCGCTGTTTAAGTTGAATGCAAAAAATGTCTTTTTAGGTTTAACGGCGCAAACTAAAGAAGAAGCCATCCGTTTTGCAGGCCAAAAACTAGTCGAAAATGGTTACGTAAAAACAGCTTATATTGATGCCATGTTAGAACGTGAACGATTAACATCCACCTATTTAGGCGAATCGATTGCTGTACCTCACGGCACAATTGAGTCTAAAGATGATGTGATTAATACAGGTATCGTATTTTGCCAATATCCAGCAGGTGTACAGTTTGGCGAAGAAGAGCAAGATAAAGCAAAAATCGTAATTGGAATTGCTGCTCGTAACAATGAACATCTTGATGTTATCGCCAAGTTAACCAATGCACTTGATGACGAAAAGATTATTGCAAAACTGACTACCACTAATGATATTGAAGAAGTTCTAGCAATATTAAGCTAACTTTCCTACGAAGGTAGGAAGTGTTTTAACAGATTAAAAATGATTCAAAATTAAGGATTATTATTATGCAAGCATTACATTTTGGCGCCGGCAATATTGGCCGTGGTTTTATTGGTAAATTATTATCTGATGCCGGTGTCCACGTCACTTTTGCAGATGTTAATCAACAAGTTATTGATGAACTTGCTAGCCGTCATCAATATCCAGTCAATGTGGTTGGTGAGCAGTCGGTTACCGAAACGGTGAAGAATGTTGATGCCATCAACAGTACTTCACCTAAAGTCGCTGATTACATCGCGAAAGTTGATCTAGTTACCACTGCGGTCGGTCCTCAAATTTTAGCGCGCATTGCGCAAAGTGTGGCACAAGGCATTATTGCTCGACATGCTCAAGGTAATAACGCTCCACTCAATATTATTGCTTGTGAAAACATGGTACGTGGCACGAGCCAGTTCAAACAGGAAATCGTAAAGTATCTACCAGAAAATCTTCACCAATGGGTTAATGAGCATATTGGTTTTGTTGATTCTGCGGTTGACCGCATTGTGCCACCTGCAACTTCTAAAACAGGTGATATTTTAGAGGTGACGGTTGAAACATTCTCTGAATGGATTGTCGATAAAACTCAATTTATTGGCACAATCCCTCAAATCAAAGGTATGGAGCCCGTTGATAACCTAATGGCCTTTGTGGAGCGTAAACTATTTACTTTAAATACCGGACATGCTATTACAGCCTATCTCGGTTTTTATAACAATATTGCGACCATTCGGGATGCGATTTTAAACGATAAAATTCGTAAAATTGTACGTGGAGCCATGGAAGAAAGTGGACAAGTACTGATCAAACGCTATGATTTTGATCCAGCCAAACATCAAGCCTATATTGAAAAAATCCTAACTCGATTTGAGAATCCTTATCTACATGATGATACCGCACGAGTAGGACGTCAACCAATACGCAAACTAGGTCCTGGCGATCGTTTGATCAAACCATTACTTGGCACATTTGAATATAAACTTAGCAATCAAAATCTGCTTATCGGTATTGCAGCTGCACTTAACTATCGTAATGATGACGACGAACAAGCAATCGAACTGGCAAATCAAATTGCTAACAAGGGTTTAAAACAAGCATTTTGCGATATTTCTGGTATTGAAAGTGATAATCCAGTTGTTAGCCAAATCGAACAACTTTATACTGCTATGCAAAATCATCAATTTTAAGTGACAATGCAAACATTAGCAGAAGACACCATCCTCGAAAAACTCAATCAGCAAGCTGATATACACAGCTTGCTAAAGGTTGCGATCAATTTGATTAATGACAGTGTCAATCAATTGATTCTAAAGGTTTTTCGTAAAGAGCCTCATGCTATCAAGTTTGTTATTCCATCATTGGTGGGCAAGAATGGCCCACTTAATGATACCTCTGTCTGTTTGAAATTACTTTATGCACTAGGCATCATCACGCGTGAAGATTATGAAGATATTGAATTGTTAATGGCAATTTTAGATGAGCTAGAACAAGACGATAAAAATTACACCTATCTGGATGACGAAATCCTAGGTCCAATCAGCTTACTGCACGACATGATCCTTCCCCCTAACTCTCCATTAAATAACCCGCAAGAGAACGGTATTGTCGATACCTTAAAATCATCCATTTACCAAAACCGTTATCAACAAATGATCCGCTCAGCGTTGATCATCGCCATTACAGATTTAACCTTACGTATCGTAAATAAACAGAAAATTGATTATTTCCCTGAGTAATATTAATTTATAGAGATGAATTTTAAGTATTAATATAAAAAGGATATTAAGTGAATAGTCAAAAATTGGGCGATTTTGAAGCTCAAAAACCCCGCTCCTCAACTTTTTTTTGATTACTTTTTAGTTAGATTGGCTGTTGTTTAGGGCAATCATTTCCCACTCTGGTAATTAGTCGGTATAATGCCTGCAATTTTATTGTTAAGTGGATTATGCATGAAAACGCTATTTGCCAGCACATCGCGCGGGCTTGAAGAGTTATTAAAAAAAGAGTTAGAAAATATTGGGGCGGATAATTGTCGGGTGGCGCAGGGTGGTGTCTATTTCGATGCTAATGAATCAACGATGTACCAATCGTTATTGTGGTCTCGTTTAGCCTCTCGTATTTTATTGCCAATTGCCGAGTTTGACATCTATAGTGATTTAGATCTTTATTCATGTGTGATGAATATCAAATGGACCGATATCTTCGCGGTAGATAACTCATTTGTTATCAACTTTGTTGGTGTTAATGACTTTATTCGTAACAGTCAATATGGCGCGCTAAAGATCAAAGATGCCATTGTTGATCACTTTATGCGACAAACCAATCAGCGCCCAAATGTTGCAAAGCAAAATCCTGATGTTCGTTTACATGCTTATCTTAGCAAAAATCGAGTTACACTATCATTAGATCTGAGCGGTGAAAGCTTACATCAACGTGGTTATCGCCAACAAACAGGGCAAGCACCGTTAAAAGAGAGTCTAGCCGCGGCTATTATTCTCCGTTCTGGCTGGCGGTTTGATGAACCACTTATCGATCCAATGTGTGGTTCAGGAACGTTATTGATTGAAGCTGCGATGATGGCGTCTCATATCCCACCAGGGCTGCTACGCAAACAATGGGGATTTTTTGCTTGGAAAGAATTTAACCCGACACTTTGGAATGACTTACTGTTTAGCGCTAAGCATAATGTAAAAAAAACTAACACGATTTTTATCGGTTATGATAATAACCCTACAGTACTGGAGCGAGCCAAACAAAATGCGATCCAAGCAGGAGTTGGTGATTTAATTACGTTTGCATTGCAGGATGTGACACAATTAACCAATCCACTTGATCACCATATACATGGCATGATCATCAGCAATCCGCCTTACGGTGAACGGTTAGAAAGCGAACCAGCACTTGTAGCTTTACACTCAGCACTTGGTTGCCAAATTAAACAACAATTTGGTGGGTGGAGATTATCATTATTTAGTGGCGCGCCACAGCTTTTAGATTGTTTACAAATGCGTGCTGACAAACAATTTAAAGCCAAAAATGGCCCTTTAGATTGTCTACAAAAAAATTATTCGATTGCGGATCGTCAAGTGGAGCAGGCGGTCATATCAACAAATTTACCAGCTGCCGACTTTGCCAATCGTTTACGTAAAAATTGTCAAAAATTGGAAAAATGGGCCAACCAAGAACAACTTGAATGTTACCGTCTTTATGATGCTGATTTGCCGGAATATAATGTGGCTATCGATCGTTACAAAGATAAAATTGTGGTACAAGAATATGCTGCACCTAAAAATATTGATCCACAAAAAACTCGGCAACGACTATTTGATATTATTAATGCTACCATGTCGGTATTGAAATTAACCGCCGATCAATTGGTACTAAAAACCCGTGAAAAGCAAAAGGGAAAACAACAATATCAAAAACTTGGACAAAAACAAGATTATTTTTTAGTTCATGAATATCCAATTAATCACAAAAAAACGCAGTTTTGGGTTAATGTGGTGGATTATTTGGATACTGGTTTGTTTTTAGATCACCGCTTAGCCAGAAAAATGATCGGACAAATGAGTGCAGGCAAAGACTTTCTAAATCTATTTGCCTACACGGGTAGTGCAACCGTCTACGCAGGCCTTGGTGGAGCAAAATCGACCACGACAGTTGATATGTCACGCACCTATTTAGAGTGGGCCGATCGTAATCTAAAACAAAATGGCTTAACCGGTAAAAATCATCGATTAATACAGGCTGACTGCTTGCTCTATTTATCTCAAGCTGATGAGCAGTTTGATTTAATTTTTATCGATCCTCCAACATTTTCCAACTCTAAACGGATGAACGATACTTTTGATGTTCAGCGCGATCATCTTAAATTAATGAGTGATTTAAAACGATTATTAAGACCAAACGGTGTAATTGTCTTTTCTAATAACAAACGAGGCTTCAAAATGGATGCCGACGGTATGCAAAAATTAGGTCTGACGTTTCAAGACATCACCGACAAAACCTTATCGCTCGATTTCAGACGCAATAAACAGATCCACTGCTGTTTTCTTGTTAAACATCAATAATAAAATACCGCCGAAAGGCGGTATAATCTTAGCTTAGCTATGATGTTCAATTCTTTAGGAAAGCCCCACGAGAAATCATGACGGCATACCCCCTACTCCATCATTCCATCTTCGCGTACACTAGATTATGCCATTAATTATCTCTAATTTATAAAAAGACAACCTTTTGCACAACAATCTTATTTGGAGTAAATAAATTTTTTATTATCGTTTCCAGTACTTACTTTTTGTGAATATATTGGAGCTTAAAAGCTTTTTTAAAATCAAAAAAGGTTGAGGATTTTGAGCAAAAACTGATGTCCTTTTGGAGGACATCAGAAAAATAAAAATTAACGTACTACTAGCACTGATGTTTGTGCACCTCTCACTACACCAGAAGCATTTGATCCAAGTAGATGTGTTGAGATATTTGGCCGTCTAGACCCTATGATAATTAGATCAGGCTCAATCTCTTCCGCTAGATGTAAGATCTCATCTCGTGGATTACCAAACGCGATTGAAAAAGATAAATTTTCTTTTGGTAAATTAATTGAGTCAATCAAGCGATGTAGCCATTGCTCTGTTTGTACTGTAGCTTGATCTTTAAACTCATCAAAACCAAATGAGTAAGCATTTACAATAGCCGATGCAACCGGTAAGGTATGAAAAAAGATAACTTGCGCATTGGATAACTTCGCTAAACACTCAACATGGGGGATCACTTTTTGAGTGAGTTCATCTTCAAGGACATCAATCGGAACTAATATTTTTTTGTACATACCGCCTCCTCATTTTAACTTATCTTTCTTAATTAATTTAAGATGGTGTTAATTTTAAATTAAATCTAATATTGTTATCCTAACGCTAATTTAAAATATTGAAATAACTTTTTTGCAAAATCATGATGGAGATCAACTATGGGTAATATTATTTATCGCCATGACATCAAACCCAGTATAGAACAAGCGATATTATTATATTCTCGCTGCTCATTGGCGGAACGTCGACCAATAAGTGATAAACCTCGTTTTCAAGCAATGTTAGATAATGCTAATTTAGTCATTACCGCATGGCATGATCAGAAACTTGTCGGTATTGCCCGCTGTTTAACTGACTTTGTCTACATAACTTATTTAGCTGATTTAGCCGTTGATGAAGCTTATCAAAAATCAGGTATTGGTAAACAGTTGATAAAAGAGATTCAAATTCATACCGATAATCAATGTGCAATTACTTTGCTTGCAGCACCTCAAGCAGTCGATTATTATGGTCATATTGGTTTTAATGCTCATCCTTCCGCATGGATTTTACAAGAACAGTTAAAATGAAAATTATCCTAGCATCAACATCACTTTCACGTAAAAAAGTACTTGAAAAATTAGCTATTCCTTTCGATTGTGTGCCACCGATTTGTGATGAAACACCTCTACCAAATGAAAGTGCACAGCAGCTGGTGGTACGATTGGCTAATGCTAAAGCGCAGTCATTGGTGGCAAGCAATCCTGATAGTTTAATTATTGGTTCCGACCAAGTAGGTGTTTTAGATGGAAAGATTGTATGTAAACCCCTCACTATTGAAAACGCTAAGCAACAATTAAAAAATAGCAGTGGTAAAGCGTTTTACTTTTATACTGGAATGACGGTCATTAATACTCACACAGGCCAATCGCAAACGATTTGTGAACCGTTTAAAGTCACCTTTCGTCAGTTAACTGATGCAGAAATTGACGCTTATATCGCTAAAGAGATGCCACTACAATGTGCTGGCAGTTTTAAATGTGATGAGTTAGGGATTACTCTTTTCGATAAGCTTGAAGGCGATGATATTAATTCTTTAGTCGGATTACCGCTAATAAAGTTAAATAAAATTATGATTGATATGGGCTGTAATCCGCTGTTTTTATAATTGATGATAATGACAGCGCCGAATTTAATCGATTAACCGCCCCGCTGACATTTTTAATGTTTTTTGGCTGTAACTTGCTACATCATTATCATGAGTAACAATCAAGAGTCCTGTGCCTTGTTGATGAATATCGGCTAATAATGCCATAATTTGTGTTGAACTTTCATCGTCAAGATCGCTGGTGGGTTCGTCGGCAATGACTATTTGTGGCTGGCAAATTAGTGCACGTAAAATAGCTATTCGACGCATTTCACCACCTGACATGTTGGCTGGATAAGCATCTTTTAAATAACTAATTTGGGCTTTTTCTAGCAGTTCCATTGCAGAATTTAAGCTCGATTGGTTTTCACGTTTCGTTAAAGAAAACGGTAAGCGAATATTTTCCAGAGCAGTTAAATTAGGTAATAAACTGCTGCCTTGTGGAATGTAACCAATATTTTGATTACGAAACGCCGATACTTGTTTGTCATCAAGATCGAATAAATTGGTGCCGTTAATCGTGATTTTACCTTGAGTAGGCGTTAACAACCCAGCAATCATATTAAGTAGCGTCGTTTTACCACTGCCTGATTTACCCATAATGCTGATAAAGTCACTTTGTGCCATTGAAAAACTAACATTATTCACCGCTGAAAAGTGTTGTGATCCGCGCTTGTAATCTTTGCGAAGGTTTTTGATATCCAATAACATTATTCACCCTCTCTTAATGTTTGATAAGTATCAAACTTAGTTAATGATAATGCTGAATAAATACTAGACAGCGGACCAATAATTAATGTCAGCAAAAATACGATGAATGCATAAATTAATCCATCCGTAATTGAAATATTCATACATGGCAAACCTATCGTTTGGCATATCAATAAGCTGAAGGCATAAATTAATACGCCAGCAACCACTATACCTGCAAGGCCACCTAAAGCACTAATGATAAGGGATTCTCGCAGTAACATTTTAACCAGATCACTGCGCGATGCACCTAGAATACGTAATAAGCTGATTTCGCGTTTTCGTTCATTAAGAGATGATGAAAATATTACAAAGATCACAATAATCGCTAACACCCAAAATATTGCCGATAAGCTATAGACAATAGTTGAGAAGCCATTTAACCATTTAGATATATTACTTAACATACCTTTGGTCATCACAAAATCAATATTGTAATCGATAGCATATTTGGGCATGATTTGATTAACAATATCTTTAGACTGATAGTCAGGGTCGACTTTAACAAAAATCGATGACACATAGTTAGCAAAGTGGTCAGTATCGCCTTCAATTAAATTGGCTTCTTTCATAAGCGAATGAGCAGCAGGAATGGTCATAAAAACTGAGGTGTCAAAGCCCATTCCTGTGCTATCCATTTTAGCGGCAATTTTAAAGGGATGATTGAAAAATTTAATTTCATCACCTACATTTGAGGTAATTTTGCTGCCTACCACGACCTGATTGTCTTGCAATGGTTGCTCTAACTGAGTTTGTAGCCAAGGTTTGATTACAAAATCACTTTGCTGATCAAAACCAATTAATTGAACTTTAGAAGTACAACAACCAGCACTTAACGAAGCAATGAATAGTTGTGGTGAGACCGCTTCGATTCCTTTGATATCTTTGATTTTATCAACTAAGTCGGCTTTTAGATAAAAGCTACTTGGTTCACCACGTAATAAGGCGACTTCAAGATTTTTTTCATAACCATAAGGTACAATAAGAATGTCCGCACCTAACCGATTAGCCATGCCTGAAATTCCTAAGCTTAGGTTTTTCATCAATACACTACCACCAAATAGCGTAGCGGAAAAAAGCATAATGATGATAATCAAGCAACAACTTCGAAATGGTCGTCGTTGGATATTTCGCCATGCTAAATTCGCTATAGTTATTTCTTGCATGTTGGAGTTCTCTATAATTGGTGTTAAGGCTGATTAATGCTTTTAATAGTTGCTAATAGTTACTAGCGATTAGCTTGTTTATTTAAATATATCACATTGATAATAGCAACAATCGCTAATAATATTGACAATAATATCAATGCTGGTTTAGCTCCCATATTGCAACGCATCATTTCATTACCACATACACCAATTAAAATAGTTGGAATCGCAGCTGCTAAGACCGCAGTGCAAGCTATAGCCATACTTAACCCCATACGTACAAATAACGAGCGGCTAAGTAATACCAAGGCACCAATAGCTATCACTAAACTACCAATACCAATTTCCGCCCTTGATGTCCAAAAACATTTCATGATTTTGCCACCAGCATTGTGCATGTGGCCATCCATCGGTGCAGAATGCATAGCATCGGCTGGCATAGATTGCACATCCGGCAGTGGGCAGACGGGTAAAATATAAAGCGGGAATAGAATAAGTAACGCTCCGATTAAGATAAATAGTACAGATGAAACAATGCGATTTTTCATAAATATAAACCTTATAATCATTAATTATTGATAATACTTGCTACTTTACCATGTTCAAGAACTACCGTTGTTTGCGCATGTTTTGATACTTCCGGTGAATGCGTAACAACGATGATTGTGCTTCCTTCTTCGTGAAGTTGATGTAGTAAGTTCATGACCATTGCTTCATTGCTTTCATCTAAATTACCGGTTGGCTCGTCAGCTAAAATCAGTTTTGGGTAATTGATTAATGCCCTAGCAATACAAACGCGTTGTTGTTCACCCCCCGATAATTGACGCGGTAAATGTTTGGCCCGCGCTGCAAGCCCCACACGCTCTAATGCTTGTAAGGCTTCTTTTTCATCTACCATGCTATGATAATATTGTGCCACCATGACGTTTTCTAATGCGGTTAAATAAGATACAAGGTGAAATTGTTGAAAAATTAAGCCGATTTTATCACGCCGAATTTCCGTTAGTTGGGGTAATGAAAGTTGGGTAATATCTTGTCCATCTAGAATTACTGAACCCAGCGACGGTTTATCCATACAACCAATAATATTCATTAACGTGGTTTTACCACTGCCTGAAGGTCCCATAATGGATAGCCATTTACCTTCTTCAACGGTTAAGTTAACTTCTGACAAGGCATGTAAAGAGCCATAGATCTTTGAAACATTATTAACTTCTAGCATATTCATACTTTACTATCCTATTCGCCACGTAAAACTAATGCTGGTTCAACTTCAAGTGCACGTTTTACCGGAATCAAACACGCAATGATGGTTACCACAGCCGAAATAACAATCGTTGTTGGTATCAAATAAAATTCAATGACAATTGAGCGCCCAAATACATTGGCGCTAATTACTTGAGCAAAAATTAAACCACAAATAACCCCAATCACCCCACCAATAATACCTAAAATCATCCCTTCGGCTAAAAATTCTTTGGCAATACTCCTATTGGTTGCACCGATGGCTTTTTTCAGTCCTATCTCTTTGCGACGCTCCATTACTACAGTCATCATGGTAGTGGCCACACAGATCATGGTCAAAATTAACACCACTAAAGTTACTAGGTAGAGTAAAGATGATAGCTTACCGAGCACAGATGCTTCTGATTGCGTTACCCATTTTATAAGATGCGGTTCGATTGTGGTGGAGTGTTCTTTGATGGTTTGAATATAGTGCTGTAACTCATCTTGGGTTGCTGTAATACTAATTTCGACTACTTCAGCTTGATTGCTTTCTTCAAGTAGCGTTTCAAGAACGCTAAGATCGATAAAGATAAAATTATCCTCAACACGGCCAGTTTTCACAATACCAGTAATAGTTAAATCTTCATCAAAACGAGAGTTTTCTTTAGATTTTCCTGAAATCGGCATGGTGCTACCAATGCTAAGTTTAGCAAACTGGGCTATATCAGTACCGATCATAATTTCATTGGCTTTTTGAGGTAATTCACCTTCTATCTTCCAATAAGGACTGGTTTTGGTGACCTGATCAAATTGTGTGCCAACGATGGTATATGGTTGTTGATTACTGCGGATAGAGTTATAACGAAAAGGTGTGACACCTAGTACTTTATCTCTCGGTAGTAAATCAACCGCTTTTTTCACCTCAGTCATTGATATGGTAGGTTGATTATTGGCTGGCATCATTAATAAATTTGCGCCATAAGAGCGGAACTCTTGTCCCATTTGTCTTGGAATATCATAACAAAGCGTCACCATACCAAGTAATACTGTCGCTCCAATTGCTACGCCGAGTAGAGCAATAATAATCCTAGAACGACGGCGAATTAGCGAGCTAAATATCGTTTTTAAAATAAAACGTTGGTTTCTATTCATCATCATTTAGCCTCGCTTATCGTCCATGCAATACATCGGTTGGGCGTAAGAACATCATAATACGTAATGCTGGCAAGCTACCTAACAATGTAATCAGGCTTACCATAATTAATACCAATGGAACAATAATCATTTTAGGCTCAACAAACGAACCAAACACCGTCTGGCCAATAATTTGTGCAAAGCCGAGACCAATAAAATAGCCGGCCATACCGCCAAATAATGCAATAATCAGTATTTCGCTAAGAATCAACATGGATACCGAGGTATTAGTTGCGCCTAGTGCTTTTAATAAGCCAATTTCAGTGCTACGTTCAATCACGTTAGCAGTAACTAAGTTAGATATCGCCAGTGCCGAACAGATTAACGATAAAATTGTCAGCAATAACATTAATAATTGTGTTTTTTGTAAAATAGAGCCTTCTGATTCAGCTACTTGCATTATCGCTTTTACTCGAATATCTGGCATTAATTCTTCTAATTGATAGGCGATCGAACTGATGTAAGCAGTACAATACCATTTATCCCACTCAGCTCGCGTTAAGCTGTTGGGATCTTGTGCTGCTTTACGGGCTAAATCGTTTTCAGGAGTGGTGAGAGCACTTACTTCAACCCGTTCTACCAAACCTTCTTTGTTCGCCATATACTGAGCAACTGGCAGTGATACATAAAAATCGTTGTCTTCAACACCACCACTATGAAAGATGTTATTCACAGTTAGGGTAGTTTTTTTAGTAGCTGAAGTTATCTCAATATTATCACCTAATTTAAGATTCAATTGCTTGGCAATAGTTTCTCCCACCATTACGCCTTGCAAATTATCATCCTTCATGGTGTTGCCTTCAATCGACCACCATGACTTCATGGCTAATATTCCAGTGTCAACTTTGTCACCAGTTGGAATAGTCAGATGTTTATTAAACCATGTTCCAACTAGTGTAACCGGTTTATCATTAACCGTAACTTGGGTGGTTAAATAAGGGGCAAAATCAACAATGTTATACGCCCAGAAAATCATTTTAATTTTGACTAAATCATCTTGCTTAATATATGCGTTTTGTTTGTCATCGAGCTGATATAACTCATTAACCATCGACGCACCTTTTGGCACAATGCTTAAGTTAGCGCCATAGGCTTTTAACTCTTGGTTAACTTTGTCACCAACATCAAACATCACATTTAACATGGCAGTCGCAAGTGAAACACCTAAAGCAACGGTTAAAGCAATTAAAAATAGCTTCTTTTTTTGACGAACTAACACGCTAAGTAACATTCTACGAAACATATTTTCTTCCTTTTTATACCGTCTACTTAAAGCGGCTCTTTTCTGCTTCAAGATGAGTAGGTCGAATAATCATATTGCCATCTAAAATTTCGTATTTGAGCGGGACAGGATTACAGCCACCAGAAAAACCAATCGTGGCAATGTTCATCACCACATCACACAAAATGCAGACAACTTGATTACCGCGCTGATAGTAACCACTTGCACCACAGATGTCACAAGCATCAAAGCCAACACCATAAGCATTTTCACTTTTCTTTATTACAATAAATCTGATTAATGTTCCATCCGTTGCTTTGTAACCATAACGATGCAGATTGCCATCATTGACTTTATCTAATGGGATTACAATCAAACCATCGGCATTAGGTGTTACTGGCTCAGCCGGGGTTAATTCCACCCCTTTTTCAAAAATATAGCGCGCACGAGTAACGGTGTAAGCGGTGATAGCAATGCCCGCCATTAATAATAATGAGGTCCGACGATCCCGGCGTAAACTTGCTTTCAATTTACGCACTTGGGCAGGATTACTGCCGACTAAGGAGGTAGTTTTGGATTTAATGTATAACAAAATACTTAGTACTAGCACCAATACAATAAAGATAAAGGTAAACAAATTGACATGATCTAAAACGGAAGTCACTAAATCCATCATCCACTTTTGTGGTGAGATAAACCGTCTCACAATTAGGATTCGAAGTAAGTTAATTGCATTTTGTACAGTAAAGAAAATAATGGCTAGCGATGTAATGGCAATTACAAATCGAGTTGAAAACCTTGTACAAAGCCGATAAACAAACAATCCAATTAAAATACAAACGAATAAAGAAAAACCGTAACCCACCCATTTAAACAGATAATCATTATTGAAAATTGAGTCCATGCCAACATCAAATTCAAATGGGTAAAGCAAAATATTCGGTAGGTTTTGTGAGGTGATAATTACGGTAGCAATCACTATTAATAAAATATTGAGAGCTTGAGATTTTCTAAAAAATAAACTAATAAGCAATGGAACAACAATGATGCACCAAGCAACATTGGTACCAAGATCATAAAATTCACGAACTGCAATACCCGTATTTCGTTTCAATATTGCATAAATAAACGCGGCTATCATGCCCAATACAAAACCGATGATAAGATGTTTTTTACTTAATTGAATAACTGTCGCACTAAGTAATGCAAACATGATCACTGGTATAAAAGTATTATCGGTAATTTTGATAAGATATTGGAGCATAATAATTGCCTAAAAATTACAACGTCTATTGGCGAGCTGTTATACTCGCCAATATTACAACTAATTATTTATTAATTTAATTCAATTAAAAATAATTATTACCATGCATGAGGGATATAGTTAAAGTCCCAAGAAACTTCAATTGGTTTAGTCCAGAAACGACCTTCAACGCCAGTTTCTTTATCAACATGTAATAAATAACCTTGTTTTTCAGGGTTTTCGATAGTAAATGTTACTTTGTATTTACCTGCACCATCTAACTTAATATTGTTACCATAGTGAGGACCATCTGAAGCATTCATAGGCATAAAAGTACCTTCGATAGCTTTATCACTGCCTTCTTTTTGGATTTTATATTTTACAGTTAAGTAAGGCACGAAATCACCAGTACCAAAACCTAAGTTATTACCTTCAGCCGCTGAAATATCAGCTTCAATATGCATATCAGATTTTGAAGCAGGTAAACCACCCATACCAGCAGGTTCCATATCAACAGGTTGGAAATAAACTGCACCAATATGTAAAGGACCAACAGTTACTTCATCACCAATTGGAAACTCTTCGAAGCCTTTTTCTTCACCTGGTGCAGGTGCAGCAGCATAAGCCATTGAAGAAAGTGCAAGTATTGATGAAATACCAGCAGAGACTAATAGTTTTTTCATTGAAAACTCCTTAATTTTGTTTTTCACTTTTGATCACTAATCAATAAAATCATGACTAGTCAATAACAATTTACTACCAATGTATTTACGATTTATCACTAATCATTAATCGTTTTTAATGTTTTATATTAATTATTTCTTTTTATATTTTGTGGAATAGATAATCGACCCTATCACTGCCACTACCATGAACAACTGTGGTAGTAATGTTTCAACTGTTGGATAGATACCCAATATCTCAACCGAATGAACAAAATCGACCGGTGTAACCTGAATAATATCAGCTTCTTGCAACTCTTTTACACCACCACCAGCAAACGCAATCGCCATCAGATACATTAAGGCACTGGTACAAATAAAGAACGGTTTAAGTGGCAATTTAACCGTACCAAAGCGAATAATAACAAACACAAACGCTAATACAATCATTCCCACGCCCAAACCATACCACACCATATCCATATGCTCATTAGCATCTGCTAACATGGCTTGATAGAAGATGATAGTTTCTGCGCCTTCACGAAATACGGCTAAAAAGGAAGCAAATCCTAAAGCAAAACTACTGCCTGTAGAAACCGCATTTTGGACCTTACCTTCTACATAGTTTTTCCATGCTATGGATTCTGACTTAGACAGCATCCAATTACTAATAAAGAACAGCATTACCGTTGCCAATAACATGGCGCAACCTTCCATAATTTCTTGGTTGGCACCACTTAATCCCACAATTGTATGTAACGCTATCGCCGCTAAAATACTAGCGAACACCGCAAAAAAACTGCTAAGATAAACGACTTTAAGCATCGGTTTATTATTTGAGCGAACAAGATAGGCAGAGATAGCCGCGATAACCAATATCGCTTCTAGCCCTTCTCGGAAAATGATGATAAACGACGCCAAAAAGACACTCCAACCACTCTCTTTTTTACCATCTAACTCGTTGGCATCTTCATGGAGCATTTTTAAAATAACGTCAATTTCTGCTCGCACCGTTTTATTCGGCGCATTTTGTGTCATTAATCGTTTAATTTTTGCAAACTGGTATTCAGTATCAGTACCGCGCTTACCTGAAATATAAGACATCACTGCGCGCTCAACGCCATGCTTTTCGTAAAATCCAAAGTAAGCATTGTTAACACGGGCTTTAGCACCTTCGACGTCTTTCATAAAATAGATGTTGTAGGCATCATTCAAAATGATATCCATCTCATCAATAATTGCATTCCAGCTTTCATATTTCTTTTCGGCTGCATAAGAAGGGGAACTAAAAACAGCTAAACTGGCAATTAGTAGAACAACTAAAGTTAAATACCTTTTCACTTCCTACTCCTTTATTTTCCTAACAACATAATCCCTATTGGTTTGCTGTTTTCTGGCAATTGTAATGATTGACTAATAAATTCAGGATTGATTGAATGGATATAACGTGTGCTGAGTTTTAATGCTGTCGCCGACAAATAAACATTTTGGCTCATTGCGCCAACAGCAATTTGACTAAAATCATTGGCTTGTTGGGTATCATAATCTTTAAGATTGTCACCATCAGACACAAAAATAAAAATATAAGGTGCACGTTTAGTAAAACTTTGTTTACCGATGTCGCCACGAATATCTTGATTATTGATCTCACGAAGATAGTGCCCTTCCCACTCGTATATAAAGGTTCCTTTTTCACTTGCAACATACAGGCGAACATAAGGCGGTTTACCACTTGCCATTGGTACTGTCCAACCGTTTTTACCCCGATTTAAGCCACTGGCTGCCCAAAGTACACTTGAAAGCTCATCGTCAGACACCATACCTGTTGGAAATCCTCCACCCGGCGTTGAAGCACGCTTTTTAAGACTATCAAATAATCCCATACCCTCTTTCTTTTGTGGGGCCGGTAAAGTGACATCAGCATAGCTATAGGAAAAACAAGATAATAGCAAAACAATGGCAAATCTACGTAACAACATAGCATAAACCTTTCAGCTTTAGGAAATAAAATAATTGTTGCTATCTTATTGCTAATGCTTTCAATTATCAACAACAAACAATAATAATTATCATTAAGCTTGTTACATATAATAAAATCAACGCATTAATATTACCTTGCAATCTACGATTTTTATTTTTCTGATTAAAACGTATATACTGATGCAATATTCCCGTTTTAAGAAAATCTGAGTATCATTAACTATGCCGTTTTCGACTTTAATCGTATTACCACTTTTTATCTTAACTATTACCTTAGCTTCTTTTTTTAAACAAAAAAAATGGCAACTGCTCACTATTGTCTTAATGACCGTCATCATTGTTATGGAACTCACCTCTATCTATTTTAGTGGTGGATTTATTGATTATCAGTTTTACGTGAATTTAAATGTGAATGACATTATTGAAGGATTATTTATCTTCAAGTTACAGGCTGTATTAGTGATTGTAGTCTTTTTAGGATTAGTTTTTATAATTAGTAAATTAGCCAACTTATTTCGCAATAAATGCCGATTGTTATGGCGCTTATCGTTTGCTGTCATCGCAATTGCTTCAATTAGTTATCATAATGGTCCAATTAGTCGCCTCTATGAAATCTATCAAGTCACCTGTGCGCCAAAAGCAACCTTTGAACAGGCATTACAAACGCTCAATATGAATGATTATGTTGCAAAATCACAGTTAAACAGTCAAAAAGGCAAAAATATTATTGTGTTATCGTTAGAATCTTTCGAGCAAGGATTTTTAGATTTTGCTGATATTACGCCTAATTTAAGACAGCTAAAGCAACAATATACCTTTTATCCAAATATGCCAATGAGTGCAGGTAGTACCTGGACAACCGCCTCAATGTACACTTATATGACCGGTGTACCATTTTTAATTGGTGAGCATTCAACATCCCCTTTAAAAAACGCTAACTCGACTAAATTAGTCACATTAGGCGATGTGTTAAAACAAGCAGGCTACCAAACTCGTTACGTTATGGCTGGTCCTGAATTTGCGAGCATTGGCCACACAGCAGAAGTAGTTGGAATGCAGGTGGTATCTGAAAAAAACTATCCAGGCAAATACCCAAATGCGCCATTTGGGTTATATGATAAAGATATATTAGACATCGCCGAACAGCAAATACAAGAGATGAAAAATAATGACAAACCATTTGCGCTATTTGTTTCGACCGTCTCAACCCATGCACCAAATGGCTTTAACGATGAACGCATGACCTCTGTTATTAGCCCAAAGCATGACAACATGTCTTTTGTAGCCGCATCTCTCGATTACAATTTAGGGCAATTTATTAACCACCTAAAAGAGCAAGGTTTACTAGACAATACCGTATTTTATATCTTCCCTGACCATTTAATGATGGGTGCGGGTACCGAAACCGTTAAAAAATTGTCGGAAAAAGAACGCAAATTGTACTTATTAACCAATGCGAATAGTGATGATTTACAAAAATCATCCAACCAAACCATTTACCAAATCGACTTACCAAGAATGATTTTGAATGGTGCACAAATTAAAACGAATGCAAAATTCTTAACTGATTACTTAATTGATGAAAATTTCGATAAAAAGCAATTTATCGAACAACATAAATCAAACATCGCCACGTTAAACAATGCAGCACAAGAGCAAAAATGACAGTCGATACCTTAATTTTGGTCATAACCATTAGTTGTTTAGGCATGATATCACCCGGGCCAGATTTTTTTCTGGTCTTAAAAAATAGTTTAAGCTATAACCGAAAAATAGCATTAATGACCTGTTTAGGAGTAATTAGTGCTATCGCCATTCATATGAGTTACTGTGTGGCAGGCATTGCTGTATTAATCACCGCCACCCCTTGGATCTATAATGCATTACGTTATGCCGGAGCCGCTTATTTGTTATGGATTGGAGTTAAAGCGTTACTAGCCAAAAGCAGTGGCACCGCCTATGTTTCCAAACAAGCGCTGGAACTGAATGTCACAGCCAAAGCTGCGTTTATGCAAGGGCTATTGTGTAATTTACTTAATCCAAAAGCCACGCTGTTTTTTCTAGCTATCTTTACTCAACTACTTAATGCCAGCTCAACGATGGTAGATAAACTGGTAGTTGCTTTTATAATCTGGCTTGAAGCTGCAATTTGGTGGCCGATGGTAGTATTCGTCTTCCAAACCCAAATTGTCCAACGTCGTTATTTTAAGTTACAGGTGATTATTGATAAGTTGTTAGGCGTGATATTAATCGTGCTTGGAGTGAAAGTTGGATTAGGATTCTAAAGCTTTAAAAACCCCGTTCCTCAACATTTTTTATTCCAAAAAGTGCGCTCCTCAATTATTTCTTATCTTTTTATTCTAAAAGGCTTTTGAATATTGAATAGTTAATTGCTAGACTATTAATAATTTAATCAATATATATTTTTTAGTTTTAATTTGATGAGTGGCTAAAAATGGACAAATTATTACAATATGGTCGAGAATTACTTGAACTTGAGCTTCATGAGGCACAGAAGCTGCCAGCTCGGCTTGGTGAGAGTTTTGTTAAGGCTTGTCAGTTAATTTTGTCAACAAAAGGCAAAGTTGTAGTGTCAGGCATTGGTAAATCTGGTCATATTGGTAAAAAGATCGCAGCATCATTAGCCAGTACTGGTAGCCCAGCATTTTTTATGCATCCATCTGAAGCATTACACGGTGATTTAGGAATGGTGACCGAGAATGATGTCGTGATTTTGATTTCTTATTCAGGACGAGCTAAGGAATTTCAATTTATTTTACCCATTCTTGCAGCAATGAATATTCCAGTTATTGCCATAACAGGTGGGCTTGATTCCCCATTAGCATTAGCTGCGCAAGCAGTGCTGGATATTTCAATCGAAAAGGAAGCGTGTCCAATGGGATTAGCTCCAACCTCAAGCTCAACTAATACGTTAATGATGGGCGATGCGCTGGCAATTGCCATTATGCGAGCTCGTGGATTTAAGGAAGAAGATTTTGCTCGTTCACATCCAGCTGGCAGTTTAGGCGCTAAACTATTAAATCATGTAAAAGATATTATGCGTAAGGGTGATTTAATTCCTAGAGTACCACAATCTGCAACAGTTCTTGATGCCATGTTAGAATTAAGTCGTACTGGTGTGGGGTTAGTTGCAATATGCCAAGATGATAATAAAATAGTTGGCGTTTTTACAGATGGCGATTTACGCCGTTTGTTACTAAAACATGGTACATTACAAGATAATATTGTCGATGTAATGACAAGTCCAGGACATCAAATACCTGAAACTTGGAAAGCGGTCGAAGCTTTAAAATCATTTAATGATCATAATATTACTGCTGCACCTGTGGTAAATAATCACGGCGAATTGGTTGGTGCGCTGAATATTCATGATCTGCATCAAGCAGGTATTAGTTAATCGATTAATAAATACCTGTTGCAAAATGGGGCTATCTATTGAGATAATTACCGACCTAAATTTTTGTCGTTAGACGGAGATCCAAGTAAGTTACACAATTCAATACCGAAATGATGAGTTATTTAAGTCATTATAAATTGATATTGTGTTGTAAATTTTAACCAAAATTAATAGATGATGAAACTACAATGGCAGAAAAGCGAAATATCTTTCTAATTGGCCCTATGGGGGCAGGAAAAAGCACAATAGGCCGACAAATTGCACAACAGTTAGGTATGGAATTTTTTGATTCTGACCAAGAGATCGAGAAACGTACAGGTGCTGATATTGCATGGATTTTTGACTTAGAAGGTGAAGACGGATTCCGAGCCAGAGAAGAGAAAGTCATTAATGAGTTGACTGAAAAACAAGGTATAGTTCTTGCTACTGGTGGTGGTTCGATTTTATCTAAAGAGACACGTAACCGTTTATCAGCTCGCGGTATTGTAGTTTATTTAGAAACTACAATAGAAAAACAGATGGCAAGAACCCAGAAAGATAAGCGTCGTCCTTTATTACAAGGTGGCAATACTCCCCGTGAACTTTACGAAGAATTAGCCGAAGAGCGTGATCCACTTTACGAAGAGATCGCTGATATTACGATTAAAACTGATGAGCAAAGTGCTAAAGGTGTTGCTGGATATATTATTGAAAAAATAGAACAAATTTAAAATTTCAATTTTTTAAATTCGGCTGGCCATGAGGCAATAAACCATTTGAAAGGAGTTAATATGCGTGTAGATAAAGATGATCGTTATATACCAGAACAATCAAGTAAGTCTTCTACGCCTTCTTTTAGTATATCAACTTTTTTTCAGCATTATTCGAAGAAAAAATTGATTATTATGGGATTAGCTTTAGCTATTATTGTCTTGTTGGTTTGCTTTGTGATATCTCGTCCTTCAAAAAAAACAACCATACTGACTCCTCCGGAAGTCAATGGTGTTTCGTCGACGCAAACGCCTGATTCAACAATCAGTGGCGATAGTGGGGCGTTAGCGCAAGGTCAACAAAATTCTGCACCTGTGCCACCAGCCCCAATTAATAGTAATGTTAATGAGCACGATAATGGGGTTAGTCAACCTCCAGCATCAACACAGTCAACATCGGGTTCTAGACCAGAGCTGCAACCAACGGGTAACAGTACAACTCAAAATACTAGTGGTTCATCAACTAATTTAAATAAACCAATAAATCCAGATAGAGGCAATCCTACTGTTTCTAACTCAAATAATAGTGTAATAACAGGTAATAATTCAACTTCGATTGCCAAAATTAAGAATGATCAGTTTTCAATTCAACTTAGTTCTTCTAGTTCAGTTGATGGTTTGAAAAGATTGGTTAAAGAACATAATCTTACTAATTACCAAATTTATGAAACCAAACGAAATAATGTTAAATGGTATATCTTAGTTAAAGGTACATATGATTCTGCTGACGAAGCCAGAAAAGCGATCAAATCTTTACCAAGTGCACTACAAAAAGATAAGCCTTGGATTAAATCTGGCGAAACAATTAATAAAGAAAAATCAGCAAAATAGGAGTTTCCTTTGAAGAAGCAACGAGCCTTTTTAAAATGGGCTGGAGGAAAATATGAGCTTGTGGACACAATTAAACAATATCTACCAGAAGGGGACCAACTCATTGAGCCCTTTGTAGGCGCTGGTTCTGTTTTTTTAAACACAAACTTTAAAAGTTATATTTTAGCTGATATCAATCATGATCTAATTGCGTTATTTAGGTTATTACAATCCAATCCTGATAAGTTTATTAATGATCTTAAACTATTATTTAATCATCAGAATAATCAAGCTGAGGCTTTTTATCAGCTACGAGATGTCTTTAATTATAGTAAAGATCAATATCTACGATCGCTTTTGTTTGTCTATTTGAATCGCCACTGTTATAACGGTTTATGTCGCTATAATAATAGCGGGCTTTTTAATGTACCCTTTGGACGTTACAAAACTATCTATTTTCCTGAGAAGGAGCTCTACTATTTTGCTCAAAAAGCACAAAAAGCTGAGTTTATTTGTACTCCTTATCATGAAGCAATGAAAATGGCAAAACGCAATTCTGTCATTTATTGTGATCCGCCTTATCTTTCTCCAAATGAATCTATCGGTTTTACGGCTTATTATTCCAATAATTTTGGTTTTGAAGAACATAAGCGATTGTCACAATTAGCTGAAAAAATAGCTTATAAAAAAAATATTCCTGTACTACTATCAAATCACGATACAGAGTATACCAGAACGTTATATAGTAAAGCGCGCCATCTTTACCGTGCAGAAATGCGACGCTCAATTAGCTGTGCTGGCGAAGGACGCAAAAAAATTGATGAAATATTAGCCTTGTACCAAAAATAACCTATTTTATGTATAAGGTTTTATTAGTAGAGGTATGTTATGAAAGAGTTTATTATTGCACCATCAATATTATCCGCTGATTTTGCTCGTCTTGGAGAAGATACGCAGAAAGTATTAGACGCTGGTGCCGATGTTGTCCATTTTGATGTAATGGATAACCATTTTGTACCAAATTTGACGATGGGTAGTATGTTTTGTAAGGCTCTTCGTGATTATGGTATTAAGGCTCCGATTGATGTTCATTTGATGGTTTCGCCGGTTGAAGATTTAATTACCTCATTTGCCAAAGCTGGCGCAACTAATATCTCTATTCACCCTGAAGCTACTATTCACCTTGACCGTTCTTTGCAATTAATTAAAGATCATGGTTGCAGTGCGGGAATTGTACTTAATCCTGCAACGACGTTAGATTATTTAGATTATGTGATGGATAAAGTCGACATTATTTTATTAATGAGCGTTAATCCAGGTTTTGGTGGACAATCATTTATACCAAGTACTCTAAAAAAATTGCAACAAGTTAAACAGCGCATTATTGAGTCTGGCAGAAAGATTCGTTTAGAAATTGATGGTGGTGTTAAAGTTGATAATATCGCTGAAATTGCCAGAGCGGGTGCTGATATGTTTGTTGCTGGTTCGGCAATATTTGGTCAACCGGATTATAAAGCCGTAATTGATGCAATGCGTAAAGAATTAGAAGGTGTTAACCATGGCTAAGTTAAATGATATTCAAGCTATTGCTTTCGATTTAGATGGAACTTTAGTCGATAGTGTGCCTAGCCTTGCCTTAGCTGCACAAAAGATGTTAGCAGATTTGGAGTTACCCACCGTTACTAATGAGCAAGTAAAAAACATGGTCGGTAATGGCATTGATGTCATGCTCGAACGCGTATTCAACGTGATTGGTCGCAATCCGTCTAAAGAGGATTTCAATAAAGCGAAACAGTTGTTTAATCATCATTATGATAAGGTTATGGATGAGCAAACAACGCTATTCCCGCATGTTAAAGAAACCTTAAAAACGCTTTATGAAAATCATTATCCCTTAGCTTTAGTTACCAATAAACCTGCACAATTTTTACCTGCTTTATTGACGTCATTAGGTATTAAAGAATACTTTTCATTGGTACTTGGTGGTGGTGATGTGATTAAGTTGAAACCACACCCTGCCCCACTTTATCAAGTCATGGCAACCTTTGGATTGTTTAGTGATCAGTTGCTGTTTGTTGGTGATTCAAAGAATGATATTACTGCTGCTAAAAATGCTAATTGCCCGACTGTAGCATTAAGTTATGGTTATAATTATGGGGTGTCGATTGCATCTAGCAAGCCTGATTTTTTATTTGATGATTTTAAAGATATTTTAACCTTATTACCTCAGCCAAAGGCTGATGCAAAAAAATAATGAGTATAAATTAGGAATAAATTATGAGTAAACCAATTGTATTTAGTGGCGCTCAGCCATCAGGAGAACTAACATTAGGCAACTATTTAGGGGCTTTGAAGAATTGGGTGTCTTTGCAAAATGAATATGATTGCGTTTATTGTATTGTCAATCAACATGCGATCACGGTCCGTCAAGATCCTAATAAGTTGCGAAAAGCAACACTTGATACGTTAGCGCTTTATTTGGCGTGTGGTATCGATCCACAAAAAAGTACTATTTTTGTTCAATCACAAGTACCAGCTCACGCTGAATTAGGTTGGGCGTTGAACTGTTATACTTATTTTGGTGAACTGAGCCGTATGACGCAGTTTAAAGATAAGTCATCTCGTCACTCTGAAAATATTAACGCCGGGCTATTTGATTATCCAGTATTAATGGCTGCTGATATTTTGTTATATCAAGCTAATTTAGTTCCTGTAGGTGATGATCAGAAACAACATCTCGAGTTATCACGTGATATCGCTATGCGTTTTAATGCACTTTATGGCGATATTTTTACTGTTCCTGAGCCGTTTATTTCTAAAGTAGGTGCTCGTGTGATGTCTTTACAAGATCCAACCAAAAAGATGTCTAAATCAGATGAGAATCGTAACAATGTTATTGGTTTACTTGAGAATCCGAAAGATGTCGAGAAGAAGATTAAACGGGCAATGACCGATTCAGACGAACCACCTGTTGTACGTTATGATTCAAAAAACAAAGCCGGTGTTTCAAATCTGTTAGATATTTTGACAGGTATTACAGGTAAGCCGATTGCTGAACTTGAAAAAGCGTTTGAAGGCAAAATGTATGGTCATCTAAAAACCGAGGTGGCAAATCAAGTTATCGAGATGTTAACCGGTTTACAAGCAAAATATCATCAATATCGAGATGATGAAAATTATCTTCTTTCAATTATGCAAGAAGGAGCACAAAAAGCTCGCGCTAAAGCAGAGCCTACGTTGAAGAAGGTTTATGACGCAATCGGTTTTGTATAATCTAAAATAAGATTGCGATTATTACTAAATAATATCAAACGGCTTTAATTGATATGAGCTCTATTGTTCTAATAATGAGTTAGCTTGAGGCCTTTTGATTATAATAGGTTTATTATGAAAATTATCATTCTTGGTGCAGGCCAAACTGGTAGTGCACTTGCTGAATATCTAGTAACTGAAAAGCAGAACGATGTGACTGTCGTTGATGAAGATCATGATAAATTGCAATCTTTGCAAGAGCGTTTTGATTTACAAGTCATTTGCGGTAAATCCTCTTACCCACAAGTATTAGAGAGTGCTGGCGCGGAATCAGCCGATATGTTAGTTGCCGTTACCAATTCTGATGAAGTCAATATGATGGCTTGTCAGATTGGGCATGTGATGTTTAATATTCCACAAAAAGTTGCTAGAATCCGTGCTCCTGAATATAACGATGAAAGATACCCATTCTTCAATAAAGATTGTATCAACATCGATCATATTATTGCTCCTGAAAACTTAATTACAAATCATATTAGCCAATTAGTTCAATATCCTGGTGCTCTACAGTTTGCTTCGTTTTATGATAATCGTGTATGTTTGGTTGCTGTAACCGCTTATTACGGTGGTGCGTTAGTGGGGAGCGAACTGTCCGAACTTAAAGAGCATTTACCACATGTCGAAGCGCGTGTTGTTGCTATTTATCGTCAAAATCGTTTTATTCGCCCAATAGGTTCGACTTTAATTGAAGCTGGAGACATGGTTTATTTTATTACCCCTCCCCTCAATATTAAAGCAGTAACCAGTGAACTACAAAGGCTAGAAAAACCTTATAAACGTATTATTATTAGCGGTGGCGGTGGCGTTGCCATTGCTTTAGCTAAACGTTTAGAGAATGATTATCAAGTTAAGTTGATTGAACGTAATGCAGAAAAAGCTGAATTAATAGCTGAGCAGTTAGTTAATACCACCGTGTTACATGGAGAATCATCAGACCAAGAATTATTATCACAAGAGCAAGTTGAGTTAACCGATCTGTTTGTGGCGGTCACTAGCGATGATGAAGCCAATATTATGTCATCTATGCTGGCAAAAAGAATGGGGGCAAAAAAAGTCATCGTTCTTATCCAGCGACAAGCCTACTTAGAATTGATTAACGATAGTGTTATTGATATCGCGATTTCACCACAACATGCCACTATTTCAGAACTACTAAGCCATGTTAGGCAAACGGGTGTAGTTAAAGTTGTCTCATTACGCCAAGGTGAATCGGAAATTGTCGAAGTAGTTGCTCGTGGTGAAGCGGAAAATTCAAAATTAGTCGGTAAAAATATTAACAGTTTAAAATTACCTTCAGGTGCTACGATTGGTGCCGTGGTTCGTGGTGAAGATGTAATTATAGTAAATACGGATTTAATGATTGAAGATGGCGATCATTTAATAATTTTCTTACCGGATAGACGAGCCATTAGTGATATAGAAAGATTATTACAATAACTTGTTTAATTTTTAAACTCAGTTCATAATAGATTCAATTTTATCCAAATTTGTTATTTAGACTCGGGGTGTTTTTTGTTAGAGCAAAAAACTGAGAATTTACCCGTTGAACCTGATCTGGATCATGCCAGCGTAGGGAAGTCTCTGTCTTAATTACCGCTTTTGACACATTCTTCCCTTAATATTATTTATTAGATAAGGAAAGAATATGTCGGTCATTAAATTATTTTCAAATCAAGATGCCATTCCTTTTATTGAGCAAGTTCATCAGAAGCGACCTTTAATCCATTGTATTACCAATGATGTGGTACAAAATTACACCGCTAACGTTCTTTTGGCGATTGGGGCTTCACCAGCGATGGTGGTAGCTGAGCAAGAAGTTGAGGACTTTGTTGCCATTGCAAATGGTTTGTTAATTAATATTGGCACGATCAATAGTCACAGCGCTAAAAGCATGTTACTAGCCGCCGCAAAAGCTAATCAAACTCCTTGGGTATTAGATCCTGTCGCAGTTGGAGCAGCATTGAAATATCGTACTGAAATTGCTAAGCAATTATTAACATTTAAACCGACAGTTATTCGAGGAAATGCTTCAGAAATTCTAGCATTAAGTGGTCAACAATCATCATCAAAAGGGCCTGATGGGCTGGATTCTACTGATTCTGCATTAGATGCGGCAATGCTATTAGCCAAGAAATATCAAACCATTGTTGCAATAACAGGTGAGACCGATTATGTCACAGATGGTGAGCAGGTTTATAGCATTGTTGGGGGTGATATCGCGCTAACACAAGTAACTGGTACTGGTTGTTCATTATCTGCGATTGTGGCAGCATTGATTGCAAGTTCTGAAGATCATTTAAAGGCTACTGCTTCAGCCTGCTTTATGATGAAAAAAGCGGGTGAACTTGCTAATAAACAGCAAGGGCTAGGTACTTTTGCTATGTCAATTATTGACCAACTTTCTCTTTTCACCACAAATAAGGATTTTTGATGAAGAAGCAACTTGATTTAACACTCTATTTAGTACTTGATCCAGTACTTTGTGATGGCATAAATGGTATGGTTAATACCACTAAGTTTGCAGTTGAAAATGGTGTTACTGCCGTTCAATTACGTTCAGAACAAGAATATTCAGGTAGAAATTGGTATAAAGCCGCCCAAGCTTTAAAAGAAGTATTAATCGACACTCAAGTTCCACTATTGATTAATGATCATATTGATATAGCTTTAGCTGTCGATGCCGATGGTGTTCATGTTGGACAAAGCGATCTACCTGTCGAAGTTGCACGACGATTAATTGGAGAAGATAAATGGATAGGGCTTTCAGTCTCTAATTATTCGCAACTTGAGCGCGTTCCTTGGCAACTAGTCGATTATCTAGGTATTGGCCCTATCTATCCAACCCCCACCAAAAAAGATGCAGCAAAAGCAATAGGCATCGCCCAATTGACTGAACTTGTTAAAGCAAAACAATGCCCTGCCGTTGCGATCGGTGGTATCGGTGTAAACAATTTAACTGAAGTGATTCAAACTGGCATTGAAGGTATTGCCGTTGTATCCGCAATTTGCGGGCAAGGAGATATTGCTAAGGCCACATCTGATTTGATTAGAAAAATAAGACAAGCAAGATAGGAAATTAAACCATGACAACAGTTTCATTAACTATAGCTGGTAGCGATCCTAGTGGCGGTGCAGGTATTCAGGCCGATTTAAAGGCCTTTTCAGCGCTTGGCGCTTATGGGATGTCAGTCATTACTGCTTTAACCGCACAAAGTACACAAGGTGTTAATAGCATATACCAAGTGCCACCCGAATTTGTTAAGGCTCAATTTAACACACTTTATCAAGATATCCATATTGATAGCGTTAAAATCGGTATGCTGATGAATAAAGAGATTGTAACCACGGTTAATCATCTATTAAGCAATAATCCTATTGCCAATATTGTTCTTGATACGGTAATGATAGCCAAAGGGGGGCATCCTTTATTGAGAAATGATGCCATTACCGCTATTCGAGAATTGCTATTACCATTAGCCACCATCATCACCCCTAACCTTCCAGAAGCAGCAGCATTACTTGATTGTCATGAGGCACAAAACGAAGATGAAATGCAACAACAGGGTTATGAGCTACTCAAATTAGGCTGTCAGGCAGTATTAATGAAAGGGGGACATTTGCCAAGTCAAGAAAGTCCGGATTATCTAATCACGCCAACAAAGATCATCAGAATGGCATCACCACGTATCCAAACTAAAAACACTCATGGTACAGGTTGCACATTATCGGCAGCTATTTCAGCATTACTACCAAAATATGAGTTAGAAGAAGCCGTTAAACAAGCAAAAAAATACCTACAAGGTGCCATTGAAAATGCAGATAATTTGAAAATTGGTAAAGGAATTGGACCTACTCACCATTTTTATCAATGGTGGGACACCGCAGGAAAAGGCTAGAAAGCTAAATGTAGTATTTTCGGCAAACGCTATTTTCAACAGCTATATACTTCATCGACAATCCGTGCCAATGAAGTATATGAAAACTTTTTTAGTGCATCATCTAGTAAAATAGAGGCTATTGGATATTTGTATTATCTAGTATTTAAGCGATTGTCTTAATCGTTTAAAATGAGAAATTGTAAATAGTATTGCCTTAATACGAAATACCCACAAACTCAAACCCCGCTTGATTAACGGCTTGAATTGCAGCTTCTTGTGAGATAGTACCACCTTCTATATCAACCTCATGCTTCGCTAAATCAACGGTCACTTTAGCTTTAGGATCAATATCATTAATTGCTTTAATAATGGTTTTAACACAATGTTGACAACTCATATTATCGACGATTAATTTCATCATTATCCCCTTTTGTTATCTATAATTCATCTAGTGCAACGTTGGAACATCTATAATTAAAATAAATTTGTCTGTCATATAAAGTATAGTGATTATATTACGCCAATAAGCCTACAAAAAAAACACCTCAGAATAGTGAAAATTTATAAGATTTATATCTGTTATTAATAAAACGTAATGATTGAGCGTTTCTGCTCCTTTATACTCAAATAAACCATGGTGCCAAGAAAAATAAGCAAGGTTATCCTTCAAGAATAAAAATTGAATAACAGAAATAATCGACTTATACAAAATTAGATTGTATATTTATTCATCTATGTGGTTTTGATAATAAAGTTATTTTTTGTTTTTAAATATAATTTTAACTTAGATGTATAGTTCCATTTTTATTTTTTCTCATAAACGATATTCAGGTTAATTAGGAGCCTAAAATGCAGCATATTATGGAAACGATTAGAAAAACAGAACAAGAATTTGTTGATATTCGACATCAGATTCATAAACATCCTGAGTTAGGTTTTGAAGAGAAAAAAACCAGTGATTTAGTTGCAAATAAGCTATCTGAATGGGGCTATGAGGTTCATAGTGGTCTAGCAAAAACTGGCGTCGTTGGTGTTTTGAAAAATGGCGCTAGTAATAAGAAAATAGGTATTAGAGCTGACATGGATGCATTACCTATTGTTGAAGCTTCGGGTAAACCTTGGAGCAGTGTTAGCCATGGTAAATTCCACGGTTGTGGTCATGATGGGCATACCACTATTTTGCTATGTGCAGCTAAATATCTTGCCGAAACACGCAACTTTGATGGGACTTTACATGTCATTTTTCAACCAGCTGAAGAGTTGTTATATGGTGGGAAAGTGATGGTCGATGAGGGTTTATTTAAACAATTTCCTTGTGATGTGATTTTCGGTATTCACAATATGCCCGGATTTAAGGAAGGCCATTTTTATTTTAAAAGCGGTGCTCTTATGGCTTCATCCGATACGATTCATATCACCATCAAAGGGAAAGGTGCTCATGGAGCCATGCCTGAGCGAGGAATTGATGCGACGCTTGTTGCTTGTTATATTGGCATTGCTTTACAAAGTATTGTTTCCCGCAATGTTTCACCCTTTGAGAAAGCTGTTATCACGATTGGTTGTATTCAATCTGGCGAAGCCCCCAATGTGGTCAATAGCGATGCATTGATGAAGCTAACCGTCAGAGCATTAGATAATAATACCCGGACTTTATTGCTCAAGCGTATTACCGAAATTGCCACTTCGCAGGCGGAAAGTTTTGGCGCCTCAGTTAAAATCGAACATATCAATGGTAGCCCTGTTTTACATAATGGTGCTAATGCAACAAAATTTGCATTAGAAGTTGCTCAGAAATTAGTCGGTAAAGATCGTGTTCATGATAATTGCCATCCTTTTATGGGCAGTGAAGATTTTGCTTTTATGTTAGAGAGCAATCCAAATGGTTGTTACATGATTATCGGCAATGGAGACGAACCAGGATTTTGTAGTGTTCATAATCCTGGTTATGATTTTAATGATAAATGTATTGTTCCTGCTGCGTCATATTGGGTTGCATTAACTGAAACATATTTAAGTAAATAAGGATAAATCGCTTCTATGTCTGGTTTAAATATGTCAACTTCAAAGAATTCTAGCACCAAGCAAGTTAAAAGTTATAACCGGTTAACATTAGGTATTGTATTAGGAGTTATTACTTTTTGGCTGTTTGCTCAATCAATAGTCAATGTTGGACCGGCTGTTCAGCATACAGTTGGTATCACTCCAGCCTCTTTTAATTTAGCAGTAAGTTTGACTGCACTTTTCTCTGGCTGCTTTATTGTGGTTGCTGGTGGTTTAGCTGATCGCTTTGGACGAGTTCGTTTTACTTACTTTGGTTTTATTTTAAGTATTATTGGTTGTCTTTGTTTGATTTTCGCCCAAGGAGAAATATTATTTACCTTTGGACGCATTATTCAAGGCTTATCTGCAGCCTGTATTATGCCATCGACTTTAGCATTAGTGAAAACCTATTATCAAGGCAAAGATCGTCAGCGTGCATTGAGTTTTTGGTCGATTGGATCTTGGGGCGGCTCGGGCACTTGTGTGCTTGCTGGCGGTGCAATAGCGACTTATTTAGGTTGGCAATGGATCTTTATAATCTCTATTATCTGTGCTGTATTAGGTATGCTTTTGTTGAAAGGAACTCCTGAAACCAAAATTGAAGATCCTTCGAGTCTGCCAAAATTTGATTATGTAGGGCTATTTGTTTTTGTTATTACGTTAGTTTCATTAAATCTTGTGATAACCAAAGGTTCTACTTTTGGATGGACTAGTCTAACAACATTATCGTTGGCTACCGTTTGTTTTGTTTTTATGATTTTATTTTTTGTTATTGAAAAAAGTAAAGCGAGTGGCGCTTTCATTGATTTTGCATTATTTAAAAATATCCCTTACCGTGGTGCTACCTTATCCAACTTTATGCTAAATGCTGTTGCAGGCACGTTAATTGTGGCCAGCACTTATACCCAACAGGGGCGAGGGTTTACCTCTTTCCAAAATGGATTATTAACTATTGGTTATTTAGTTTCGGTTTTATGTATGATTCGTGTTGGTGAAAAAATCTTACAAAAGGTAGGTGCGAAAAAACCAATGTTAATGGGACCGTTAATTACTGGTTCCGGAATTGCATTGATGACGCTGACATTTTTACCAGATATGCTTTATATCATTTCAGTATTAGGTGGCTATATTTTATTTGGTCTTGGTTTAGGTTTTTATGCGACACCTTCGATCGACACAGCAATTTCTAGCGCCCCTGAAGATAAAGTTGGTATTGCATCAGGAATATATAAAATGGCAAGTTCATTAGGCGGTGCTTTTGGTGTCGCCATTTCAGCATCAATTTATGCTGCAGTTATTGCCAGTGGTCAAAGTATAGCAACTGGCGCAGCAATTGGATTATGGATTAATGTCGGATTTTGTCTGTTATGTTTTATTTCAATTTTATTTTTAGTTCCAAATAATGCCGGCAAAAATAAATAGCTTAAGTTAATTTTTAATTCTTAAAACACTTCATAGGGATATGACTTTTTATTTCTATCCCTATATTTCTAACCAACATTATGTTCAGCTTATTTACCAATGCAAAATGAGCTGAATATGCGCCCTAGTAGATCATTGGAGGTAAATTCGCCAGTGATTTCACTCAATGACTCTTGCGCAAGCCGAAGTTCTTCTGCTAATAGTTCGCCAGCATGAAATGTTGTGAGCTGGTATTTACCATTATTTAAATGCTCTGCTGCTTTTTCAAGTGCTTATAAATATCAGTGATAAGCCAAAAGTCTCATCCCGTGCTACTCATAAAACACATTACCTGTTTGATATAATCACATATTTAGGTTAATAGCTGATCCTTTTCGTACTAATTGAATGAGGGAATAGCCATAACGAGTACAAATCTACTTAACCGTCATTGCACAAAACATTAAATGACATTTTACTCAAAAAATCTTTAAACAAAAAAACTCTCGAACTTATGGTTAATTATGTCAAATAATGATTATTGAATTGTGATATTAGGACTTTTTTAACGATTAATTTTTAATATTTGATAAGATCCTGTCGCATATATCACTCCACTTATAACTAAAAGGGCTCCAGCTAACTGTAATAAATTGGGTATTGTACCGGTTATAAAAGCGAGTAATAAAGTAAAAACAGGTACGAAATTGAAAAACAATGAAGTATTAGCTGCTCCTAGTTCTTTTATCCCAACATTCCAAAATAAATATGCTAATACTGAACCAACAAGTCCCATATAAATAAGAATAATTTGATTGTATGTTGAAATTTCTTCAATCTCTTTTATTAAGTCACTTTGATAAAAAGAAAATACAACTATTCCTATAGTACCAAATAACATCGTAAAAGCTGTTGTTTGTAATGGTGTCGAATCGGATATAAATCTACGACATCCAACAGTGTAGGTTGCCCAAGCCAGATTTCCCAATAAAATAATCAAATCACCACGAGTAAAATGTAATTTAAGTATATTATTTATATCACCATGGCTTATCACTAAAATTACACCAATCAAGCTGATCAACATCCCTACAGTTTGTGGCAATGAAACACGGTGTTTTTCTATAATTGATGATATTAATATGGTTGTCACTGGCGATGTAGCCATAATAAGTGCACCATTTAAAGCGGATGTAGTTTGTAATCCGATAAAAAAGGCTAAATTGAAGCCTGTAATGCCACATAACCCAAGTAAAATTAATGGTTTCCAATTTAATCTAAATGTGCTGATGTTGCCTTTATCTTTAATGATCATAAAAACAAAAATAGCTAATGTTGCAATAATAAATCGTTCAGAAGCTGCTGTAAGTGGCGATACGGAAGAGACAACTATTGAACCTGCATTAAAATTAGTTCCCCAAAAAAAGGTTGATAGTGTAACAAGTAAAATTGTAATTTTTTTTTTCATTTTAATCTCTATTTTATTCATAAAAAGGCATCTGATGATATCAAGTTAGTCCTCGTTGCTTAAGGTAGGTCAATAACTGATAGATTTTGATTTTATGAATAATCCATTTATAATACAATAAACAAAAAAAGAAGGTTAAATTTCAAAAATGAAATTATCATTAGATGATTTGGTCATTTTCATTAATGTAATTAAAGAAGGTAGTATTGTTAAGGCATCGCATAAACTTTGTATGCCTTCACCAACTATAAGCAGACGTCTAACTCAATTAGAAGAAGCTATTGGCGGTCTTTTGATGCATAGAAGCAGTAGGAAGATCACCCTTACCACATTAGGACAAATGTATATTGCTAAATTTACTACCTTAGTTGAGGAGTTCGTTGAAACAGCTGAAGATTTGTATGATTTTAATAAAAAGTTATCCGGAACAATAAGAATAACTGCACCATTAAGCCTAACACATCAATGGCTTGGAAACTGTGTGTTTTCATTTATGAAAACATACCCTGATATAAAAATAGATTTAATGGCTACGAATCAAATTGTCAATTTAGCTGATATGAATATAGATATTGCCATACGTGTGGGAGATTTGACCGATAGTGATTGGATAGCAAAACGAATACTATTATCGAAAAATATATTGTGCTCATCCAAAGATTATTTAGAACAAATACCTATATGTACACATCCAATTGATTTACTCGACAAAAATTTAATTAATATAAGCCATAACCTAAGCTGGTCACTTACTAATACCACAAATAAAGAATATTATGAGGTACAAGCAAATCCTTATTTAATTATGGATGATACTGAACTAATAATTGACGCAACCAAAGCAGGAATGGGGATATGTTTTGTTCCATCTCAGTTTGTTCAAAAAAGTTTAGTTAATGGAGAGTTAGTGCAAGTGTTACCTAATTGGATCGGTAGCATTCGACCTATCTCTTTAATATTCAAGGATAGAAATTATATGCCAAACAGAGTGAAAGTTTTTAAACAATACATTGAAAATTATGTAAATTTAATGCTTTAGAATCCATACCTAAACGATTATCTCTCGTATTTACTGAGTATATTTTTTATCTTTTTTTGAATAACACTGAATTATTCCAGACATTACAGTAGTTCAACTCTTCTATGTCTTTATGTTCAAAAACCAAAACAACTGAATTCTGGTTTTTGACAAGTATTAGCTCGTTAACTGTAAAACTTGAATTATTTACCAATACAAAATGAACTGAATATTCTTCCTAATAAGTCATCAGATGTAAATTGACCAGTGATTTCACTCAGAGATTCTTGAGCTAATCTGAGTTCTTCCGCTAATAGTTCGCCTGCATGAAATGTTGTGAGCTGGTATTTACCATTATTTAAATGCTCTGCTGCTTTTTCAAGTGCTTGTAAGTGTCGTCGACGAGCTAAAAAGCCCCCTTCTGTACTACTAGTAAAGCCCATTACCTGTTTAAGATGATCACGTAATAAGGTAATACCTTCTCCAGTTCGTGCTGATAGTTGGATAAGGCAATAACCATTTTGCTCACTATAGCCTAATGGTTCACCAGTTAAGTCTGCTTTGTTTCGAATAACGGTTACTGGCATATTTTTAGGTAAGCGTTCAATAAATTCTGGCCAAAGTTTTTCTGGATTGGCCTCATTGGTTGTTGTGCTATCAACCATAAATAACACCCGATCCGCTTGGTCAATTTCTTGCCATGCCCGTTCAATCCCGATTCGTTCTACTTCATCGCTGGCTTCGCGTAGTCCGGCAGTGTCAATGATATGCAAAGGCATACCATCGATATGAATATGTTCACGCAAAACGTCACGTGTTGTCCCTGCTATGTCAGTAACAATAGCCGCCTCACGACCGGCTAATGCGTTAAGTAAACTTGATTTACCCGCATTAGGTCGACCGGCAATGACAACTTTCATGCCTTCCCGCAGTAATGAACCTTGTTTGGCTTCATGACGAACTTCATTTAATCGTTGAATAACTTGGTCAAGCTCTGCTTCTATTTTTCCGTCAGATAAAAAGTCTATTTCTTCTTCAGGAAAATCAATAGCTGCTTCAGTAAAAATACGCAAATGAATAAGCGATTCAACTAATTCATTAATCTTCTTGGAAAACACGCCTTGTAAAGAGGACAAAGCAGATTTGGCCGCTTGCTCTGAACTTGCATCAATTAAATCTGCAATGGCTTCAGCTTGCGCAAGATCTAATTTATCATTTAAGAAAGCTCGCTCTGAAAATTCACCTGGTCTTGCTATACGCACACCAGATATTTCTAATATACGTTTTAGCAGTAGATCTAAAATAACGGGTCCACCATGGCCCTGTAGTTCAAGCACATCTTCACCTGTGAACGAGTTTGGATTGGGAAAGAATAAAGCAATGCCCTCATCTAACGTTGTTCCATCAGCGGCTAAAAACGGTAGATAATGAGCATATCGCGGTTTAGGTAAGATACCTAAAACTGCTTTGGCAACCTCTTGTGCTTTAGGACCAGAAATACGCAATATGCCAACACCACCACGACCAGGTGGTGTTGCCTGTGCAACAATTGTGTCTGAATTCATATTTATTAATTGTAATTAAAAATAGCAATGATTAATCATACCATGACTATCATTAAAAATCTGTAAAGGCAAGCTATCTAACTTAATTAGAATGGCTAATTATTATTTTCAACATAATCTAATGGATGGTCAAACAGCCATGAATTAAGTAAAGCTAATGGCTCTCTTATCATTGCTATATATTTATCAATATTGGTATAAGCTAACGGTGCAGGTAAACCAGTAATATCACTAATACCCGAGCGTTTAGCTAGCATAATTGAACGAAGAATATGAAAATCATTGGTCACAACAACTGTTTTGCCTAGTGGTAAAATTTGATTAGCATAAACAAACTGTTGAGCCGTTCGCCTTGATCTGTCTTCAAGATATACTCTTGAGGAATTAATACCTTTTTTAATTAGGTAATCAGCCATCACACTTGCTTCAGTTGCAGATTCATCGCTTCCTTGCCCACCACAAACAATTACTTTGGTATTTGGATTACTCTGCAAATAATTAAATGCTGTATCTAAACGATTTTGTAAGGTAAGTGGCGCTTCAGCTGGTGTTCCAACCACTTGTGATCCTAATACGACTAAAGTATCAGCATTAGTTGATGGCTTTTGATTAGCGTAAATAAAAATAATGATATTACAAACGATGAAATAAACTAATATTAATATTAGGCAATATTTTATTAATTTCATGATTGTCAGCAATTTCCCCTCATTTTTTAAAGCAATCTTCGAAATGGTCGTTAACTAAGCCCATAGATTGCATAAATGCATAACAAATTGTTGATCCTACGAATGAAAATCCTTTCTTTTTCAGTGCTTTTGACATTTTATCGGATATTTCTGTACTAACAGGAACCTCACTTTTATCTTTGTAGTGATTGACTATTGGCTTACCATCAACGAATGACCAAATAAATTGTGAGAAGTCCTCATTATTATTTTGCATAGCTAAATAGGCATGAGCATTTTTTATAATGCTATTAAGTTTTAAACGATTTCGAATTAAGCCTTTATTTTTAATTAATGACTCTATATCAATAGCGTTTAATTGAATAATTTTTTCTGGGTCAAAATTAAAAAAACATCGACGATATTCTTCTCTTTTTTTTAGTACGGTAATCCAAGATAATCCAGCTTGTTGTCCTTCAAGACAAATTTTTTCAAATAGTTTAAGGCTATCATATTGTGGATAACCCCATTCATTATCATGATAATTTATATATAACGGGTCTTTTGTAACCCAACTGCATCGTTTTGCCATTATTTTTATCCAAATATTTTAAAATTATTATATGCGATATATAGATAGAATTTTAGCTTAATATCATTTTTTATACATATTATAAATCAAACAAACATATCGTTATTGTTGATTAAATTTTTTTATGATTAAACAAAAGACTACTTTTTATGGCAGAATGCCTTTTCAAGATTAAAATTTATCAAAGAATAGTCATTTCCTTTACTGGCTATATTCATTTAATAATAAAAATAAGGTTTTTTCATGAGTCAATCTGAAATTAACGCTGAATGGCAACCGGTCGCCCGACCATTGAATAGTAAGGATTTTAAAACATTAATATTGTCATCTTTAGGCGGAACGCTTGAATTTTATGACTTTGTTATCTATGCGCTATATATTGATACCATTGTCAAGCCACTATTTTTACCACATACCTTGTCACCATTAACCTTAGATTTATTTGCATGGGGGATTTTTGCTGCTGGTTATTTAGTTCGTCCTGTTGGCGGAATTATTATGGCCCACTTTGGAGATAAAGTTGGCCGAAAACGGATGTTTACCTTAAGTGTAGCAATGATGGCTTTACCTACTTTTATTATCGGTATTTTACCGACCTATGAAACAATTGGTATTGTAGCACCATTATTATTGTTGTTGATGCGTATGTTACAAGGCGCAGCTATTGGTGGAGAAATGCCTGGTGCATGGGTATTTATCGCAGAACATACACCAAAACAACGCTATGGTTTGGGCGTTGGTACGTTAACATCAGGTATTACAGGCGGAATTTTACTTGGATTTTTCGTTACAATTATTGTTGATCTCTATTTTACTAGCCAAAATATTTTAGATTATGCTTGGCGTATACCGTTTATTATTGGTGGAATTTTTGGTGTGATTTCAGTCTACTTACGAAAATTTTTATCTGAAACGCCAATCTTCAAGGAATTAGCTGCACGTAAAGCATTAGAAAAAAGCATTCCTGTTGTTACCGTACTAAAAAAACATAAGACAGCTTGTTTGATAGTCGCTTTGTTAACTTGGTCATTATCAACAGCAATTATGGTTGGTATTTTAATTACTCCTGGCCGTATCGTTGGCGGTATGTATCATTTTGCTAATCTGGATTGGCGTATTGGTGGATGTATTGCTGCCTTAACATTATCAATTGGCTGTGTTATTTCTGGTTGGTTAGATGATAAATTAGGTACAGCAAAAACAGTCGTCATAACTTGGGGTGGATTGGCTGTGGTAAGCATCTATTTCTATAGTTCACTAACGCCAGATATGTCATTAGCTAAATTATATTCGATTTGGGCGATATTTGGCTTATTTATCGGATCAATCGCTATGACACCAATTATAGGAACTAGAACCTTTCCACCAGCCATTCGCTATTCTGGTCTATCATTATCTTACAATTTAGCCTATGCATTGTTTAGTGCAATAACGCCGACTTTAACTATCTACTTATTAAGTCCCGATCATATATTAGGTGAATACAGTTATCTGGGAGCAGGTATTTACATCTCAGCAGTGGCTTTACTTGCTGTTTTAGTTGGTTTTTCATCATTAGCTCAAAAGGGTTGGCAAAATAGATTAGATAATTAATCACTTAACACCATATAAAAACAGGGCTAAAGCCCTGTTTTTTTTTTAACAAGATATAATAAATTTTCAATACATTAGCGCATTGTAACAAACTCTTCTGCCGCTGTTGGGTGAATGGCGATGGTGTTATCAAAGTCTTTTTTTGTTGCACCCATTTTTAATGCGACAGCAAAACCTTGTAAAATTTCGTCCATACCATAGCCTATACCATGAATGCCGACTATTTTTTCTTGTTCACCAATACAAACTAATTTCATTTTACACGGTTGACGATGAGAAGTTACGGCAGTATACATAGCAGTAAACGTAGATTTATAGACCTTCACGTTTTCAGGGCCATATTGTAACATTGCTTGTGGTTCTGTTAACCCAACTGTCCCGATCGGTGGATGGGTAAATACCACCGTTGGAATATTAGTATAATCTAGATGTTCATTTGGTTTATTGTTGAAAAGTCGCTCAGATAAGCGTCGACCAGCAGCAACTGCAACTGGAGTTAATGCCGCAGCTCCAGTATCATCCCCAACAGAATAAATTCCTGCTACATTAGTATTTTGATACTCATCAACAATAATAAACCCATTACTGTCAACTTTAATGCCAGCTGCAGATAAATTCATTTCTTTAGTTGCAGGTTCTCGTCCTATTGCCCAAATTAAACAATCAACAGTATAACTTTTACCATCTTCTAATGTTAACGTTAATGATTCATCAACGTTTTTAGTGACAGAAGATGGAATTGCAAAAGTATGCAAATGCTGACCATCATTAGTTATAACTTCCATTAATGTTTCAACAATTAATGGATCGAAAGCACGTAATGGTGTGCCTTGCCGAACAAATTGATGAGTTTCAGCACCTAGCGAGTGTAAAACACTGGCAATTTCACAAGCTATATAGCCTGCACCAACAACGGCCACTCTTTTTGGTAATGCTTTTAATTCAAAGAATCCATCAGAAGTAATTCCATATTGCGCTCCGGGAATATTGGGTATACTTGGCTTACCACCGACAGCAATAAGAATATGATCGGCACTATAATGCACACCATTGACATCAAGCGTTTTGCTATCAATAAATTTAGCATATCCATGAATAACATCGACATTATTATTGTTTAATACTCGATCATAAGATTGATGAACACGATCAATATAAGCTGTTCGGCTAGCGATTAGTTTATCCCAATCAAAATGATTAATTGTCGTATCAAAACCATAATCAGGGCCATAATGATTAATCGCCTCAGCAATTTGTGCACCATACCACATAATTTTTTTGGGAACACACCCAACATTGACACAAGTTCCGCCTAATAATTTAGCTTCAATAATAGCGCACTTTTTACCGTAAGATGCCGCTCGATTAATTGAAGCAATACCCCCACTACCACCACCGATAGCAATATAGTCATAGTGTTTAGTCATAAAAGAAATCCTTTAAATAAATTAGCATTTGGTAGTTGATAGGTTTGCATAAAGCAGATAATAAAAAAAGTATTAATTATGAAATTTAACGATAGTTAATACCTATTGATTGGTTTTAAAATATACCCAAACCTAAATTATTCGATAATTGACTAATTAGCTACTTAAATAAATAGCTAATTATTATATTATTTATTTCCGTTTAATCTTATCAATGATGTTTGTAGTCGAACAACCATCTTCAAAATTAAGGACTTTAACTACTCCACCTGCTTCTATAACTTCTTTTCCACCGGCGATATCTTCAGGTTTATAGTCACCACCTTTTACTAATACATCAGGTAAAATACTGGCAATCAACCTTTGTGGAGTCTCTTCTTCAAAAGGAACAACCCAGTCAACTGAATCAAGTGCACCTAATACTATCATTCTTTGCATTAATGGATTTATTGGTCGGGATTCCCCTTTCAATTGTTTTACTGAGGTATCACTATTTACTGCTACAATCAAACGGTCACCAAGCTTACGAGCATTAGCAAGATATGAAACATGCCCAGCGTGCAAAATGTCAAAACAACCATTAGTCATGACAATTTTTTCACCACGTAACCGTGCTTTTCGAATTTCTTCTTTTAATTCATCTTCAGTCATCACCCCAAAACCATCATCTGCGCGAGCCCGAATAGCATTACTTAATTCAACTTGCGAAACAGTTGATGTTCCCAATTTACCGACAACTACACCGGCTGCAGCGTTTGCTAAATAACAGCTTTCTTCAAGTGATTGCCCTGCAGCTAATGAAGCTGCTAAAGTTGCGATTACAGTATCACCCGCACCGGTAACATCAAATACCTCTTTAGCTTGAGTTGGTAGATGGTAAACAGGTTTATCTAATTGTATTAACGTCATGCCTTTTTCACTACGAGTAACAAGCAAGGCTTTAAGATCATATTGCTTAATAAGTTGGGAACCTTTTTCAATGATCTCTTCTTCTGTTTTACATGTTCCAACTACAGCTTCAAATTCAGACATATTTGGTGTCAGTAATGTTACACCACGATAACGCTCAAAATCAGTACCTTTAGGATCAACCAATATTGGTACATTAACTTTTCGTGCTTGTTTTATCATTTCTTGTACAGCAGTTAATGCACCTTTGGCATAATCCGATAGAACCATTACTTTAGAAGTTGTAAGTGCGGTATCAATACGCTCTAAAATAGGAGTATGATCCACATTATTAAAACCTTCCTCAAAATCAATCCTTATTAATTGTTGATTTCTTGATAACACTCTTAATTTAGTAATAGTTGGATGTGTTGAAACAGATACAAAATCGCAATGAACATGTCGATTAGTAAGTTGCTCATCAAGTACCTTAGCAGGTTCATCCATTCCAGTAAGACCAATTAAACGTGCTTTACCTCCGAGGGAGGTAATATTGAGTGCAACATTAGCTGCACCGCCAGGACGTTCTTCAAGAGAATCAATTTTAACAATTGGTACAGGCGCTTCTGGTGATATGCGATTGGTACCGCCATACCAATAGCGATCTAACATAATATCGCCAACAACAAGAACATTTGCCAGATTAAACTCAGGAAGAGATGTTTTCATTTAGTTATCCTTTACTCGTATTCATTGGATCAATTATCAATCTATTATTCATCGTCTATATTTTTATCATCATCTTGTATGATTTTTTTTCTTGGTTGATAAAACCGGGCAAAGAATGTCCCAACTTCAAATAATAAACAGATAGGTACAGCTAATAAAATTTGTGAAAATACGTCTGGTGGTGTAACAAACATAGCTACAGCAAATACTGCTACAATAATATAAGGTCTTTTTTTACGTAGATTTTTAGGGGTTGTTACTCCTGTCCAGCACAGCAATATTATTGCAACAGGGACTTCAAATGCAAAACCAAAGACTATAAATAATGTCATGACAAAATCAAGATATTTAGTTATATCGGTATTTATCGCAACATCAACTGGAGCAGTATGAATAAAGAAGTAAAAAGCGAGAGGAAATACTGCAAAATAAGCAAACGCAATACCAATATAAAAAAGTACCGTACTTGAAATTATCAATGGCATAATTAGACGTTTTTCATGTTGATATAATGCAGGTGCAATAAATCCCCATACTTGATACAAAATATAAGGAATCGAAATAAATATCGAAACAACAGCAGTCAGTTTAATAGGAGTAAAAAATGGTGCCGCAATGTCAGTTGCAATCATGCTACTACCTTTTGGCAATTGACTAATAAGCGGATTAGCAACAATATGGTAAATATCATTCGAGAAATAGAGTAAACACGTTAATACAATTAATATACAGATGATACATCGTAAAAGCCGTGTTCTTAGTTCTACTAGATGACCAATAAGTGGTTGCGTTGCGTCGTCTGTCATAATTTATCTTTATCTGAATGAATTGTTGTATCTATTTGAGAGGCGGAATCGATCTCTTTTTGTAGTGTTTCGGTTACGCGTTTTAATTCATCAATGGATTCTTGAATTTCCGATGTTAGGGTATTTAGCCCACTTTGTTCTGCTTTTTTTAAACTATCTTGTAACTCTTGTAATTTAAGCTCTTTATTCAATTCTAACTGAACAGTTGCAGACATACGGCGGAGTACTTTTATCCAGCTTGCAACAGTTTTAATTGCAATAGGTAGACGCTCTGGCCCTAATACGACCAACCCGATAATTAAGACTAATAGTAGCTGACCAAAGCTAATATCAAACACAAGTTACTCTTTATTGGTGTGGTTATCATCAGATGAGTTAAGACGTTCCACTTTTTGTGAATCATCTGTCTCTTTTTGATCATCGTCGTCATTCATAGCTTTCTTAAAACCTTTAATGGAAGCCCCAAGATCAGAGCCCAATGAACGCAATTTTTTTGTTCCAAATAATAGAACGATAACCGCTACAAATATGAGTAATTTGGGCAAACTTGGCATATGATAAGTCTCCAATAGCTTAAAATAGTAAAATTATACACTTAAATGGTGAGATTCCAAAAAATAACTCGCTTAATGCCCGACAAGTAAAGCAATACATAAAAGACTAAGAATACTAATTGCAAACATTAATCTTTGTTGGTTTCTTTTACTACGTTGAAGTTGTTGATTAATCTGTTTTAACTGAACATGCATCAGCTTAGTCATCCGAGCCTGATCATTCAACTTTTCCGGTAGCTCAACAACAAGGTTTTTCCATTCTGGTAAGGAAGTCCAAACTTGATGTAATAACTTTTTAGCACTGTATTTATCTTCATACCAATTTTCTAAAAATGGTTTAGCCGTTTGCCACAAGTCAAGTTCTGGATAGAGTTGACGCCCTAACCCTTCTATATAAAATAACGTTTTTTCAAGTAAGGTTAATTGAGGTTGAATATCCATCTCAAATTGACGTGCAACTTGAAATAGTGATAATAAAATTTGCGAAAAGGAGAGCTCACCAAGTGGTTTAGCAAATGCAGGTTCGCAAACATTGCGCATAGCCATTTCTAATGCGGCAACATCCGTTGTTTCAGGAACCCAACCAGATTTGATATAAATTTGTGCAATTTTTCGATAATCTTGGTTAAAAAATGCAAGAAAATTTTCAGCCAAATAGCGTTGATCATCTTCAGTCAAAATACCTACAATTGCACAATCTATCCCAATGTAACGAGGATTTTGGGGTTCGCTTATATCCACAAAGATATTGCCCGGGTGCATATCTGCATGAAAAAAATTATCCCTAAATACTTGGGTAAAGAAAGCTTGAACACCACGCTCTGCTAATAACCTCATATTGACATTATTTCTTTTTAATTCATCAACATTAGCTATCGGAGTACCGTAAATTCGCTCTTCAACTAAAACATTTTTTCGGCACAAATCTTGGTACACATAGGGAATATAAAGGATCTCACTATTAATGAAATTGTCGCGCAAACGAGCTGTGTTATAGGCTTCTTTCTGAAGATCCAATTCTTTTAGAAGCGTGTTTTCATAATCACTGACAATTTCTACAGCCCGTAACTTTTCACCAAATTTTATCCGTTTAGTAAATTGGTTAGCAATCCAATACATTAAGCGAATGTCAGATTTAATTATAGGTAAAATATTTGGTCGCAAAACTTTGATTACCACTTCAGCTTGGCTACTTTTTAAAGTTGCTGTATGAACTTGTGCGATGGATGCTGATGCTAATGGTTGATCATTAAAATCTGAAAAATAAAAATCTATAGGACACCCTAGAGCAGTTTCAATAATTTGTTTTGCAATTTTTCCATCGAAAGGGGTAACTTGGTCTTGTAATTTGGCTAGAGCATCGACAAGATGTTTTGGCAACACATCGCGTCTTGTTGAAACCATTTGCCCAAATTTTATCCATACCGGACCTAGCTCTTGTAAGGCTTGACGCAACCTTTCACCAATCTCTTGTTGATTTGATTTAGGTCTAACCCAAAACAAACAAAACAATAATACTCGTAACCACCTTGAGACACGGTGTTTTGGTAATAGCTCTTCTAATCGATAAGCTCGAAATATGGTTAATATTTTATAAAGTCGAAAAAATGTCATTATTTGTTTATCACATTAAAATTTAAAACCAGTATGTAAGGCTACAATACCGCCTGTCATATTGTGATATTTAACATCGACAAACCCAGCATCTTCCATCATTTTTTTCAGTGTTTTTTGATCTGGGTGCATTCTGATAGATTCAGCTAAATATCGATAACTATCTGAATCATTCGCTACGATTTTTCCCATTAATGGCAACATAGTAAATGAGTAAAGATCGTAGGCTTTATTTAAAATTTGGTATTGTGGTTTAGAGAATTCTAGAATCAATAAACGCCCTCCTGGCTTTAAAACTCGCCACATAGATTCTAGCGCTTTTTGCTTATCAGTCACATTTCGTAGACCAAATGAGATAGTGATACAATCAAAATAGTTATCTGCAAATGGTAACTCCTCTGCATTTGCTTGTACATATTCAATATTTTTAAATAAGCCTTTATCTCGTAGTTTATCTCTACCAACCTTAAGCATCGACTCATTGATATCTGCTAATACAACTAAGCCATCATCTCCAACTATTTGTGAGAATTTAGCTGTTAAATCACCTGTACCACCAGCTAGATCAAGGACTTTTTGGCCCTTCCTAACACTACTATACTCAATAGTTATTTTTTTCCAGATTCGGTGAATACCAAATGACATTAGATCGTTCATGATATCGTATTTATCTGCAACAGAATGAAACACCTCTGCTACGCGTTTTACTTTATCTTGTTTTGGAACTTGGGTGTAACCAAAATCAATTTTATCCTGATTTTCATTTGGTTGAGAAGATTGAGACATAAAAATTCACCTATCACAAAAAGTTAGCTTATTTTAACATAAGCTAACCTAAATGTGATGAGCTAAATCAATAACGATTCAACCATTTTAGAAACAATTTCAAAATGCTGTAATGGAGTGGAATTCGCCGGTAATTCGTTTTCATGAATAATTAAATCAAATTGGTAACTACTTTTTAGTCCAATTAAGACTTCATTAGATTTGCCAAAAATTTGCTCGTAGTAGTTAGATAATGTCCCAAAATCGATAGAAGTAAAGAGAAGTTTATTAGCATTTTCTAATGATTTACTCATTCTCTCTACATGTAACATTGCAATTCTTAGATAATCATTTTCACTTAAGTAACGTTTATTTTCTAGAGTTGAAATTTCTCGTTGAATATAATTTATATACCCATTTGAAACATATTGTGTATTATAAATATTAGCTAATTTTACGGGCAATTCATTAAATTTATCATGTCCTATGATGGCGACTTTTTTAACAAAAAAAGGTCTAGCTGCTTGGGCAATAAAAGACCAATTTTGATAAGGATTTTCTCGAATTTTGGTCGCACTGATATTAACGAATTCACGATTAGCATCAATAACAACTACTGGGCAACCAAAATAGCGCTCATGCTCCGTTACATCTTGTGGTTCACTAGTAAACACAACAGATGGTTCAATTTTATTTTCTGATAATATATGTTTAATACTATCACTCCACTCTTTCCAACCATTAGGATAATAGTTAATTCCAGTTTCATCAGAAATATAAATATGAATATTATGTCTATCTTTGAAGGTATCTTTTAACCATGAAAAACGATCACTAACTTGTGGCTGTCTAGGTAAACGACTTTTCTCAAATAGTTGTTTATCGCGAGTTGCTTCACAACCAAGCATTACATGTAATTCATCAACTTGCGTTAACGCTTTTTCAATAAGATAAATGTGGCCACTGTGTAATGGATAGAACTTACCAAAAATTAAACCAACTCGATGTTTAGATGACATAATAATTACCAATACATTAAAAAACTCGATACCAATGTACAGAAAAAACAACCATTTTCTAACCAATTGATGCTATTTAATATAATGAGAAGATAAAAGTGTTAACTTCATCAAAATATTCAAAAATAACTAGAGCAATATCAATTAAGATTGATATTTAATAGTAGATAAAACAATCCCTGCTGCAACAGAAATATTTAATGCCGACATATTATCATTACCACTCAAATGCACAACATTATCAGCACAATTAATTAACTTTGTATTAATTTGTTGAAATATAATTAATACAACTTTCTTTTTAAATTCAAGTTGTGATAATTCGGTTGATTTAATGGATTTTGACTGACATGGTAATAAGGCAATTATTTGATAACCATTCTTTTTTAATATATCTATGGATACAATAAAATCATCACTTTTAATTGGTTCAATCGCTTCAATACCACCTTCAGCGACTCGCATTGCTGATCCACTATCAAGCAAATTAGTTTGACGCAAAATGATACCATTAACGCCAAAAAAAGCAGCGCTACGAACTAATCCACCTAAATTATGAGGGTTATTAACATCATCAATCGCAAGAATACAATCACGAACTCTATCATCATGTTCATGTAAATAATCAAGTAAAGAGAGCGGTATCCGTTTTTTAACAATTAAACAGACTCCACCATGATGTAGGTTTTGCGTTATTTTAGTAATTTGTTCTGTTGATACAACATCATAACCTAGTCGTTGTTTGACTAACCAATTAATTAAATCTTTAAACTGATAAGTCATTTCTTGAGTAATAAATAATTTCACTATAGCAGAGCGTCGATGCTTAAATACAGCTCTACAACTGTTTTCACTATAAACTAAAGTCTCTTCTTTTTTTTGTCGATACTCATCATAGCCAAATGTTGGAGTTTGATCGTTATCTTTAACTTTTTTTTGCCAGGGAGAATCATGTTCATCTGATAAATTTAAGTTTACTTTAGATGACTTTATAGTTTTATTTGATGATTTTACTTTAAATGTTTCAATTCGATCATGTTTTGCTTTTGAATTAGACTGAAGACTATCATTTTTACGCTTACTTCGATGATCATTGCCTTTGTTTTTTACAGATTTCACACTTGATTGACTATTTTTGGCATAAAAAATTGAAGGCCTGCTTTTTTCGATCGTGTCGTTCATAATATTCCCAATTTAAGACAGTTATCGTGTACGAATAGTTGGAGCAACTTTATCCAATACACCATTTATAAATTTGTGGCTTTCTTCTGCGCCAAAAGTTTTTGCCAGATCAATTGCTTCATTGATAACCACTTTATAAGGGACATCATGTCTCTTCATTAATTCATAAGTTGCAATTCGTAGTACCGCTAATTCAATTTGTCCTAACTCATCAACAGTTCTTTCTGTTAGGTAAGGTGCCATTTTTTCATCTAATTCTGCTGTGTTTTTGGCAACACCATGAAGTAATTCTCTAAAATATTTACTATCAACACCTTTCATATCTTGTTCAGCTATAAAACCGCTCTCAACATCAGCAAGATCATTCTTAGAAATTTGCCAAGAGTAAATGGCTTGAACGGCACACTCTCTTGCTCGACGACGAGGATTAACTAACGCCACTAAATTACCCCTTAATTGTTTTGATAACATTTAACATTTCAAGTGCGGTTAATGCTGCTTCAGCACCTTTATTACCCGCTTTAGTTCCAGCTCGTTCGATCGCCTGCTCAATACTTTCGGTGGTTAAAATTCCAAAACCAACTGGTATTGAATACTCTAAACTAGCATTCAATAAACCTGAACTTGATTCTCCAGCAACAAAATCAAAATGAGCCGTACTGCCACGAATTACCGTACCTAATGCTACAATGGCATCATATTTTTTTGATTGTGCAGCAACTTTTGCTGCTAAAGGAATTTCGTAAGCGCCTGGTACCCAAATAACTGAAATGTTTTTATCTTCAACTTGACCAATACGAGTTAATGCATCTACTGCTCCATTAACTAAACTTTCGTTAATAAATTGGTTAAAACGTGCCACGATAATGGCTACTTTAGCTTTTGGTGCAGCAACTTTACCTTTAACTATTTGCATATTTATTCCTTATCGATAGATTCTAGATGCAATTTTATAATCACTTTTAGTGAAAAATTTATAAGCCAATTATAGCACAGATTAAAGGGTTATCCTATTAGCAAAAATGGGGAATTAACATGTTTATAACAAGCATAAGTAAGTATGATTATTTGAAAGTTATTGTTTGTAAATTTACTGTTTATAAAATGTAATTTTTACATTTATAAATTATCATTCCTTCAACAAAGATTTATAAATTTTTAATAATTGCATCAAAGTTTTTTCTTACTATAAGAAATTTCATTTTTATTACTTGCAAGCTGTTATTAACGAATTACAATGGTAAGAAAAAAGCTTTCTACAAAAGAGGTAAAATTGATGTACATTAACACTATTCGAGATGAGCTAAATCAAGCAATTGACGTATTAGCTAATTTTATTTCAAATGATGAAAATCTTAAACAAATTCAACAAGCGGCAATTTTAATCGCTAACTCATTTAAACAAGGTGGTAAAGTACTTTCATGTGGTAATGGAGGTTCTCATTGTGACGCTATGCATTTTGCTGAAGAGTTAACTGGCCGTTTTCGAGATAATCGACCATCCTATCCTGCCATTGCAATTTCAGATGTTAGTCATATATCTTGCGTTGGTAATGATTATGGTTTCGATTCTATTTTTTCTCGCTATGTAGAAGGTGTTGGTCAAAAAGGTGATGTACTACTAGGTATTTCAACTTCAGGAAACTCAACTAATGTTATTAAAGCGATTGAAGCAGCAAAACAAAAAGGTATGAAAATTATTACGCTTACCGGTAAAGATGGTGGAAAAATGAATGGTTTGGCTGATGTAGACATTCGTGTGCCTCATTTTGGTTATGCTGATCGAGTTCAAGAAATCCATATAAAAGTGATTCATATTTTGATTTTACTCATTGAAAAAGAGATGGCTTAAAATGTGCGAATTATTGGGTATGAGTGCCAATGTGCCGACTGATATCTGTTTTAGTTTTACCAGTTTAATCAAACGTGGCGGTGATAAAGGTCCACATAAAGATGGCTGGGGAATAACATTTTATGAAGGTAAAGGGTGTCGTACATTCAAAGATCCTGAACCTTGTAGTTTTTCACCTATAGCTAAATTAGTTCAACAATACCCAATAAAATCAACGGCAGTTATTGCTCATATTCGTCAAGCTAATCGAGGAGGGGTGGCCCTAGAAAATACCCATCCTTTTACTCGCGAATTATGGGGAAAAAATTGGACTTTTGCCCACAATGGGCAATTAACTGATTACGAAAAGCTGCATATGGGAATTTTTCAACCAGTTGGATTAACCGACAGTGAATATGCTTTTTGTTACTTAATTAATCAGTTACATAAAAAATATCCCAAACAACCTACCGATGATATTGAACTTTTTGATTATATTCGAGAGTGTGCGATTAAATTAACCGAACTTGGTATTTTTAATATGTTACTTTCAGATGGTGAATATGTATTTGCCTATTGCTCAACTAATCTTCATTGGATCACCCGAAAAGCGCCATTTGGTAAAGCAAAATTAATTGATGAAGATGTTGAAATCGATTTTCAAAAGCATACTACACCAAATGATATTGTCACTATTATTTCAACTATGCCGTTAACCTCAAATGAAACTTGGCATAAATTAAACACTGGTGAAGCAATTTTATTTAAATATGGTGAAATTAATCAATTTTTTTCATCTTGACTAAATTAAAAGGTGGTTCATCCTTAAATAAATATTGTAAATAACCTAACGTTAATAAACCAACTAAAGTTAAAATAATCCACGGCAAATGCGGAAAACCCATCTTGATTGCAATTTCATAAAGCCAACCGGCACCGGTATAACCAACAAACCCACCTAAAGCAAGCCCTAATCGACTAAATCCCATATAACTACCTTTGGCTTTTGGATTAGTTAACACGGTTGCTAAAGTTTCTCTAGCCGGCTCTGCAATAATTGCACCAAGGTAAAAAAGCGCAATCAAGGATAGCAAAATAGATAATTGGGATGTAAATCCGATTATTATAAAGGCAAACGACATCAAAAGTAATCCAAATTTAAGGCGTTGATCTAATCTAAAATATTTTTCACTAAACCGAGCAATAGGATAAAGCAGAGTTAGTGAGATAGTTGCTTCAATCACGTACATCCATTTCACATAGCTTGAACTTCCTGAAATATTGGTAATAGTTAGAGGTAGCATCAACATGACTTGTACCCCAAGCACATAATAACCAGTTAAAGTAAGCACATAATGAGTAAACTTTTTATCTTTCAAAACCATTTTCATACCATTAATAATTGAAGCTTTACCAATTGCAATATGATAAGAGGGTAAAAAAAACAGATTAAAAATGCCACATAAGAAAAAGATAAAAGCACCACACCAACAAACTAATTGGAAATCATAATCTATTAAGATACCACCAATAAGAGCACCAATAACTGCACCGGCATTATCTTGTATCATTAATAATGATATAAATTTGCCTCGTTCGTGAGGTCTAGTAAATTTTATGGTTAATCCCATTCGAGGTGGATCAAATAACAGTCCACCCAATGCAGACAATAAGCAAGATACAAGTAATAACCAGTGTTCAGTTGCTAAAGCCATTGAAATAAAGCCAATCGACCGCAAAAACATACCTGTTATGATCATAGGTTTTGCACCAAATCGATCAGCTATAGCACCACCAATTAAGCCAAATCCTTGTTGAACAAATTGACGAAATCCTAAAGCAAAACCAACAAATAGTGCACTCCAACCTACTTGGCTAACAAAGTGCGTAGAAACGAGCGGAAATACGACATAAAATCCCAATACAATAAACAGATTATCAAATAATAATATGTATCTACCTGTTTTGCGAACTTGTGAAGGAATTGGCATCTATTTTACTCTTTCATTTAAATAGCCTTGATAATCAGGGATCTCTATCTCCACTTCTTGAGTAAATATTGAGGACTGTATTAATGCGTTAGCTGTTGCTTGATTAGTTGCAACAGGAATGTTCCAAACCGTTGATAAGCGTAACAGTGCTTTTACATCTGGATCATGAGGAACGGCATTTAGAGGATCCCAGAAAAAGATAAGAATATCAATTTTACCTTCTGCGATTAAAGCGCCGATTTGCTGATCGCCCCCCATTGGACCACTAAGCATTGGCGTAATATTTAATCCGGTTTCTTTCTTAATTAATGTACCTGTTGTACCTGTTCCACATAAATTATGATGAGAGAGTTCTTCGCGATTTGTTTTGCACCAATTTAATAATGCTTCTTTCAAATGATCATGTGCAACCAATGCAATGCTTTTCTTTGCAGGTAGCTTTCGAGTAATATAAAGCATCAAATAATCCTAATTCCTTATTATTTTTTGTATTTTTTAACAAACTATCTATTAAAGTGCAAGCAGTATTTGATCCAGAAAGACAAGAAAAAAGGCACCGAAGTGCCTTTATCAAATCAAAAGATAAAATAATTAGAATTGATAAATTAATCCTAATGCAACAGTATCCTTAGCTGTTGCTTTAATTTGAGATTTACTAAATGTACCGTCTTCATATAAAGCACGACGTGCGCCAATATCATTCTTATCTAACAAGTTGATTTTATAATCAACAATGGCTGATAAATTTTTATTGAAATCGTAAGTTAAGCCAACATCAACATATTTAACTAAATCATTACCTTTAAGGCCTGCATCACCACTTCTTGAGAAGCTTGAAGCATCTTGTACTTTATGTTGAATATATGCAACAGAAGGTGTTAAACGGCCAACTTCAAAGTCAATACCATATTGTGCAACTAATTCAAAACCTTTGGTTTTCAAATCATCAGTATTACTTGTACTTGACGCTTTTTCCCAACCATATTTTTGTTTACCTTGAATATAAAGTGCAGCTAAATAAAGATTGTCGTTATTATATTTAGCACCTGCTGACCATGCTTTAGCATCTTTATGTCCACCAGTTTGCGCATAACCTGCACCAATAGATAAACCACTATCAAGCACATCCCAATCAATTACAGAACCCCATGCTTCTGCACTATCATGGTCAGTACGATCATGCTTATTTAGATATTGAGTTGAACTATTATCTCCGTTATCTGCATACTGTACTGCAAAACGTAAACCGTTAACTAATCCAAAAAAGTTTGAATTACGGTAAGTCGCTACAGCTTTTGTTCTAGCCGTTAATGCGTAAATATCATTATTTGAAGCATCACCACCAAATTCAGGTAGAACGTCAGTATAAGAAGTTAAAGTTTTTAATACGCCGTCGTTACGACCGTAGTCAAATGAACCAAAATCACCAAAATTTAAACCAGCATATGCATAACGAGTTTCGTTATCAGCATCTGATCCAGTTTTTGCTTCATATTCCCAACGACCATAGCCACTCAAACTATCTGAAATTTGCGTTTCACCAGACATACCTAAACGAGCTGTCGTTTTGTCACCTTCGCCAGTTTGATTATTTCGATCAGTAAGATAATTTAAAGCATAGACTCGACCATAAAAGTCAACTTTATTGCCATCTTTGTTCCACACTTCAATAGAAGCGCTAGCTGTTCCGGCAATTAATAGTGCAGGAATAGCAATTGCTAATAGATTACGTTTCATTTAATTACCCTCTTAGGTATTTTATTATTTAAAAAAGATACAAAAATATTTGTTCTTGGTTTAATAAATAGTTGCTTTCAAATAGCAACTAAATTATTACTGGGATATCTACTATTGAATACTAGATTTTTATTGAAACACTGTAGATTAACAATGTTTATCACATGTAATTCTGCGAATTAGGACTATTTTATGACTTAAAATTAATTTTTTTTAAGCATAAAATGTTTTTTTGTATGGTTTGACATTTAATAGACGAAAAAAAAGGCACATAAGTGCCTTTTTGAGATATTTAAGGATATTAAGAGATTAGAATTGGTAAATTAAACCAACACCTAACACGTCTTTAGTACCTGGTTTAGTCGCATGTTTACCACGTGGAGACTTGGTATTACTTGCTGCACCAATATCTTTATGGTCAAGTAAGTTAAATTTATATTCAACAATCGCACTAAAGTTTTTATTTAGATCATAAGTTGCACCTACAGATACATACTTAACTTCTGGTGAATTAAACCCTCTATATTTCCAAATATAACCATATTTATGGAAATTACTATAATCAGAAGATTTAACTTTGTGTTGAACGTAAGCAATTGATGGAGTTAAACGACCAACCTCAAGATCAATACCGTATTGAGCAACTAATTCAAAACCTCTAATTTTGATATCAGTATCTCTTAAAAATGCTGAATTAACGCTTGAGTCACCAAAGGTAGCACGAGCATTTTTATGTTTACTTTGGAAGTAGTTAGCACCTAAATATAGATTATAGTTGTCATATTTGATACCTGTTGCCCAAGTACTATGGCGATTTTCACTTCCTGAATCTTGTGCATAACCACCACCAAGAGTTAAACCAGTATCAAAAATACGCCATTGTGCATTTGCACCCCAAGCTTCTTTCGATTGCTTATTATATCTATCTAGATGATTTTTTGAAAGACTATATGGTTTAGTAGCATCACCATTATCAGCATATTGTAATGCAAAGCTCAAGTCATCAGTTAAACCAAAGAAGTTGTTATTACGGTAAGTAGCAACAGCTTTAGTACGTTCAGTTAATACATGCCATGCGTTGTTTGCTGCATCACCACCAAATTGTGGTAATACGTCAGTATATGCAGTGATTGCTTTTAACACACCGTCATTACGACCATAATCGAATGAACCAAAGTCACCAAAGTTCAAACCAGCAAAAGCATAACGTACTTCGCTATGACTGCCTTCTCCATCATTATCTTTACCAGCTTTCGCTTCATATTCCCAACGACCATAACCAGTTATGCCGTCAGTGATTTGTGTTTGACCAGACATACCTAAACGAGCTGAAGTATCATCACCTTCACCTTCTTGTCCACGGTCAGTGATGTTGTTAGCAGCTTTTACTCGACCGTAAAAGTCTACTTTGTTACCATCTTTATTCCATACTTCGATAGAAGCATTTGCACCTGCTGCTACTAAAAGAGCAGGGATAGCGATTGCTAATAGATTACGTTTCATTTCTTACCCTCATGGTTATTTTTCTTAAAAGACACGTCTTTTGGGTTGTGTCAATTTTGTTACAATGATTATTCATCCAAAAATAATGTTTTTAACTAATGTTTATAACTATTATTTTTATCTCAATTTTCACAGTACTGTAAATTATGTATAAAAATTTATTAAAATCAAGTGAACTTTTCCTAAAACTTCGTGTCTAAGCTTAAAATTGCATCCGTTTGATTAATTTTTATACGATTTTTGTATTTTATTTATATTAATTTTTATATCAACTGACAAAAAGTCAGTTGAAAATTTGAGCAAATTTTAGAAATTTGCATTACGCGGTGTTCTTGGAAATGGGATCACATCACGAACATTTTGTACACCAGTGACATACACAATCAATCGTTCAAAACCAAGTCCAAAACCTGAATGTGGAACAGTTCCATAACGACGCAAATCACGATACCACCAGTAGTCTTCTTTTTTAAGACCTAACTCATCCATACGTTTATCTAACATATCTAAGCGTTCTTCACGTTGCGAACCACCAATGATCTCGCCGATTCCTGGTGCTAATACATCCATTGCTGCAACAGTTTTACCATCATCATTCATACGCATATAGAATGCTTTGATATCCTTAGGATAATTTTTAACAACAACAGGCGCTTTGAAATGTTGTTCAGCCAAATACCGTTCATGTTCTGAGGCTAAATCAATTCCCCAACTGACAGGATTTTCAAATTTTGCATCACAGTTTTGTAAAATAGAAATGGCATCGGTGTAATCAACTTGAGCAAAATCAGCATTAATAAAGTTTTCTAAACGATTGATTGCTTCTTTATCAATATGCTGAGCAAAAAACTGCATATCATCAGCACGTTTCTCTAATACCGTCTTGAAAACATATTTCAACATATCTTCGGCGAGTTTTGCATTATCGTTAAGATCAGCAAAAGCAACTTCCGGCTCCATCATCCAAAATTCGGCTAAATGGCGAGTAGTATTTGAATTTTCAGCTCTAAATGTTGGACCAAAAGTATAAACTTTAGAAAGTGCACAAGCATAAGTTTCTGCATTGAGTTGACCCGAAACAGTTAAAAAGGCTTCTTTACCAAAAAAATCTTTATCAAAGTCAATTTTACCATTACCTGTTTTAGGTAGATTTAACATATCAAGAGTTGAAACTCGAAACATTTCTCCCGCACCTTCTGTATCTGATGCGGTAATAATTGGTGTTGATAACCAGAAGAATCCACGTTCATCAAAAAATTGGTGAATAGCTTGGGCTAATGTATGTCGCACACGAGTGATTGCTCCAACAATATTGGTTCTAGCTCGTAAATGGGCAACCTCACGAAGATATTCAATTGAGTGACGTTTAGCGGCCATAGGATAAGTTTCAGGATCATCAACAAAACCATAAACTTCAACATTCGTTGCTTGCAACTCATATTTTTGACCTTGACCAGGCGATTCAACTACTTTTCCTGTTACTTTTACTGAACAGCCAGCAGTTAAACGTAAAATATCCTGTTCATAATTTGGTAGATCTTTTTCTATAACAGCTTGAATAGGATCAAAGCATGAGCCATCATAAACAGCCAGAAATGAAATACCGGCTTTCGAATCACGGCGCGTTCGTACCCAGCCTTGAACAGAAATAGTGCTACCAACAGCAATTTTGCCTTGTAACACGTCAACAATAGGAGCAACTGAATTCATTTTAATTATCCATCTCTATTTTATTATCTATATAGTTAATGTTATTAAAAGCAATATAAATTAAAAATGACTAACCATAGAAAATTTTCTTTATGATTAATAATACCGGTTAATAATATATTACTTATTAAATTTTTAGCATTAATAATCTACTTTTATTATTAATGATTGACTTTGAACGTTCTTTTCAATTCGTCAATAAAGGCCAAATCTTTCGAAATCGTTTTTCCAGGACTATCTGATAATTTAGCCACAGGTTGATTATTACATTCAGTGAGTTTTAACACAATATTCAAGGACTTGGTATTAAACTCTGTAGACGGAATGTCACAAGCTAAAAAACCGCCTATACCAAAAGATAATTTTACTCGGTTATTGAAGTATTGATAGATTTTAAGCGCTTTATCAAAGTTTAGGCTATCAGAAAAAACCAGTAATTTTGTTTTAGGATCAATTCCTAATTGCTGATAATGACGAATCGCTTTTTCGCCCCACTCTATCGGATCGCCTGAATCATGGCGTAATCCTTGATAATGAGAGGCTAAATAATAATCAAAATCCCGTAAAAATGCATCCATCGTAATACAATCAGTTAAAGCAACACCCAAATCATGTGGATACTCATCTAACCAAACTTGTAGTGCCGTCTTCTGGCAGTCTTGTAAATTGGTACTTAAACGCTGATGAGCTTGAAACCATTCATGTGCTTGAGTACCAACCGGTGTCAATCCTAAACGATATGTCAATAAATAATTACTAGTACTATTAAAATTGGTAAAATGGTTTTGCAAATAACTAACAACGGCTTCTTGTACAGCAAAAGAGTAACGTCTTCGTGTGCCAAAATCCATCAAATTAAAACCAGATATATCAATATCATTAGTATCAAATATTGCTAATTTATCTTTAAGTCTTACCAGTGCTTGATCAACACCAATATTAGGAGAACGATCTTTATGAACAATCTCACTAATTACTGCAAGCAATGGCACTTCCCACAAAATTACATCAACCCATTTACCTTCAATTTGAATAACTAGCTGACCATCTTCATTTTTAATCGTTAACAATTGACTATTAAAATGCCAATTTTTTAGCCAATTTAAATAATCTGGTTTAAAAAAAGAAATATGCGACAAATAAGCGAACTCATCTTCAGTAAGAGCTAGAGACTCCATTAATTTAACTTGATGAGCAATTTGATCAGCATACTGACCAAGTAAATCATCACTACGACACCGGAACTGTGCATTCACAGTCACATCAGGATAATGATGAAAAACAGCTTGCTGCATATGCAATTTATAAGCATCAGTATCTAATATTGATGTAATTATTGCGGGTAACATGTCTATCTATTATCAGTTCTTTCAAGAAAATTCTGGAGATTATAGCAGAATAATAATTAAGATATAGATTAATTATCTAATAAGATTATTTTTAATACGCTATAATAGCCAATAAAGATATTTTGATAAATTAATCCATATCTATTCCAAAATGATTAATATTGATGATTCATTTACTTTTATCTGATTAATAAATGAAAGTGAAAGTAATTAAGACCTATTTTGATGAATTCAAATACATGATCAGCGCATCACTTTAGAAGGCAAAGAAAAATGAGTACAACTGATATCCAACCAATTGCTAAATTTCGTCATGACTATAAAACTCCCGACTTCACGATTACTGATATTGACCTCGATTTTGATTTAGCTGCAGAAACAACTACAGTTATCGCTCGTAGTCATGTTATTAATAAAAATCCTCAAGCTGACGATTTAATTTTAGACGGTGAAGAACTTAAATTAGTTTCAATAAATATTGATGAGCAACCTTGGAGTGATTATCAAATCACAAAAACCGGATTAATCATCAAAAATGTTCCATCTGAATTTACTTTAACCATCGTCAACGAAATCAAACCAATTGATAATACCGCACTTGAAGGACTATATGTTTCAGGTGATGCACTTTGTACACAATGTGAAGCGGAAGGTTTTCGCCATATCACTTACTACCTTGATAGACCAGATGTATTAGCTCGTTTTTCAACTCGAATTACTGCCAATAAAAAACAATATCCATTTCTATTATCTAATGGAAACCGCATTTCACAAGGCGAACTAGCCGACGGTAGACATTGGGTTCAATGGCAAGATCCATTTCCTAAACCAGCCTATTTATTCGCATTAGTAGCTGGTGATTTTGATATATTAAAAGATCACTTTATAACCCGTTCTAATCGAAAAATTGATCTAGAAATTTATGTAGATAAAGGGAATTTAGAGCGTTCTCAATGGGCTATGACTAGTTTAAAAAATGCCATGCGCTGGGATGAAAATCGTTTCGATTTAGAATATGACTTAGATATTTTCATGATTGTGGCTGTTGATTTCTTCAATATGGGCGCAATGGAAAATAAAGGACTAAATATTTTCAATTCTAAATATGTCTTAGCTAAACCTGAAACCGCGACAGATGACGATTACATTGGAATTGAATCCGTAATTGGTCACGAATATTTTCATAACTGGACTGGTAATCGCGTTACTTGTCGAGACTGGTTCCAACTTAGTTTAAAAGAAGGATTAACTGTATTTAGAGATCAAGAATTTACTTCTGACCAAGGACTTAGATCAGTAAAACGTATTAATGATGTCAAACTACTACGAACCGTACAATTTGCTGAAGATGCCAGCCCTATGTCTCATCCTATTCGCCCTGAACAAGTAATTGAAATGAATAATTTCTATACTGTTACCGTATATGAAAAAGGTGCAGAAGTTATACGTATGATGCATACATTATTAGGTGAAGAAAACTTTCAAGCAGGGATGAAACTCTATTTCAAACGACATGATGGAAGTGCTGCAACCTGTGATGATTTTGTTGCTGCTATGCAAGATGCATCAGGCATTGACCTAACACAATTCAAATTATGGTACAGCCAATCGGGCACGCCCGTTTTAACTGTAACTGACAGTTACGATCCACAAAATCATCAATATACCCTTACTGTTGAGCAACATACGCCAGCAACGCAAGATCAAAGCCAAAAACAAGCACTACATATTCCATTAGATATTGAACTTTATCAACATGATGGCGAAGTGATTAGATTGCAATATCAAAACAAATCTATACATCATGTATTAAATGTAACACAAGCAAAACAACAATTTGTATTTGATAATATTAGTGAAAAACCAATTATATCTTTATTGCGTGATTTCTCAGCACCGGTAAAATTCAATTACGATTACCAAGATGGTGATCTTATATTCTTAATGCAACATGCTAGTAATGCTTTTAGTCGTTACGATGCTGCGCAAATGCTATTAGCAAAATATGTGCGTTTAAATGTCAGTAATTATCAACATAATCTACCTATGACTTTCTCTGAACTTGTTTTGGATGCTTTTAGAGGAATACTATTATCAGACTCTGTTGAGCCTGCACTTATTGCACAAATATTAACATTACCTTCAGAGAATGAATTAGCAAATCTGTTTGATATTATTGATCCGATTGCGATTTATCAAGCACGCCAATTCTTATTAGGTGTGTTTGCTAATGAACTTTATGATGAGTTAACAGCGGCCTATCATCATAATCAAACAGCTCAATATCATATTGAACATTCAGATATCGGCAAACGTATGCTGAAAAACTGCTGTTTGTCATTATTGGCATATGCTAATGATAAACCACAAGTAGATGCCTTAGTCAAAAAACAATATGAACAAGCGAATAATATGACAGATTCATTAGCTGCACTTACCGCAGCGGTAAAAGCACAGCTTGATTGCCGTCATACTTTACTTGTCGATTTTGATAATAAATGGCATCAAGATGGTTTGGTTATGGATAAATGGTTAGCCTTGAATGCAACAAGTCCTGAGCAAAATGTATTATCAACAGTAAAAAAACTACTCAATCACCGCTCATTTTCACTGAATAATCCAAATCGGATTAGAAGCCTAATTGGTGCTTTTGTAAATAATAATCCTATCGCTTTCCATGCGGAAGACGGTAGTGGTTATCATTTCTTAGTAGAAATATTAACAGAGTTAAACCAAAAAAATCCACAAGTGGCATCACGACTCATTGATCCACTTATCCGTCTAAAACATTATAATAAAGACCGTCAGAAAAAAATGACAGCAGCTTTAGAAAGCTTATTGAAGTTGAATAATTTATCTAAAGATCTTTACGAAAAAATTAGTAAAGCTTTAGCTGCATAATAAAATCCCATCTTGTCATTCTTTAGCAATGATGGGATTTTTAATAAAAAATACATAAAATAGCGTTCAAAAACCCCGTTCCTCAACTTTTTTTAGATAGAATGAGTTTGAATAATGTCAATAATAAAAGAAATAACACCTTTGCAACTAAAACAACAGATCGATAATAACGTACCGCTTTTTTTACTTGATGTACGCGAACCTAATGAAGTAGAAATTTGTGCAATAGCGGGAGCAATACATATTCCTATGAATCTCATACCACTTTATTTAGATAAAATCCCTGATGAAATTGATATTATTATTTATTGCCATCATGGTGTAAGAAGTCTTAACGTTGCAAGTTACTTGGTTGAAAATGGATTTGATTGTGATTTTCTCTACAATCTAACTGGTGGCATTGACGCTTGGGCTAGAACTGTTGATACCAGTATGCCTAAATATTAAAAAGCCCGCATTTAAACGGGCTAAATGATCACTATTCTTGTGGCATAACCCAATAACCATTTTGATTATGTGTTTGCATGTAATCTTTAAATTGTTGTGATTGGTAAATACGCTTTATATCTTTTGCCCATTGACTATTTTCATTACCTTCATTAACTACAACCATAATTTCTAAATCAGGAATAATTGTTTCAGACAAAAGTGCTTTTTTCGAGTCAATATTAGCGGAATAAACGATACTGCCTGGAATGACGGCGAAATCTAACTCATTTAAAACTCTTGGAATATTGGCTGAATCCATTTCAACAATATCAACACCCGCAATATTTTCGGCAATATCATTTTTGCCGACAATAATTGGATTACTATTTGGTTTTAACTTAATCCAACCAGCTTTTTCCAACAAGTTGTAAGAACGTGCTGCATTTGATGCATCTTGAGGAATTCCAATTTTAGCACCCGGAAAAACATTTTTTATCGACGTATACTTATTCGAAAATATTGCAGCGGGAACCGAAGGTACATGCACCACTGGTTTTAAATGAGCTTTGCGTTGACTATTAAACACATCCATATATGCAGTATGTTGAGCTACCGTTAAATCAATACTGCCTTCACTTAATGCCACATCTGATTCTAATAAATGTGGAAAATTAACTAACTTAACTTTATAGCCTTCTGATTCTAGTATTGGTTTAACCGCATCATTAAACAGATCATTGTACGGTCCTGGTGAAACGCCCATACTGATCTCTTTTTTAGTTTGATTATCGGTTTTCGATGATGAGTTATCACATGCTGTAATAAAAAAAAGAGAACTAAATAAAGCTAACACCACAACATTATTAACTAATTTTTGCTTGATGAACCTCATTTTCATTTGAACTATCCTCAGTGAAGTGTAAATTTTAAAACTACTCTAACACATAAAAAATAATTCATTTATTCCATGTAATTCTATCTTATAACTTTTTGGAATAAGTTATAAAAAACGATTATTAGAGCCAAAATATCAGCTGTGCTACTGTAAAAATATCAATATTTTTATCAATTGGACTTACCATGACAAAAGCTATTGCACCTATTATCGAGCAGCTTTTTCTCGACTTACATCAAAATCCAGAGCTTTCAAATCAGGAGTTTGAAACAACCAAAAAATTAAGGTATTACTTAGAAAAAGCGAATATTCGCATATTAGAGCTAGGCGCAAAAACTGGTGTTATTGCTGAAATTGGTTCAGGCTCACCAGTCTTAGCCTTAAGAGCCGATATTGACGCCTTACCCATTTTTGAACAATCAGATTGCCAATACCGTTCAACCCAAAAAGGAGTAATGCATGCTTGCGGTCATGATCTGCATACTTCTGTTTTAATGGGAGCAGCTTACTTATTGAAAGCCAATGAAGAGCATTTGAAAGGAACGGTTCGATTACTTTTTCAACCGGCTGAAGAAAATTTTAGTGGTGCATTACATTTCATAGAAATTGGTGCGCTTAATGGCGTTGATGTTATTTTAGGAATGCACAATAATCCTAATTTAACCATTAACCAAATGGCTTCACGAGCTGGCCCCTTTTCAGCAAACGTTGACCGAATTGAAATCACAATAAAAGGTGTTGGAGCCCATGCGGCAAGGCCTGAGTCAGGTATTGATCCAATTGTTATTGGTTCACAAATTATTAGTGCTATCCAAACAATATCAAGTCGTACAATAAGTGGGCTTGATGCTGTGGTTGTCAGCATTACAAAATTCTTAGGAGGGAACACATGGAATGTCATTCCTGAAATTGTTGAGATGGAAGGCACTGTAAGAACGCTAACTCCTGATATAAGGTTAAAAGTCAAACAACAATTAAAAAGCATTGTTGAAAATATTGCACTTAGCATGGGAGCCAAAGCAGAGTTGAGATGGTTTGATGGCCCGCCATCAATCATAAATGTTGCTAAGTGGGTCGATTTTTGTCAAAAGATTGCCAAACAACAAGGTTATGACGTTGTTGATTTTCAACCGCAACTTGGTGGTGAAGATTTTGCCCACTATTTGCATCATGTACCTGGCGCATTTATCAATCTTGGTTCACAAAGCCCTTATGCTTTACATCATCCAAAATTTTTAGTTAATACTGACATGATTATGCCAGCAGCCAACTATTTAGCCAATCTCGCTAAGCAAGGATTAATTGAAGTAGCACAACATTGATAGGTATCACATAATGATAAAATTTGAAAATGTATCGAAACAATACGAACGAAATGGAGTTACCACCCAAGCATTACAAAACATCAACTTAACTATCCAAAAAGGCGATATCTACGGCATTATTGGTTATAGTGGTGCAGGAAAAAGTACGCTAGTTCGTCTGATAAACTTTCTTGAAAAACCAACTCAAGGCAATGTTGTTATTCAAAACCAACCATTGAATCAGTTATCAAACTCTCAATTACGCCAAGTTCGCCGTAAAATAGGCATGATTTTTCAACATTTCAATTTACTTGAATCCAAAACCGTATATGAAAATGTTGCGATCCCTCTAGTCCTCATCAAAAAAGATAAACAAACGATTAAAAAGAAAGTTCATGAACTGCTCGAATTTGTTGGATTAAACGATAAAGCTAATAGCTATCCTAAAGAGCTATCAGGTGGACAAAAGCAACGTATTGGAATTGCTCGGGCCTTGGCGAACGATCCCGATATTTTACTTTGTGATGAAGCCACATCGGCACTCGATCCACAAACTACTCAAGCTATTTTGGAATTAATAAAAAAAATTAATGATAAATATAAAATAACTGTCGTTCTAATTACCCATGAAATGCATGTAATACAGCAAATATGTCACAAAGTAGCAGTTATGGAAAAAGGTAAAATTATCGAACATGGCAATGTACTTGATGTCTTTGGTCATCCAACGCATAAAACCACACAAAAATTTGTTAGTTCAGTTATTAATGACCAAATCCCTGAAGGTGTTGTTGAAAATCTGCTAAAAATTGAGGGTGATAAACATAATATTAAGTTGTTTAAGCTTGAATTTTTAGGTCGTTCGGCCTCAGAGCCGGTTATGAACGCATTGATCTTACAGCAGAAAGTAGTAGTGAATATTTTATTTGCCCATATGTCTGAAATCGAAAAAACGGTATTAGGCAGTATGTTTGTTCAATTAAAAGGAAGTGATAATAATATCGAACAATCAGTGCAATTTCTTCGCGAAAATGGGGTTAACGTTACAGAAATCAAACATTGGGAGAACAACTAATGGAAATAGTCAACGATTTTATCAATTATATAAATACTAATTTTCTAACCAGAGTAACCGTTGAGCAATATGCACAAGCATCATTAGACACATTATATATGGTTGTTTTTTCATTAATATTAGGCGCATTAATCGGCGTTCCATTAGCGATCTGCTTAGTCACCACCCGACCATCTGGTTTACTCGAAAATAAACGGGTTTATCAGATTATTAACCCAATTATTAATTTTGTTCGCTCATTACCTTTTATTATTTTACTCTTTTCACTTCATTCATTTACTTACTTTATAGTTCGCACATCAATCGGTACGACAGCTGCAATTGTGCCCTTAACTTTTTATGTTGCTCCTTATATTGCTCGGCTTGTTGAAAACTCATTATTAGAGGTAAAAAGTGGTATTATTGAAGCAGCTGAATCGATGGGCGCAACGCCAGTACAAATTATTTGGCACTTTATGCTACCAGAAGCATTTAGTTCATTGATTTTAACTTTCACTACCGCCACAATTGGTTTGATTGGGGCTACAGCAATGGCAGGGGCTATTGGCGCAGGTGGTATTGGAGATGTCGCCTATTCGCAAGGTTATCAACGTTTTGATGATACCGTCATTTATATCTGTGTTGTGATCTTAGTTATTGCAATACAAATTGTACAAAGCATTGGTAATTATTTGGCACGCAAGGCAAGACACGAATGATCTCAACTAATTAAACCCTATTGCAACACTTTATACTGGCGTTTATTTCAAAACGCCACTATTTACTACAAAAAATCAATAAATATAATTCAATATTCTCATATAGTTAAAATATTAAAAAAGTTTTAGCATAAAATGACGAACAAATAAATTCAGCATATTTTATGATTACCATCACTAAATCAGCTACTTGGTTAATACATTTGTTTATTTGTGATAATCAAGTAAAATAACCGACATTTAATTATGGTAGTGTAGGAACTCATTGTGACCAACACATTACAACAAAATCTGGTCGAAATACACGATATGTCATTTTATCGTGGGACTCGTCCAATTTATAAAAATATGAACTTGACGGTTCCCAAAGGCAAAGTTACCGCAATTATGGGGCCATCGGGAATAGGTAAAACTACACTATTAAGACTGATTGGCGGGCAACTTAAGCCACAATCAGGTCAAATTCTATTTGATGGTGAAGATATACCTAGTATGACTCGTTCAAGGTTATATGAAGTCCGTAAAAGAATGAGTATGTTATTCCAATCTGGGGCTCTATTTACTGATTTATCAGTATTTGATAATGTTGCTTATCCATTAAGAGAACATTTTAATTTACCAAAACCTATTTTACATAATTTGGTATTAATGAAATTACAATCAGTAGGACTTCGTGGTGCAGCTAACATGATGCCTTCAGAACTATCTGGTGGAATGGCACGGCGGGCAGCATTAGCCAGAGCAATAGCACTCGATCCTGATCTAATCATGTTTGATGAACCTTTTGCTGGGCAAGATCCTATATCCATGGGCGTAATTGTCAAACTTATATCTGAAATTAACCAATCACTTGGATTAACCTGTATTGTTGTTAGCCATGATGTTAGTGAAGTATTAAGTATTGCCGATTATGCCTATATTGTTGCTGAACAACATATTATTGCTGGCGGTACATCTGAAGAATTACGCAATAATGATGATTTACGAGTAAAACAATTCCTTGAAGGATTAGCCGATGGCCCAGTACCATTTCATTATCCTGCGGATGATTACAAATTAGACCTAAGTAGAGGTGCAAACTAATGTTAAACTTAATTGCAAAACTTGGGCGATCAATAATCAATATTATCGCGATGCTAGGTCGCTCAGGCGTAATGCTATTTGGTGCACTTATCGGTAAACCTCAATTTAGCAAACAATTCCCATTACTTGTTAAACAATTTTACTTTGTCGGTGTACAATCGCTTTCAATTATCATCGTATCCGGTCTTTTCATAGGAATGGTACTAGCGCTACAAGGTTACTTCATTTTAACCACCTTTGGTGCTGAAGCCAGTTTAGGGATGCTAGTCGCACTTGCGCTGTTGAGAGAACTTGGACCTGTAGTTGCAGGATTACTATTCGCAGGTCGTGCCGGCTCAGCTTTAACCGCTGAAATTGGTCTAATGAAGGCCACCGAGCAATTATCAAGTATGGAAATGATGGCAATCGACCCATTAAGACGAATTATCGCGCCAAGATTTTGGGCTGGATTTTTTTGTATGCCGTTTCTAACAGCAATTTTTGTCGCTGTTGGCATTTTAGGTGGTGTATTAGTGGGTGTTGATTGGAAAGGTATTGATGCAGGATTTTTTTGGTCATCCATTCAAAGTAATGTCGATTGGTGGCACGATTTAGGCAATTGTTTTGTTAAAAGCTTTGCATTTGCAATCGCTAGTACTTGGATTGCTCTATTTAATGGCTATGATTGTGTGCCAACATCAGAAGGAATCAGTCGGGCAACAACGAACACCGTTGTCTATTCATCATTAGTTATTTTGGGGTTAGATTTTATTTTAACCGCATTAATGTTTAGTAATTGAGGTCATTAAACATGAGTCGTAAAGTTGAAATTACAGTAGGGTTATTTATGGTGCTGGTTATCTGCTCAGTGCTATTTTTATGTTTTAGAGTTACCGATCCAACGTCTTTCGCTCGTCATAACTCCTACCGTGTTTATGCTGTATTTGATAACATTGGTGGATTAAAAGTAAGATCACCAATTAAAATTGGCGGTGTAGTGATTGGTCGTGTAAGTAATATTAGTCTTAAATCAGAAAAAGGTGCAACGTATAAACCTTATGTCACTATGGATTTAGATGCTCAATACAATAGAATTCCAAGTTCTAGCTCGCTTTCAATCAAAACTTCTGGCCTATTAGGTGAACAATTTATTGATATCAATTTTGGGTTAGATCAAAGCATTGAACACGAACTTGATTCATTAGATTCTGATACCACTACAACAACGAGTAATAGTAATAATAAACCAGCTTATCTTATAGATGGTTATGTCATTAACAATACAAAACCAGCCATGGTGATCGAAGATTTAATTGGACAGTTTTTATATAGCACTGGCGGATCATCAGATAAAAAACAAGATACCAATGATAGTAAGGAGTAACTATGTTAACCAAATTTAAACAAGCCCTTTTTTTAGTACTTGCATTAGTAATAAGTTCTTCAGCATTTGCAAACGATCCTTATAACGATATGCAAGTTGCTGCTGACAAAATATTTAGTACGATGAAAGCTCAATCAGCATCAATTAAGTCAAATCCAAATAAACTTAAAGATATTGTAAGAGCGGATTTATTGCCTTATGTCCAAGTTAAATATGCAGGCGCATTAATTTTAGGTGATGCTTATAAATCAGCAACTGACGCACAACGAACAGCTTATTTCAAAGCTTTTGAAAACTATTTAGTTCAAGCTTTTGCTCAAGCACTTTCTATGTACAACGGTCAAACTTACCAAGTTGAAGCACCAAAAGATTTAACTAACAAATCACTTATTTCAATTCGCGTGCTTTTAAATCAGCCAGATAAAAATCAACAACCTATTCGTATCGATTTCCAATGGCGAAAAAATACAGTAACAGGTGAATGGAAAGCTTATGACTTAACAGCTGAAGGAGTAAGCATGGTTACAACTAAACAAAACGAATGGGCAGCTATTCTTCGCCAAAATGGAATAGATGCATTAACCAAACAATTAAATGATCTATCCAATCGCAAAATTGATCCAAACGCTAAACAAAAAGGTTAGTTCATTATGTCGCGAATCCAAGCAGAAAAACAACAAAATGCACTTAATTTAATCGGTGAACTTGATTTTCACTCTTTAAATGATTTATGGATTGCTCAAGATACACTATTAAGCAATGTAAGCCATATCGATGTATCTAGAGTAACACGGGTTGACTCTTCTGGACTCGCGACGCTTGTCTATTTTTGTAATCAATATAATGTAAAATTGACTGGGATCAGCCCACAATTACAAACACTCATTGAGCTTTATGATTTGCAAACAGTGATTAATCATTAAAAATGATGCAATTTGAAAGCTCAAAAACCCCGTTCCTCAACTTTTTTTTATAAAATAGTTAATACTGAGTTTAAATAATGGATAAACAAGAAATTATAGCTAAATTAAAAAATTCACTTAACCTCGACGATGTGCATGTACTGACAAACGACGGCAGCCATTTTCAAGTTATTGCCGTTGGTGAAATGTTTGCTGAATTAAGTCGTGTAAAAAAACAACAAGCTATTTATGCACCATTAGCGGAATTTATTAATGATAATCGAATCCATGCATTATCAATCAAAACCTATACACCAACTGAATGGCAACGTGAGCGAAAATTAATGGGTTTATAATTAACCCCCATGAACATAGAAACTTGAATAAAGTTTTTTTAGCCACATGTTTTATAAATAAACATAATCATTGCATAAGGTATTCCAGAATGACTAACCCACTATTAAGTAATTCATCATTACCCCTATTTTCACAAATCAAACCTGAGCATGTTTTACCAGCGATTAAAGAGACATTAAACAATTGTCGTAAAACGATTGAATCTGTGCTTGAACAAAATAGTGAATATACTTGGGATAATCTTGTTCAACCCATTGATGAAATGGATGAAAAATTTAGCCGAGCATGGTCACCGGTTAGTCATCTTAATTCAGTGAAAAACAGCCCAGAACTACGTGAAGCATATGAAGCTTGCTTACCTTTGCTATCTCAATACAGTACTTGGGTAGGACAACATAAACCACTATATAATGCCTATAAACAACTTAAAGATAGCAAACACTTCGAAAATTTAAGCAAAGCACAAAAAAAAGTAATCAACAATGCATTGCGGGATTTTGAATTATCGGGTATTGGATTGGCAGATGATAAACAAAAACGTTATGGTGAAATTGTTGCCAAACTTTCAGAATTATCATCTCAATATAGTAATAATGTATTAGATGCCACTATGGGCTGGTCAAAATTAATCACGAATATTGAAGATTTATCCGGAATGCCTGAAAGTGCCTTAGCCGCAGCTAAAGAGCAAGCTAAGGCAAAAGAGCAAGATGGTTGGTTATTAACGCTCGATATCCCAAGTTATTTACCGGTAATGACTTATTGCGATAATCGAGATTTACGATTTGAACTCTATCAAGCATACAATACTCGAGCGTCTGACCAAGGACCTAATGCCGGTAAGTGGGATAATACAGAAATCATTAAACAAATTATATCGCTTCGAGCTGAACTTGCTCAGTTACTTGGTTTTGACACATATGCCGATAAGTCATTAGCAACTAAAATGGCTGAAACTGTAACGCAAGTTACCGCATTTTTAACCGATTTAGCAACCAAAGCTAAACCACAAGGTGAAAAAGAATTAACCGAACTTAAAAGATATGCTTATGAGTATTTTGGTGCAAGTGATATCAAACCATGGGATATCGCTTATTACAGCGAAAAACAAAAGCAACATCTTTATACCATCAATGATGAAGAACTTCGTCCATATTTTCCAGAGGAGCGAGTTATTAGTGGATTATTTGAAGTCGTTCGTCGTATTTTTGGCATTACTGCAAAACAGCGTCATGATGTTGAAGTTTGGGCACCTGAGGTAAAATTTTACGATTTATATAATGCCAATGGTGAATTAAAAGGTAGCTTTTATCTTGATTTATATGCTCGTGAACATAAACGAGGTGGTGCTTGGATGGATGATTGTATTGGTAAAATGCGTTTTGCTGATGGCCATATCCAAAAACCTGTTGCCTATTTAACTTGTAATTTCAATCGACCAATCGGTGATAAACCAGCATTATTTACTCATAATGAGGTAACCACATTATTCCATGAATTTGGTCATGGACTACATCATATGTTAACTGAAATTGATGTGTCATCAGTGGCTGGTATTAATGGTGTTCCATGGGATGCCGTTGAATTACCGAGTCAATTCTTAGAAAATTGGTGCTGGCAGCCTGAAGCTTTAGAATTTATTTCAGGTCATTATCAAACTGGCGAACCATTACCACAAGAAATGCTAGAAAAAATGCTTGATAGCAAAAACTTCCAAGCTGCATTATTTATTCTGCGTCAGTTAGAATTCGGTTTATTTGATTTTAAATTACATAGCGAAAAAACACCTGATATTTTAGAAACTTTAAAACAAGTCAGAGAACAAGTTGCAGTAGTACCAACCGTAGATTGGGGTCGATTCCCTCACGCATTTAGTCATATTTTTGCAGGAGGTTATGCCGCGGGTTATTACAGTTATCTATGGGCTGAAGTTTTATCTGCTGATGCGTTTTCTCGCTTTGAAGAAGAAGGTATCTTCAATGCAAATACAGGTAATGCTTTCCTAGATAATATATTATCTCAAGGTGGCAGTGATGAACCAATGACATTATTCAAAAATTTCCGTGGTCGTGAACCGCAACTTGAGGCATTACTTCGTCACTATGGTATCCACTAAAGTTAACACTGCTCAGCTCAAAAAGTTAGCTGAGCAGTGGCTATTCGAGCATCCTGATCTTCCATTTACTCTCGTTAATCAAAACAATCAACTTGAGTTACAAAAAACTGATGAACCTAAATTAGGTGCAATCGCGGTTAATTTTGTGTCTGGTGCGATGGCTCATCGTCGTCAATTTGGTGGTGGTCGTGGTGAAGCGATAGCTAAAGCTGTTGGCGTTAAAGGTAATTATTTACCCACTATTATTGATGCAACAGCTGGATTAGGACGAGATGCATTCGTATTAGCTTCCATTGGTTGCCATGTTACTATGTTTGAGCGACAACCTGTTGTTGCTGCCTTGTTAGAAGATGGGCTTAATCGTGCTTATCAAGATCCAATCATTGGTCAGCAATTACAAAAGCTGTTACATTTAATTTATAATTCAAGTTTACTTGGGCTCAATTCACATCAAGAAAAACCTGACGTTGTTTATCTTGATCCGATGTTTCCGCATCGACAAAAAAGTGCATTAGTGAAAAAAGAGATGCGAATTTTTCAACAATTAGTTGGTAACGATCTCGATGCAGAAAGCCTACTTGAACCCGCAAGACGATTAGCTAAAAAACGCGTTGTGGTTAAACGACCTGATTATGCACCATTTTTAGCCAATCAAAAACCAACGGCGGAAATTAAAACTAAAAATCATCGTTTTGATATTTACACACCATGTTTATAGGAATAGTATTTGAATATGCGACTGGATAAATTTCTAGCTCACCATCTAGGGGTAAGCCGAACAATAGTCAATAAAGAACTGAAAGCCCAAAAGGTAACTGTTAATGGAGCTGTTGTAAAATCAGGTGCTTACCATATCTCAGATGATCAAATTGTAGAATATGATGGTTTCGAAATTATACCTATTACCGAAAATCGTTACTTCATGCTCAATAAACCACAAGGTTATGTTTGTTCTACTGATGATCCTGATCACCCAACTATCCTCTATTTTATTGATGAACCTATGTCTGAAAAGCTGCATTCAGCAGGTCGACTGGATTTAGACACCACTGGGCTAGTTTTATTAACCGATGATGGTAAGTGGTCACATCGCATTACTTCTCCTAAACATCATTGTGAAAAAGTTTATCAAGTAACCGTTGAGCAACCTCTTAATAATGATCTTATTGAGATATTTAAACAAGGTATTCAGCTAAAAAGTGAAAAAACACTTACTCAACCAGCTAAATTAGTTATCCTTGATGATTACCATGCAGAACTTACAATAAGTGAAGGCCGATATCACCAAGTGAAACGAATGTTTGCAGCTGTAAATAACCATGTCACCCAGTTGCATCGTAAACAGATTGGCAATATTATTCTTGATATACCTGAGGGCGAATACCGCCCTCTTACTCAAGATGAGATCAATTCGTTTAATTAGCCGTTTGATTCTTAACTAATGTTTTCTTTTACTAGGTTTTATAGTTAAAACTTAGTAACTTTGTATCCAAAGGAATGACAACGTGCAAACACAAGAACCACAAGTAGAAATTAAAGTTTCTAAACAAGCACTTATCTTTATTCTTGGTTTCATTTCAATGTTAATGCCATTATCTATTGATATGTATTTACCAAGTATGCCAACTATTGCGAACAAATTTAATGTCGCCGATTCAACTGTGCAGTTGACAATCAGTTTCTATTTATTGGGATTTTCATTAGGTCAGCTTTTGTTTGGTCCACTCACCGATAGTTACGGACGAAGAAAAGTTTTAACTGCTGGACTAATTATTTTCATAATTGCAGCATTATGTTGTGGTCTTGCTGCTAATATAAATCAGTTAATCACAGCCCGATTTTTTCATGGAATAGCAGCATCAGCAACCACTATTGTTATTAATGCACTAATGAAAGATATCTATCGCGATCGTGATGATTTTTCTAAAATGATGTCTTTTGTAACATTGATATCGAATGTTGCCCCATTACTCGCACCGATTATTGGTGGTTTTATTCTTTATTGGTTCGATTGGCAAGCTAACTTCTATGCGCTCTGCTTAATGGCGATTATTTGTTTTGCATTAGTAACAATCAATATCCCTGAGACATTAGCCAAATCCAAACGTGATAAATTCAGTATAATTCGAATTTTAAGCAACTTTATTGCCCTATTTAGACATAGACAAGTGTTTACTTACATGATGATTGGTGCATTTTCCGGAGCCGGATTATTTTCATTTCTAAGTTTAGGACCATTTGTCTATATGAACTTACATGGTGTTGCATCAACCAATTTCGGCTATTACTTTGCTATTAATGTTATGGTCATGGTTTCAATGAATACACTCAATAGCCGTATTGTAAAACGGGTTGGTTCTATTAAGATGATTCAGTTAGGCTTACTCCTCCAATTTATTACAGCCATAGGTATGGCTACAGTGAGTATATTTGACTTAGGTTTTGTCTTTTTAGTGGCATGTATTGCTGGTTATATCGGTTGTATTTCAACCATAGGTGGTAATTGCATGGCTGTAATACTCGATTATTATTCTCATATAGCAGGCACAGCTTCCTCGCTTGCAGGCACCATCCGCTTTGCCGTCGCTGGCGCTATCGGAGTCTTACTTTCAACACTCGTTTCAACTCATAATACAGCAACTGTTACGAATAATTTAACAGAATGGCTAATGGTTGGCTCAATGGTTATCTGTAACTTTTTTGCGGCTGGATTGTTTTTGAGTGTCAAAAATATAAAAAGGAATTAACCATGATTTATCAATTAGAAAATCTAAAACCACAAATTAATTCTAAGTGTTTTATTGCTAAATCAGCAGACATCATTGGTGATGTTATTTTAGAAGAAGGCGTATCTATATGGTTTAACGCAGTTTTGCGAGGTGATATCGCAACGATTCATATTGGTAAAAATAGTAATGTTCAAGATAACAGTACTATCCATACAGAAACTGACATTCCCTGTATTGTTGGTGAGAATGTCACCGTAGGCCATAATGTTATTTTGCATAGTTGTAATATTGAGGATAATAGTTTAATTGGTATGGGAAGTACTATTTTAAACAATGCTAGAATTGCCAAAAACTGCCTAGTAGGTGCTAACTCACTAGTTACACATAGTCTGCCTTATGAGGAAGGTTGTTTGATTATGGGGTCTCCAGCTAAAATTATTCGTAAACTCACAGATGAAGAAATTCAAGCAAATATTAAAAATGCTCAACATTACGTGTTGAATGCAAAAAGATTTAATCAAACCTTAACGCTATCGAATTAATAGTTGCTAATAAATTAGTTTTTATACACCTTTCACGCTATGAGTAGGTTCAATTTATGATAAAATACTCAAAATTTTTAATTAAGATAGTTTTTAGGTACGTGTTTGAAAAAATCTAAAATTACAAGAAGACAGATTGTTGCACAATTAATTCTATTATCATTAATAGGCTTATCTGTTTACTTATTTTTATCACTGTTTACTTACAACCCATCAGATCCTGGCTGGTCACGTACAGCTTGGCACTATCCTATTAGCAATTTAGGCGGTTATATTGGTGCATATATTTCTGATATCTTATTTCAGTTTTTTGGATTAATCGCCTATAGTTTACCGGTTATTATTATCTTTTTTTGTTTACAATTAATGGGTTACTTTTACCGTCATGCCAGTGATCCTATTAACTATTTTAGTGTTTCATTCCGAATTATCGGCATTTTAGCTTTTGTACTTAGTTGTTGTGGTTTTTTTGCCCTTAATATTCGCGATCCAGAACAATTCCAAGCAGGTGGTTATTTAGGTTCGATAGTAATTGAAAGCCTTCTACCTGTTATGAGTAGCTTAGCTACCTCTCTAGCTTTGCTTGCAACAACACTAGCGTGTATTACGCTTTTAACTGGTTTCTCTTGGCTTTATCTGTTTGAAAAAATTGGTGCGTTAGTTATGTTCATCCTGTCACCAATAAAATGGTTATTTACTCCGGATAAAGTTTCACAACCAGCTGATTCGAATCAAGAAGACAAATTAACAACAGAAAAACAGCCACAATTTGATCTACCTATTGATGTTGATACTAGTGATAATATTGACTCAACCAAATTGGCGACAGAATCAGATATTAGTACAATTAAACCTATTTCATTAAAAGATGATGAAGTATTTATAAAAACTGCTGCTCAATTATTGCAATCTATTGAGGCAAATACATCTCCTAACGAAACCAACCAACCGACTAAAGATATATCTAAAAAAGAAATGGATCCTGACGCGATTTTAGCGCGAATGGAAACTATTTTGAAAAATATGAATGAAAGCACCACGAGTGATATGAGTTCAACAGAATCTGATGGAGAAATTAATAGTCGTGAGGCCTTAGAACCTTTTGAAGAAGATAAATACGCTATTGCCGATGCACCAAGTAAACCTTTATTCACTATGGAGCATAATGAGCCAAAAATTAATCTAAATCATATTACATCTCAAGATTCAGTTGATCCAATTGTAATCGAACCTTTAGCGGAAACATCACCAAGTATTACACCTGAATATCATAATACTAATGATATTCCAGCCGAATTTGAGATACCCGAAGATGTTGATATATCACTTCTTAAAGAAGAAAATCCTCTCATTGATGACATATATCAAAATGAGGTAGTAAACGAATCAAATGAACAACAAACTAATAATGAAATAAAAGAAGTTATGGATGAGGATGAGGAAGAAAGCCTTATTCATCCTTTGCTAAAACGCAATGATAAGCCTTTACCAAAACCAACAACGCCGTTACCTTCGTTAAATTTATTAACACCACCACCAACAACTCGAATTGAAGTTGATCACGCGGCGTTAAATGCAATGTCAGAGCAAATCGAAAAAAGCCTCTCTGATTATCGAGTAAAAGCTAGAGTTGTCGATTATTTACCTGGACCCGTTATTACTCGCTTCGAAATTGAACTTGCGCCAGGCATTAAGGCAGCAAGAATTTCAACACTTGACCGAGATTTAGCACGCTCATTATCAATGCCTTCAGTACGGGTGGTCGAGGTTATTCCAGGTAAACCGTATGTCGGAATTGAATTACCAAATAAAAATCGACAAACTGTTTATTTCAGAGAAGTATTAGATAGTCCACAATTTAAAAATGCACAATCTCCTTTAACAATTGTATTAGGAAAAGATATCGCAGGACAATCAGTGGTTGCAGATTTAGCTAAAATGCCACATTTATTGGTTGCAGGAACGACCGGTTCAGGTAAATCAGTAGGTGTTAATGCCATGATATTAAGCATTTTATACAAATCACAACCTGAAGATGTTAGGTTTATAATGATTGATCCTAAAATGTTAGAACTATCTATCTATGAAGGGATTCCTCATCTATTGACCCAAGTAGTAACTGATATGAAAGATGCGGCTAACGCACTTAACTGGTGTGTTAATGAAATGGAGCGTCGCTATCGATTGATGTCAGCATTGGGCGTTCGTAACATTGCTGGTTTTAACGAAAAAATCAAACTTGCCGAAGAAATGGGCCGACCAATTCCAGATCCTCTTTGGAAACCCACTGATAGTATGGATCTTGAAATGCCAACGCTTGAAAAACTTCCATATATTGTAGTTATGGTGGATGAATTCGCCGACTTAATTATGGCCGTTGGAAAAAAAGTCGAAGAGCTCATTGCACGACTTGCACAAAAAGCTCGAGCGGCTGGCATCCACTTAGTGCTTGCAACCCAACGCCCATCAGTTGATGTGATTACTGGTTTAATTAAAGCCAATATACCAACTCGAATAGCATTTACTGTTTCAAGCAAGATTGATTCACGTACAATCTTAGATCAAATGGGGGCTGAATCACTTCTAGGTATGGGTGACATGCTCTATTTAGCACCAAATAGCTCAATTCCTATTCGTGTTCATGGCGCATTTGTACGTGATGAAGAGGTTCATGCAGTTGTGCAAGATTGGAAAGCGCGTGGCACACCTAAATATATCGAGAATGTAACAGTTTCAACTGATGATAATGAAGGTAATAGCTTCGATATGACCGACGAAGAACTCGATCCACTTTTCGATCAAGTAGTAGCATTTGTGGTTGAAACCCGTCGAGCATCAATATCTAGCGTCCAACGCAAATTTAGAATTGGTTACAATCGCGCTGCACGAATAGTAGAACAAATGGAAGTGGAAGGCATTATAAGTGCGCCAAGTCATAATGGTAATCGCGAAGTACTTGCACAAGCATCACCTAATGATTATTAGGCTAAATTTCAACAGTAAAACCATTTAACTAATAAGATAGTGTGTCACTATATAAAATTTTAAGAGGTCTACTTTCTAAATTTTAACCAGTAAATCATTGATAAAATTGCGCCTATTATTGCTATACCGGCTAAGGCAAAATAGGCGATTATCATCGACCATTTCAAACTAATTATTCCAACAATAATTGGAAATAGCGTCATACCTAGTGCATAAATAGCTTGAAATAATCCCATGGCAGCAGAACGGGCATACGATGGCACATCTATCATCGCTTCAAAATTTAAAAACGAAAATAGTATACCCGTCCCTATACCTGGGATAATTTGCAATAGAAGAATAATATAAACAGAAGAGACCTGAGGTACTAAAATACAATAAAGTGCTAGTAATAGAAAAGATAAAATTACCCAGCTTGAAATTCTCATCAGATTAATCCACTTAGTCGCCCCCAATTTAGCAAATAGAACTGAAGATAACATATAGACAATTGAAGAAATGCCAATTAAATAAGCACTTCCACCCAAATCACTCAATATCTGATTAGTAAAAGACATTGTGGTAGACATTTGAATCCCTTGCTGAATTAAAGCAAGAAATGAGAAAAACAATAATTTTCGATTACATAATGCGCTAAACAAAAGATGATAGTTAAAATCATGATGGATCTTTTCCGGATATTTTAGCTTTATTGCTAAAATAAAAGCCAATAACCCGCTAAAGCAACTAAGCACACAAATTCCTACCATATGAATATAATCATACAATAATGTACTTGTTAAAAAGGCTAAAAACACACCTAGATTATTAACCATTATAATTAAACTAGTTGCATACCCTTTTTTTGACTTGGGATAAAAACCTAAAAAAAGCACCATAAAAGAGATCCACATTGCACTGGCGAAACCTGAAATTATATTACCAATGAGAAAACCAGCTCCATTCGGTTCAATAATACGAATCACCGATGCAATTCCAGCAAAAAAGGTGCCTAATACAATAAAAATTTTATGTTTCTCTTTTACATTGGCTAATAAACCAACCGGCAATCTTAAGAATAATTGCGAAAATCCATAAGCACTAACCACCATTCCGATCATAGTAGTCGATATATTTATCGCCGCAAGATAAGGGGTTTGATAAGGAATATAGATATATTGCGCATACCAGAAAAAAAACACAATACACAACAATAAATAAGACTTCTTCTTGGCTGACTTCATTTATCCACAATTTTAATACTGATAATTTTTTGCTCTAAAAATATATCTAAATAAATTATTTAGCAATAATTATGACAAACTTGTCTAATTTTTTAAACTATGCTAGCTTGAAGTGAATTAAAAAGTGATAAAAATTGATCTTACTAAATTCATAATACAAACATCTTAACTTTATGATTTATATAATAATGATAATTTTTAGTGTATTAAGCTTTTTTATCAATGAATAACCATTCTTTAAGTAATGGAGAAAATAATGGACTATCAAAAAATTGCACAGCAAATACTCGAATTAGTCGGCGGTAAAGAGAATATTATCAACTTAACACACTGCTTTACTCGCTTACGGTTTCAATTAAATGACAGTAAAAAAGCTAATCGCGAAAAATTATTACAGACAGAAGGTGTGATTTCCGTTGTTGAAAGTAGTGGACAATACCAAGTAGTATTAGGCAATAAAGTCACCAAAATTTATGAGCAACTCCTTCCTCTAATTGGCGAGTTAGAACAAAGTAATCAAACGGAACCTAAAGTTTCATTAGGGGTAAAAATACTTAATGCTTTTGCAGCTATTTTTACACCAATCATCCCAGCTATTGCAGCATCAGGTATGTTAAAGGGAATTTTAGCTATAGCGGTTATGATAGGTAATTATTACTATCAAACTGATATCAAAACTTATAACACCTACACGATTTTACATGCTGCATCAGATGCAGTTTTCTACTTCATGCCAATAATACTTGGCTATACCGCTGCTAAAGTATTTAAAGCACATGAATTTATATCGATGATAATTGGTGCAACATTATGTTATCCATCAATTGTCAATTTAATGACAAGTAAAACTGAAGTCACTCTGTTTACCATTGAATTAACCAAAGCAAGTTACACGTCTAGCGTTATCCCAATTATATTAGCGGTATTTATTTTAAGTTATGTACAAAGATTTTTGGAATATATTATCCCTGAAGTATTAAAAATTATCATGGTGCCAACTTTTTCATTACTTATCATGATACCAGCTACTTTACTTATTTTCGGTCCTATTGGCATCTATATTGGCGAATTTATAAACTGGATCTATTACTACATTATGGGCGTTAGCCCTATATTATTAGGAGCATTTATTGGTGGTGTATGGTGTATTTTAGTCATCTTTGGCGCACATCGTGCTATTGTACCAATCGGCATTAATGACGTAGCTCAAACTGGACGCCAGAACTTACTTGCTTTCGCTGGAGCGGCGAACTTTTCACAAGCTGGAGCCGCATTAGGTGTATTTTTCAAAACCAAAAATAAAAATTTAAAAACAGTTGCTGCATCGGCAACAATCACAGCCTTGTTCGGCATTACCGAACCCGCGATTTATGGCGCTAACTTAAGATTGAAAAAACCAATGATTTGTGCAGTTGTGTGTGGTGCACTTGCCGGAGGATTAATGGGTTGGGGAGGATCTTATGGTACAGCCTTTGCCAACCAAGGGGTATTAACAATACCTGTTTATGCGGAAGCAGGTACAAAAGCGTTCTTATGCTATTTAATTGGTATAGGCTTTGCATTTTTTGGTTCATGCATTATGACGATGATTGTTGGATTCAATGACATACCAAACGAAAAAGAATCAAAAACAATTCAAACTCCATTAACCACTGATACAACTATTCTATCGCCTGTTGAGGGTGAGGTCATTGCCTTAAATCAAGTCAAAGATGAAGTATTTGCTTCAGGAGCGATGGGCAAAGGGATCGCGGTTTATCCTAAGGTAGGAGAAATAGTTGCACCAGCGGATTGTACAGTATCAGTACTCTACCCTACTTTACATGCTATTGGTCTAACATTAGATAATGGTATTGAACTGTTGATTCACATTGGAATTGACACCGTTAAATTACAAGGTAAATATTTTAAATCCTATGTACAAGCAGGCCAACACATTACAAAAGGAACCAAAATAGTTTCATTTGATATTGATAAAATAAAAGAATTCGATTTAACGACTTCGGTTATTGTCGTTAATTCGGATCAATATAAAAATATAGAATATTGTCAAGAAGATCACGTCAGTAAAAAAGACAATTTATTATTTATTCAAGTTTAGAGGTTAATATATGAAAGCTTTTGCTAAGGATTTTTGGTGGGGAGCATCATCTTCTGCTTTTCAAATTGAAGGTGGATGGGATGCTGATGGAAAAGGGATGACCGTTGCTGATTATAACTCATTTCAACGCTCTGCAGTGCAAGCCGATAGCAAAGTTGCCAGTGATTTCTATCATCATGTAGAGAGTGATATTGCTTTGTTTAAAGAATTGGGATTAAAAACTTATCGTTTTTCAATATCATGGGCACGTATTATTCCTGATGGGGACGGTGAAATAAATCAAGCTGGAATTGATTTTTATAATCGAGTAATTAACGAATTAATCAAAAATAATATCATTCCATTTATTACTCTTTATCACTTTGATTTACCATTTGCCTTAGTTGATAAATATAATGGTTGGCAAGACCGCCGTTGTGTCGATGCGTTTAGACGCTATGCTCAGGTCTGCTATAAAGCATTTGGTGATCGGGTAAAAAACTGGCAAATCAATAATGAACAAAATTTGATGATTCGTGTTAATGAACGAATGAACATGTACAAAGTCGCACCAGGCGACACAGAAAAAGTGAGAGCTCAAATGGATTATCACATGTTTGTTGCTCATGCGATGGCAACAAATGATTGTCATGAACTAATTGCTGGAAGCAAAGTAGGACCAGCGGTATCATCCACCATGACCTATCCTGCAAGTAATAAACCAATGGATGTTTGGGCAGCTAAAATGAATGATAATTTTAAAACTAATTATGCCCTAGATATGTACTGTTTTGGTGATTATCCGGGATACTATAAACATTATTTGCAACGTTGTGGTATCTACCCTATCACACAACCAGAAGATGCCGAAATATTAAAACAAGCTAAACCGGATTTTATTGCCGTAAATTACTACCGAACATTAGTCGCAAGCTATTTACCGGAAGATGATGCTCATCCATTTGGCACTAAAGAAAAAGATATTGATTTCGATCTATATGGCTATTTCAAGATCGAGAAAAACCCAAATTTAACCGCTTCTACTTATGGCGCACAAATTGACCCGATGGGGTTGAGACTAGTATTAAATGAATATTATCGCCAATATCGTTTACCATTAATTATTACTGAAAATGGATTAGGTACTCCAGATACATTAACTGCTGACAATAAAGTACATGATGATTATCGAATTGATTATATCAAATCGCACATATTAGCTTGTCATGATGCAATTGAAGATGGGGTTGAACTATTTGGATATTGTCCATGGTCAGTATTTGATTTACTAAGTTCTCATCAAGGTTTCAAAAAACGTTATGGCTTTGTTTATGTTGATCGAGATGATCATGACTTAAAAACACTTAATCGAATTAAAAAAGATAGTTTTTATTGGTATCAGCAAGTCATCAAAGATAATGGCATTAAAGATTAAAAACAGGGATGGGCTTTAAAAAAGCCCATCATGATAGTTGTTGAAACAAACAGCTATACTGGAAATAATTGTTTGCCTAATCTCTTGTCATAACTTCAAATATGAACTACATCACTGTATTAGCCTGATAATAATTCAGTTTTAATGTAAATTAGATGATTTATAGATATGGAGTGATATTGAATTTTTGAGTTGAGGAACGGGGTTTTTGAGGCAAATATAAACACTAATTTAACCACTTTAGTTAGTCAAAAAGTAAAATAGTGCATTATTATGAAAGTAAAGGAAAATAGGATTGATAAAATCAATTATTTCTCAATCCTATTGATCAGCAGATAAAATTTAGATTTGAGCTAGTGCTTGTTCTAAATCATTAAGAAGATCACTGATATCTTCAAGACCAACCGAAATACGTAATAATTGATCGGATATACCTGCGGTTTTACGTGCTTCAGCACTAATTCCTGAATGAGTCATAGTTGCAGGATGACAGATTAAACTTTCCACACCACCAAGTGATTGGGCTAATGTAAATATATTGAGTGCATTTAAAAATTTCGGCATAACATTAGCATCACCTGCTAATTCAAAACTTAGCAGTGAACCAAAACCTTTTTGTTGTCTTTTCGCAATATCATGTCCAAGATTTGAAGGTAATGATGGATGAAAAACTTTTGCAATTTTAGGGTGATTTGCTAAAAATTCTACCACTTTTTGCGCATTTTCTTGCTGTAATTTAACTCTTGCTGCTAGCGTTCTTAAACCACGTAATAACAAGTAACTATCAAATGACGAGGTAGATGTTCCGATATTATTGGCCCACCATAGTACATCCGTTGCTAATTGTTGATCTTTAAACACCAATATTCCAGCGAGTAAATCTGAATGGCCATTTAAAAACTTAGTACAAGAATGGCTAACAATATCAGCACCAAGCTCCAATGGTTTTTGTAAAATTGGTGTCATAAAAGTGTTATCGACTAAAACCAAAGCACCAACCTCATGAGCTTGTCGAGTGATCGCTTCTATATCGACAACTCGTAACAAAGGGTTACTTGGTGATTCAATTAAGACTAATTTAGGTTTTAAGCTAAGTGCTTCTTTCAAAGCAACAGAATCTGATTGGTCAACAAATTTTGTTTTAAAATAGCCTTTTTGACTCAAACTATTAAATAATCGATAACTACCGCCATAACAGTCATGAGGCGCAACAACAACATCATTTGGACTAAGTAAGGCAACGCTAATTAGATGTATTGCTGACATACCGCAATTAGTTAAAATAGCATCCGCCCCACCTTCTAATTTAGCAACGGTTTCTTCGACTAATCGTCTACTTGGATTGGATTTGCGACCATAATCAAACTTCCTCGGTGTTGCAAACTCTTCATAACGATAACATGTTGAAGGCGTAATAACAGGAACTACGCTACCAAATTGATCATCTGTATTAATTCCACCACGAACAGCTATCGTGCCTTGGCTAAAATTAGTACCTTGTCTTAGATTTTTAGAATCACCAGCCATAACAACCTTCCTACCAAGCATTTTATATATCTAATAATTGTATAAGAATAGCACAATAAAAAAAGACGTCAACATGTCTAGACGTCTAACTATCTTGGTGTATAGATTGCAGCTAAATAAAAAAAACGCTAAAATTACCCACATTATTTGTGATGTGATTTGGTGAAAAATATGATGGAATGGAACGGCGATTATATCAGCCCTTATGCTGAACATGGTAAAAAAAGTGAACAAGTAAAAAAAATTACAGTCTCAATTCCGTTGAAAGTACTTAAAATATTAACTGATGAGCGAACAAGGCGACAAGTCAATAACTTACGTCATGCAACGAATAGTGAATTATTATGTGAAGCCTTTTTACACGCTTATACTGGTCAACCACTCCCTTGTGATGAAGATCTTCAGAAAGATCGTGATGATGGAATTCCACAACAAGCACAAAAAATGATGAGAGATTTAGGCATCGATCCGGATTTAATCGACGAATGATTGAATTAAAATAGAATAGTAGATACAAAAAAGGCGCTTAAAGCGCCTTTTTGACAACGTTAGTTTAGTAAAACTATTTTTTACCACCAACCATTGCAAAACGTTGTTTGAATTTATCAACACGTCCGCCAGTTGCAACATCACGTTGTTTACCAGTATAAAACGGGTGACATTCACCACATACGTCAAGATGAATATCATGACCAATAGTTGAATGAGTTTTAATTGTGTTACCACAAGAACAAGTTGCTGTAATTGCAGTGTATTCTGGATGGATACCTTCTTTCATAATAAACCTCTAAAGTTTGTTCGTATCGCTATATAAACGGCTTAATCGCAAAATCTATACACCATACGAGTGTTAAATAACATGATAAGGGTGCGAATTATACGTCCTATATGAAAGATAATCAAGTAATAATCGACCAATCTAAACCGGTAATTGCCCGATAGTTACTTGAAGTTCAATCTTTTCTCCATTTCGCAAAACTAATATGGGGACGATTGTTCCTGGTTTCAACTCTGCAATTTGATCCATAGTTTCTACTATGGATTTTACTGGTTTATTATCAACCATAATTAATATATCATTTGCTTCAACGCCAGCCTGTAATGAAGGTCCTTCAGCATTGGTAACTAATATACCTAATACCTTCGGTAAATCACTAGGATTTTGCGTTGGGGCGAATTCTAACCCATCAATGCCAATATAGCCTCGAATCACTTTCCCATCTTGAATTAATTTATCCATTATTTTAACGGCTAATGCTGTTGGGATGGCAAAACCAATTCCTTCAGGAACATCATTACCGAGATTTTTAGCAAATGTTAATGTATTAATGCCTACCAACTCACCTTTAGTATTTACTAAAGCTCCACCTGAATTACCATGATTAATCGATGCATCAGTTTGAATAAAGTTTTGTCGACGATATGGGCTTAATCCGTCACGCCCTGTCGCACTAATAATACCTTGGGTAATCGTTTGACCGATGTTGTATGGATTACCAATAGCTAAAACAACATCACCAATTTTTGGGTCTCGTTTAGAATTAATAGGTATGACCGGGATATTAGTTGCCTCTATTTTAAGCACAGCAATATCAACCAACTTATCGGAACCTACAGGTAATGCTTCAAAAATTCGACCATCTTGCAAGGCAACAATAATTTGTTCAGCTCCATCAACAACATGATAATTGGTAATGATATAGCCATACTCACTCATAATTACACCAGAACCTAGCGGTGTAATTGGGCCATCTTGTGATTGTTTTGGAACAGAATTAATCGATCGACTGTAGATATTTACTACTGCTGGAGCAGCAATCTTAACCGCGTCAGAATAACTCATAGGTTCTTCATTAAAAATAGATCTAGAAAAATCTGATTGTGTTCCATTTCTTAAAGAAGGGAAAATAATGAGTAATACTATCGCTAACACACCACCAATTAATATTGGCCAAAGAAACTTTTTAAGCATAATTATTATAAAGATGAGAATAGTTGATAGGATTCTATCATATCTAACTGATGGTTAAAATGAAGTTTTCGTCGATGCAAAGCATCGACGATTTTTAGCTATATAATTACTTAGCGTAAGATAAGATATAAACGGCTATCTCCTCGGACAATATTTAAAGCGATTGCAGAAGGATTGCTATCAATCACTTTACGTAGTTCAGAAATACTATTAACTCTAGACTTATTGACCCCAGTGATAAGATCACCTTCTTGTAAACTTAAACGTGAAGCAGGAGAGTTTTTAACAATACTCTCAATTAATACACCTTTTTGTCCTTTTATATCACCATTAACAAGTGTTGCACCTTCAAGTGCTGGATGTAAAGATTTTGCTTCGGTACTGGATGCATCACCGTTTTTCAATTTAACCTCAACAGAAATCTCTTTGCCATCTCGAATCAAACCTAATTTAACTGTACGACCAGCTCCAGTTGTCGCGATTTTTGCGCGTAACTCTGCAAAACTATCAACCGGTTTACCGTCCATAGAAATGATGACATCACCAGATTTAATTCCTGCTTCTTTTGCAGCAGAATCATCTATAACTTCACTAACAAAAGCACCTTTTTGTACTTCAAGGTCAAAAGCTTTAGCAATATCTGATGTTAATTCATTACCTTTTATACCTAAAACACCTCGTTTAACTTCACCATACTCAATAAGTTGAGAAGTCAAACTTCTAACCATATTACTAGGTATAGCGAAACCAATTCCTACATTACCCCCACTTGGCGCAATAATAGCAGTGTTTATCCCAACTAGTTCACCATTTAAGTTAACTAAAGCACCACCGGAATTACCTTGGTTAATTGACGCGTCAGTTTGAATGAAATTTTCAAAGCCATCCATACTTAACCCACTACGAGCTAACGCAGAAATGATACCAGAAGTAACAGTTTGACCGATACCGAATGGATTACCAATCGCAACAACGTAATCACCAACTCGTGTTTTATCTGAATCAGCAAGTTTGATTGAGGTTAATTTTTTTGCATTATCCACTTTCAATAAAGCAATATCACTTTGTGGATCTTTACCAATTAGTTTTGCTTGATATTCATGACCGTCATTTATTACTACCGTAATTTTATCGGCGCTATCAATTACATGATTATTGGTAACAATATAACCTTTTTCAGCATCAATAATGACACCAGAACCTAATCCCGAGAAAGGCCTAGATTGACTATCCGGATAGCCGAAAAATCGTCTAAATTCTTCCGGCATATTATTTTGCATTTGAGCAGTGCCTTCAACTTTAATACTTACTACCGAAGGTAAAACGGTTTCCAACATTGGTGCCAACGATGGTTGTTGTTGGTTATTATCCGTTGGTAAAAATGGGAATGCCGCATTGGCATTAGATAATGTAGCTAAACTTAAACCTAAACTTAATGCAATTATACTTAATAATTTTTTTGGTTTTCGTAAAGAATGACTCATCATAAAACTCTCTTATTTAAGAAATTTGATATTTAAAACATAAATAGCCTAATAAAACTAAGAAATGTTGAAAATTAATTAAGATTTCACTTCATCATTTTTGAATAATCCTGAAGGATTATCTGAATAGTCTTTAGGCTGCTTTTCAAGTGTTAATTCATTTTTGACACTGATATCATTATTGACGGCTTCTAAATCAATCATAGGCATATCATCAGAAGTTACAAATTGCCCAGAAGTTTCAGCAATATGTTGATATAAGCGACGAAAATCTTTGGCCATATTATCCAATATTTCAGCACTATGAGAAAAATGTTTAACCATCATCTGTTTTTGAGATGCTAATTCTTCTTGGGCTTGTTCCAATTCGCGTTTAACTTTGGCATATTTACGTCCTTTTTGAGAAACAAAATTGATGAAAATTATACCCACAATAAAACCAATTATTAGGCCGATGATAATATAGGTCATCATACTTTTATCCATATTTCACTCCTGTATCTTTTCATTTATTATTTCTAAATATTGTTTAGCTTATTTTGCATGGTTAGCAAGTTTTATCAATTGTTTTTTTAGTTTTTCAGGTGCTTGCTCAGCCAAAGCATTTAAATATATTGCTGTTTGAATCGTAATCACATTATTAATTTTAGCATTCTTATTTGAAAAATTAACTAATTGTGAGTTATTTGTCGCAATAGTGGGATTAATCTTATATTGAATAGAGGATAACGAAGGTAAGATTTTTTGACGTATACCTGAAATCAAATTACTTTGTTCGTATTTTATTCGTGTAAGCCAATTAGCCGAACTGATCTCAAGAATAAGAATACCTTGACGATAATTTGCAACTCTATATTGCTGATTCAACGGTGCTGGAAGCAATTCATCAATAACCTTCGTTAATTGACTCAGTGCTAATGTCCTTTCTTTTATTTGGGATAATAAAGCCCCTTGTGACAAAAGGCTGGTCAACATTTTTGGCTCATTATCACGCATGAATTAGGCTCATCCTTAGTTCTTGCTAAAATTAAAACAAATCTATTTTTAATATAAATAACTCAATACTCAATAATTTACCTGATCTATTCAAAAAAGTCGTGTAAAAAAATAATATTTACACATTATTTGAACTATTAAAAATGAAATAAATAATAAGGCTAATTAAAATAATTATTCAATTTCAAAAAAATAGGTAGAATCAAAAATTTTGATCCTACCTATGTTAGTTATTATTAATTATTTGTTAGTTATCTAGTTATGATTAATTAGTGGTACTTTGATTAACTTGGTTCTCGCGAATAAATGTCCAAAGCACAATTGCACCGATTACATCAAAGAAAGCTAATGCAATAAAGAAAGGACCAAAACCAATTATGCCTACAAATGCACCAATGAAAAGGTTAAATATTAATTGACCTGTCCAAGCACAAGCACCGGCCATCCCAACTGCTGTAGCAACCTGATTTTTCTTAAATAAATCACCGCCTAAAGTTGATGCAACAGTAGATAACAATTGATGTGAAAAACCACCAAGGCTGATTAAAAATACCGCTAAATATGGGTTTTCAACAATACTAACAAAACCAATGGTCATCATTAACACAGCGCCGATGGTAAAGGTGATCAATCTTGAATTGATTAATGATATTCCACGGTCATTAAAAAACTTCGCAACAAAACCACTTGCTAAACAGCCTAGATCAGCCATCAAAAACGGTAGCCAAACAAACATAGCAATTTCTTTTAAACTAAAGTGCAATGTTTCAACGAAGAAAATTGGCACCCAAAAATTGATTGTCCCCCAAGCTGGATCTGCAAGAAAACGTGCAATACCAATACCCCAGAAATTACGCTGAGTAAGGATCGTTTTTAAAGATACTTTTTCTTTATCATTGTCTAAATATTTTTCTTGACCTGCTTCAATATATTCTCTTTCTTCAGGAGACAATATTTTTGAATCTTTAGGGTCACGATAAAAAATAAACCAAGCAAGAGCAGCAATTAATGCTAACGAACCAGAAACAACGAAAGCAAATTCCCAACCTTGGAATAAAATACACCAAGCGATTAGAGGGGGAGCTAACATAGCACCAAAAGATGTCCCCATATTAAACACACCTGATGCGATCCCTCTTTCTTTTGCAGGGAACCATATAGAGGCAGTTTTTATTCCTGCTGGGATAGCTGATGCTTCACTAAAGCCCATTACACCGCGCATGAAAGCTAAACCTTGCCATGTACCTGTCAATGCATGACCCATGGTTGCTAATCCCCAAATTACCGCACAGATAGCAAACCCAAGTCTTAGACCTATAGTATCAATAAAAAAGCCCATGATAGGTTGACCTATCGTATACGCTAACTGGAATGCGCTAACAATCCAAGAATATTGCTCTTTAGTAATACCTGTGGTTTCTAAAATTGTCGGCGCGGCAACGCCTAATGCCGTTCGATCAAGATAATTGATTATTGTAATAGCACAGACAAGTAAAATCATGTACCACCGAAATTTTGGAATTGTTCTCATTTTATTTCCTTCATCTTATTTATTGTTAATTCGTGTTATTTAGAAAAATAATGATTTGCATTGTTAAAACAAATATTTCTAATCATGTTGCCAACTAAGTCAAAATCTTCAGGAATTTCTCCATTTTCCATCCAATTCCCCACCATATTACAAAGAATTCGTCTAAAATATTCATGTCTTGTAAATGATAAAAAACTACGGGAATCAGTTAACATACCAACAAATTGACTTAATAATCCCATTTGAGAAAGTTGCATTATCTGACGTTCCATTCCATCTTTTTGGTCATTGAACCACCAGCCCGAACCAAATTGAATTTTTCCTGCAATATTTGAACCTTGAAAGTTACCAGCCATAGTCGCTAAGACCTCATTATCACGAGGGTTTAGACAATACAAAATAGTTTTAGGCAGTTCATCAGTTAAGTCCAAAATACCTAATAATGAAGAAAGTGGTTCAGCGATGGGTCTATCACCAATCGAGTCAAACCCAGCATCAGGACCAAGCATTTTAAACATTCGTTGATTATTATTACGCAAAGCTCCTAAATGTAATTGCATAACCCAATTACGTTTATGATATTGCTTACCTAACCAAACAAGTACTGCCGTACTAAATTGTGCAATTTCCAGTTCAGAAAGGGACTGATTAGCAAGACGTTTTGCTATTATTTGATCAAGCTGTTTTTCCGAAGGAATATCAGCATAACGGAGAATTTCGATGCCATGATCTGCAGCTTCACAACCATGTTGTTCAAAATGATCTAATCGTTTGGTTAACGCACAAAGTAATTTTTCAAAACTATTAATTTCAATATCAGTTACTTTTCCTAATTCAACAATGTAATCAACAAAGCCTGTTAGTTCTATTTTAAAAACTCTGTCTGGTCGCCAACTTGGTCTTACTTTAGTTTTAAATGAAGCATCTAAAGCGATTTGTTTGTGATATTCAAGTGAATCAATAGGGTCATCAGTTGTTCCTACTGCTTTGACATTCATTTGTGTCAAAATACCTCTGGTTGAGAATTCAGCAGTCGCTAATTTATCATTAGCCTCAGACCAAATTTTATCAGCTGTTTTTTCGTTAAGAAGAATATTTTTTATACCAAATGGTCTTTTTAACTCCAGATGAGTCCAATGGTAAATCGGGTTTCCAAGCGTTAAAGGAACAACTTTTGCCCAAGTAAGATATTTTTCATAGTCAGATGCATCACCTGTGATATATTTTTCATCAATTCCAGCTGTCCGTAACACTCGCCATTTGTAATGATCACCTGCTAACCAAATTTCAGCTAAATTACGGAAATTTTTATTTTCAGCAATATCTTTTGGTGGTAAATGGCAATGATAATCGTATATGGGTTGATCTTCAGCGTAATCAAAATAAAGCTTTTGTGCCGCATCAGTTTGTAACAAAAAGTTATCATCTAAGAATTTTTTCATTGTTTTTCTTTCCAATTTATAAAGCTAAATCCTTAATAGTCTGTTTAGCACCTTTTTTCATTAAAGAAAGATAATGTTCTGTTATTTTTTCTCTGAATAATGAATTGGCGGGTAAATCTGATCCAAAAACAGCTTCTAAACTTAATAACGAGTTAACTCTTTCTACCCCTTCATCACTCTCAGCAACAAGTTTTTTCAACTCATCAACCATTGGATCACGAATATCGATTACTTGTTTATGGTCATCAATACCACCAACATATCGCATCCAACCAGCTACCCCTAAAGCTAGTAATGAAAAATCAGAATTATGTTTAATATGCCAACGGATAGAATCAAGTATGCGTTGCGGTAGTTTTTGTGTACCATCCATAGCGATTTGCCATGTTCTATGTTTTAGTGATGGGTTACTAAATCTTTCAATAAGTTTTTCAGCATATTGTTGTAAATTAACGTGCGAAGGAACATTTAAGGTTGGTGCTTGCTGTTGCATCATTAACGATAAAGTCGCTTTTTTATAATTTTCGTCATTCATACAATCATTGATATGCTCATAACCAGCTAAATAACCTAAATAGGCTAAAAATGAATGGCTACCATTTAGCATTCGAAGTTTCATTTCTTCATATGGCACTACATTATCAACAAATTCAGCACCAGCTTCGTTCCAATTAGGTCGTGAAGTGACAAAATTATCTTCAATAACCCATTGAATAAATGGCTCACAAGCAATACCACACGGATCATACATTCCACCTAAAACATCTTGAATTTCTTCTAAGGTTTCAGATGTTGCAGCAGGAACAATACGGTCAACCATCGTACAAGGGAAAGTTGTATTATTTTCAATCCATTTAGCCAGCTCAAGATCGCGTGCATTCGCTAAATCTAAAATAGCTTTCCTCAAAACTAAACCATTTTCTGGCATGTTGTCACATGATAAAGCCGTAAACGATTTCAATCCTCTTTGCATTCTTCTATATAAAGCTTCAACAATAACACCTGGCGCTGACATAGGTTTACTTGGAGAAGCTAAATCTGCTTTGATTAATTCATTATTCAAATCCAAACCAGTCCCACCAGGCAACATACAGTAACCTTTTTCAGTTACCGTTAATGAAACAATTTCGACAATAGGATCAGCCATTTTTTCTAAAATTGTTTCAATACCGTCTGTTGGTGCTAATAATGATTCTTTTACACTTCCAATAATATAGGCTTGTTTAGATGTCGCGCCTTTTTCAAGCACTGTATATAGATGATCTTGTTTTCTAATATCATTGATTAACTCTTCACCACCAACAATATTTACCTCGCAGATAGCCCAATCACTATTACCTTTATTCAATAAACGATCAGTAAATAGTGCCTGATGTGCTCTGTGAAATGCACCAAAACCTATATGTACAATACGAGCGGTCATTTTCTCCCTATTGTATAAAGGTTTATTTTTGATTGATTGTGGTATTTCTAATAAATTCAACATTTTATACACCGTAATTAACTAACTGCAATATTTATTGGTTAGACATATTTTCATTTGTTGACAAAATTTTCATCTTTATTTTTCAATTTTTGTGATTCATGTCACATTTTTTGGTTTATTTTATAGGGATGATTGCTAAAATCTTTATAATGGCCGACAATATTGGTAAACCAATTTAAAGATGTAATGGATTTCTTTTATTATTAACTTAGAGGAGTTTAATAATTAGCGTATAATTATCTTCAATAAACTTAATAGTATTCTGAGGATTATAGATTATGCCAAGAGGCAAACGACTCTATCAAGAAATTGGTAATGAGTTAAAATTGTTATTAAAAAGTGGAACTTTTAAAATTGGTGACCGTCTACCACCAGAAAGAGATATTGCTGAGACCTTTGATGTTAGCAGAACGGTAGTTCGAGAAGCATTAATTATGTTAGAGCTTGAAAAATTAGTTGAAGTAAAAAAAGGCTCTGGTGTTTATGTAATTGGTTTACCAAGCGAGTTCTTGTCTGAAAAAGACAGGGAAATAGAAGAAGAGGATTTTGGTCCTTTTGAATTATTACAAGCGAGACAATTAATTGAAAGTAATATTGCCGCTTTTGCTGCCTCACAAATTGTAAAAGCTGATATTGTAGAGTTAAGAGCTATATTAGAACAAGAACGTCAAATTTTAGAACAAGATGTGCTTGATGACTATAGTGCTGATGAAATGTTTCATATTGCAATAGCTCGAGCCACAAAGAACTCAATACTTGAGCGGTTATTAGAAGATCTATGGACAAAACGTTCATCAAGTAAAATGTGGGACCAACTACAAAGTAGAATAACCGATCATAGTTATCGAAAAAAATGGTTATATGATCATGAAAAAATTCTACAGGCATTACAGTTGAAAGATGCAATGGCTGCACGCCATGCTATGTGGCAGCACTTAGAAAATGTTAAACAAACATTAATGACTGTTTCTGACAGTGAAGATCCAAATTTTGATGGTTATTTATTTGACTCTATACCGGTCACTATCGTTAACCAATAGAAACAAATATGCATTGTTTATGGATCTTCATTTTAGAATAATTTTGTAAATGAAGTATCTTTGAGGAGAATTTAAATGGAACAAACAATGCGTTGGTTTGGACCTAACGACCCTGTATCATTGGACGATATTAGACAATCAGGGGCAACAGGAATTGTTACAGCTTTACATCATATTCCCAATGGTGAAATCTGGACAATCGACGAAATTAAAAAACGAAAAAAAATGATTGAAGACAAAGGTCTAACTTGGTCAGTTGTTGAAAGTATTCCTGTTCACGAAGAAATTAAAACCCATTCTGGCAACGTTGAACAACATATTGCCAATTATCAACAATCAATTCGTAATTTAGCCGCTTGTGGTATTGATACTGTTTGTTACAATTTTATGCCAGTATTAGACTGGACTCGCACCGATCTAGGTTATGAATTATCAGACGGTTCAAGAGCTCTACGTTTCGATCAAATTGCTTTTGCTGCATTTGATATTCATATTTTAAAACGACCTAATGCCGAAAAAGATTATTCACAAGAAGATCAGATTTCAGCAAAAAAATATTTTGAAAATATGACGCAAGCCGATAAAGATAAACTTGTTGGAAATATTATCGCTGGGTTACCAGGTGCCGAAGAAGGTTACTCACTAGATCAATTTCGAGCACATCTTGCAACATATGACGGTATTGATAAAGCTAAATTACGTGAGAATTATGCTTATTTCTTGAAAGCTATCGTTCCAGTCGCCGAAGAAGTTGGCGTTGTTCTGACAGTTCATCCTGATGATCCTCCTAGACCTATTTTAGGTTTACCACGCATTGTTTCAACTATTGAAGATATGCAGTGGATAAAAGAAACAGTTGATAGCATTCATAATGGATTCTGCTTCTGTACTGGTTCTTATGGCGTTCGTAGCGATAATGATTTAGTTACAATGGCTGAAAAATTTGCTGATAGAGTTCACTTTATTCATTTGCGCGCAACAGTTCGTGAAGATAATCCATTATCTTTCCACGAAGGTGATCACTTAGCAGGTGATGTTGATATGTATGGCGTAATTAAAGTGCTTATTGCTGAAGAAGAACGACGTAAAAAAGCGGGAATCAAACGTTTAATACCAGTTCGTCCTGATCATGGTCACCAAATGCTTGACGATCTTAAAAAGAAAACCAATCCAGGTTATTCTGCAATAGGACGCTTAAGAGGTTTAGCGGAAATTCGCGGCGTTGAATATGCGATTAGACGTGCATTTTTTGAATAAAGACTAATCGCCTTTGACTAGAGAAGCCCATAATATTGGGCTTTTTTTAATTTGAACATAAAAATAGCGTGATATACACGCTATTGTTCTTATATAGTTAGAATGTCTTTATTTAAAATCATGATTTTAAATATTTATTATCGATATTTTTTATTTAAAGCAACACCAAAAAGATAGCCGAATAAGCACTGCTTAAAAAACATCATATTAAAGAAAGAAATTTTACTGTCTATCCAATTATTTATTCAAATAAAATATAACCAATAATTGGTGAACCAAATACTACTATTATTTTTAGTCGCTGTATTGAGTTATTTATTGAATTTGTGATGTATATCACAATACTTTCTCAAATTGGTATAATAAGTTTTTTGATTGTCGATAGCTTTAATTAATTTGAAAATATGAGCTATTGAATAAAAATATATTTCTAAAACTTTAATAGCATTATTACAAAAAATGCTATTGGTTCATTGTTGCTTTGACACAATTTATATTTAACAGCTATACTTTAGGGGATATTTTCTACATCTATATCGTTAAGCAGTTTTTTAATAAGCAGTTTAAACATAAGGGGTGTAAAATGGGTATCTTAAATAATATTTTTTCTAAAATATTTCCAAGCGCACAAGCCGCTGTAGGTCATGCAAAAGATGCAGTGAAAGAGCAAGTTGATAAAATCACTGACACCGTTAAAGGCAACACATCAAGTAACAACACAAATAGTAATACTGAACAAAATCAACAAAATACATCAGAAAATAAAAACCCAATTTCTGAAATCGATGTGATGTCAATTTTAGATAATTTAGCTAAAAAATTTCCTGAAAAACTTAACTGGAAGACATCAATTGTTGATTTATTGAAATTATTAGGTATTGATAACAGTTTAGATGCACGTAAAAAATTAGCAACTGAACTTAATTATACCGGTAGTACAGACGATACAGCAGCAATGAATACATGGTTGATTAAAGAAGTTATGAAGAAAATTGCTGAAAAAGGTGGTAACGTTACTCACTTATTTTCTTAGTCTGGAATGAATACGTGATTTGTCATCCACCTGTTAATCAGGTGGATTTTTTTTAATTTAGTTGAATACAGAAAATATTAATCTTAGCAAATTTAAGCTTTGAATGAATGCAAACGATTCATTGCACTTTCTACTCCATCTTTCAGTAAGATATCTGTGCAATATACTGATTCATCGATTGCTTTATCAATTAAATCTTGTTCTGGTTTAGATGGTTTATTTAATACATAACCAACTACTTTATTCTTATCACCAGGGTGTCCAATACCAATTCTTAACCGATAAAAATTCAAATTATTGCCAAGTTTATTTGCAATATCTTTCAATCCATTATGACCGCCATGACTACCACCAAATTTTAATTTAGCAATACCTGGATTAAGATCTAACTCATCATGAGCAACTAATATCTCATCGGGCTGAATTTGATAAAAAGAAGCCATTGCTTGAACAGCTTTACCACTTAAATTCATAAAGGTAGTTGGTACTAACAAACGGACATCATGACCATGAATATTAATCCGTGAGCTATATCCAAAAAATTTAGGATCAATTTTTAGCGGTTGGTTATAACGTTCAGCAAGAAGATCTACATACCAAGCTCCTGCATTATGGCGAGTTGCAGCATATTCGTTACCTGGATTAGCTAAACCTACAATAAGTTTAATAGTTGTCATAATAGTCTGTCGTCAATTATTAGCAAAAAAGCCCCTAGAAGGGGCATTTATCTAATTCAGAAAAAAAGATTATTGATGGAACATTGCTGAAATTGATTCTTCGTTACTAATACGTCGAATTGCTTCAGCAAGCATACCTGATAATGTAAGTTGGCGCACATTTTTCAATGCTTTCACTTCTGCTGTTAATGGAATTGTGTCACAAACTACAATTTCATCAATGGCAGAATCTTTAATGTTACTTACCGCTTTTCCTGAGAAAATAGGGTGAGTTGCATAAGCGAAAACACGTTTTGCACCACGAGCTTTCAATGCATCAGCCGCTTTACAAAGTGTTCCGGCAGTATCAATCATATCATCAACTAAAATACAATCTCTGTCGGCTACATCACCAATAATATTCATCACTTCTGCTTCATTTGCACGTTGACGACGTTTATCAATAATGGCCATGTCAGTATCATTTAAAAGTTTTGCAATTGCACGTGCACGAACAACACCACCAATATCTGGTGATACCACGATTGGGCGTTCAAAATCACGTTGTAACATATCTTCTAAAATTACAGGGCTACCAAATACGTTATCAACAGGTACATCAAAAAAGCCTTGAATTTGTTCAGCATGAAGATCAACCGTTAAAACCCTATCTACACCAACAGTTGATAAAAAGTCTGCAACAACTTTAGCTGTAATAGGCACACGGGCTGAACGCACTCGACGATCTTGTCTTGCATAACCAAAATAAGGAATAACAGCAGTAATACGACCGGCAGATGCTCGACGCATCGCATCAATCATTACTAGTAATTCCATTAAATTGTCATTTGTAGGCGCACAAGTTGATTGGATAATAAAAACATCTTCACCACGGACATTTTCATTAATTTGGACATTGACTTCACCATCACTAAAACGGCTAACAATAATATCACCAAGAGAAGTATAAAGACGATTAGCTATACGTTTTGCTAGTTCGGGTGTGGCGTTACCAGCAAAAAGCTTCATATCAGGCACGAGAAATCCTCAAGCATGTAATCATGATTACATAAAACGTAATCGGTTAAATCGGAGTGATAATTATATAATCATTTACAGATCATCCTCAACTACATTATAAAAAATTATTACAAATATTTTATATCTATCACAATAATATATAGAAATATAAGTTAAAATGATGTTTTTTGAAGTAGATTAAAAATCGGTTAAAATACTGTACCACAAAGGTGAATAATTACCTTGATAAATCATTTAATACTAACAGCAGACACACAATGAGTGAACAATTAAAAACGAATAATCAAGAGACAGAATCTAAACGAACAATACGTAGTTTTGTATTGAGACAAGGCCGCTTAACTAAAGGGCAGCAACAGGCTTTAACTCATTTATGGCCTATATATGGCATTGAATATAATGCACACTCACAAATCACTTTCGAAAATGACAAACCGCTGGTTCTAGAAATCGGTTTCGGTATGGGTGCATCATTGATTGAGATGGCAAAATCCTCACCAGACAAAAATTTTATAGGTATTGAAGTCCATCGACCTGGCGTAGGCGCTTGCTTAATGGCAATCGAAGAAAATAAATTAACCAATTTAAAAGTAATGTGTCATGATGCAGTTGAAGTATTAGAAAATATGATACCTAATGAATCATTAGATAAAGTTCAAATTTTCTTCCCTGACCCTTGGCATAAAGCAAGGCACAATAAACGCAGAATTATTCAACCCGAATTTGTTAAATTAATTCATGAAAAATTAAAAGTTGATGGAGTATTACATTTAGCTACTGACTGGCAACATTATGCTGAGCATATGCTTGAAGTATTAAGTCAAGCTGATGGGTTTAAAAATTTATCTACAACAAATGACTATATCCCGAGACCTGATGACAGACCTATTACCAAGTTTGAAAAACGTGGGCAAAATCTAGGGCATGGTGTTTGGGATTTGCAATTTATAAAAAAATAATGGTGCCTAGGAGCCAATATGCAAAATGAAACAATCGATTTAATTTGTCAGCGCCGCTCAATTCGGTCTTACAAATCAACACCACTGACTAATGAACAGTTGGAATCAATTTTTCAAGCGGCACAATCGGCTCCGAGCTCTAATTTTCTACAATGCACCACAATTATCCGAATTACAGACAGCGATAATCGTTCAAAGCTAGCACATTATTCAGGAGAGCAAAGTTATATTAATCAAGCTCCTGAATTTTGGGTATTCTGTGCCGATTTTAATCGCCACTTTCAAATTGATTCAACTATTCCACTTGAAAAAGCTGAGCAGCTTTTAGTTGGCTGTATCGATACGGCACTTATGGCGCAAAATGCCGTTATTGCAGCACAGTCATTAGGTTTAGGGACAGTTTTCATTGGTGGATTACGCAATAATATTTCGAAAGTTACCGAATTACTAGCATTACCTAAATATGTCCTTCCTTTATTTGGGCTTTGTATCGGTCATCCTGATCAAAATCCAGAAATAAAACCAAGATTACCGAAAGAATTAGTGTTTTTTGAAAATTACTATCAACCAATAGATGATCAACTATTAGCAAAATACGATACTCAAATGAGTGAATACTATAGTCATCGACAGACAAATCAAAAAGCAAGTGGTTGGAGTGATAAAATTGCTGAAACAATTATCAAAGGGCAAAGAGATTTCATTTTAACTTATTTGCATGAACAAGGATGGATAACTAAATGAACAACACTCAATATCAGTTAGACAAAGTCGTTATACTAAGTCGCCATGGCATACGTACTCCATTAGAAAACACGATAGCGTTCTTAGAAAAATCAAGCCCTTTTAAATGGCCAATTTGGGATCATGCTTATGGTTATCTAACAACACGAGGGGCCGTTTTAGAAACGTTTTTTGGACATTATCTATCACAATGGCTAGAGCAACGAAATATTAAGCTCTCACCAGAGAATCCTGATATATATGTTTATGCAAATAGCCTTCAAAGAACAGTAGCTACGGCTCAATTCTTAGTTGGCGGTGCTTATGCTGGTTATGACATACCTGTTCATCACAAATATACCATCGAAAAAATGGATCCTATTTTTGATCCAAGTGTACAAGATGACTCCCCAGAAATTAAACAAAAAGTCTTAAAAGATATTAATGATGCAGACAAAGCAGCATCAATTTTCAAAAATTTAGCGCCGGCTTATCAAATCGTGTCGGATATATTAGATTATAAAAATTCGCAATTATATTCTGAACTTAAATGTGATTTTGCTGATATTCCTTATGAGCTTCATTTTGTGAAAAATGAAGAACCCGAATTACATGGACCATTAGCAATTGGAATCTGTGCCGTTGATGCTTTTTTATTACAGTATTACTCTGCATTTCCTAAAGAACAAATTGCTTGGGGAAGAATAACCAGCCAAGAACAATGGCAACAAATAATACAAATTCGTAACCACTATATTAACTTAGTTTTTCACTCTAAAACGATTGCACGAAGTATTAGTAAATTATTAATCAATAAGATAGATGATTTAATACACAGTCAATCTCATAAAGTCAATTTATTGGTTGGTCATGATAGTACTATTGCTGCACTGCTCGGTGCTTTGGATTTTGCTGAATATCAACTGCCTAATCAATTTGAAAATACACCAATTGGCGGAATGGTTATATTTCAACGTTACCGCCATCTACCATCAGGTGAATACTTCTTCAAAGCTGAATATGTCTACCAAAGTTTTGATCAGCTATTTACTGGTGAAGCTATTGATATTAATAATCCACCACAACATTATCAACTTAAGTTGCTTAATGCAGAACAAAACAGTGATGGATTCTACCCATGGCAACATTTTGAAAATAGGCTAAAAGAGTTTCAATAAAATTTCAGATTAGATTGCCGATATGACTTTAAGTTTCAAATCATTAGGCAATCTATAAATATCAGACACATTTAAAATTGTTATTTTAATTTCGCCTCAAAATGTAATCGATACCACAAAATAGATAATAATTTTCATAAGTATCTATTCATTGTATAAAATTTGTTACTTAAAACTTAATTAAAATACTATTAATTACTATTTCAATTAGGCACATATTGAATTTTAATATAACTTATTTGAATGTTATTTAACTAATCCAAAATAATTTAATAAAAATGTAATCGATTTCACAAAATGTTAACTAGATCACTTTTTTTGCATTTTTTTAATGTTATTATCCTGAGCAATTTATAGCTTTTAGTTTATTTCTTACATAAACGATTTCTGAATGATTAGGTAATCATTTAAAGCTTAGCAAAGGAAATTCACTATGAATCAGAAAATTAAATCTGCAATGCATAACAAAAATTATTGGGTATTTAGCCTCTACTTTTTTCTTTATTTTTTCATTATGGGAGCTTACTTTCCATTTTTCCCAGTTTGGTTAAAAATGATAGGTTTAGATCAAGCGGATACTGGATATGTTTTCTCATTTATCTCATTATTTGCACTATTCTTTCAGCCGTTATTTGGGTTGATATCCGATAAGTTAGGTTTAAGAAAACACCTTCTTTGGATTATCACCTTCCTTTTAGTTTTATTTGGACCATTCTTTATATTTATATTAGGTCCTTTACTTAAACTAAATGTTACTCTAGGGGCTACTGCAGGCGGCTTATATCTTGGTATGGTCTTTAGTGGTGGTGCTCCTGCAATTGAAGCATTGGTTGAAAAAATCAGTAGACGTAGTGGATTTGAATTTGGTCGTTGCCGTATGTTTGGTTGCTTCGGCTGGGCGATTTGTGCTTCATTTGTTGGAATCATGATTTCTAAGGATATTAATGCTGTTTTTTGGTTATGTTCTGGCTTTGCCTTAGTGTTACTTATTTTAGTCAAAATAGCCGATCCAGCTAAAACAGCAACCACAGATGTTGTCGACCAAATGGGACTAAATAAACCTGAACCATTTAATTTAAAACTTGCGGTTAATTTACTTAAAATGCCTAAAACTTGGTATTTTATGCTCTACATTATTGGTGTGGCTTGTACTTATGATGTATTTGATCAGCAATTTGCTAACTTCTTCACCTCATTTTTCTCAAGTGAACAAGTTGGTCGTGAAGCATTTGGCTACGTCACAACACTGGGTGAATTTTTAAATGCGACTGTAATGTTTTTTGCTCCAATTATTGTCATGAAAATCGGAAGTAAAAATACTTTACTCGTTGCTGGTGCAATTATGTCAATTCGTATTACAGGTTCAGCATTTGCTAGTAGCGCAGTTGAAGTTATTATTTTAAAAACCTTACATATGTTCGAAGCACCTTTATTGTTAGTTGGTGCATTTAAATATATTACAAAACATTTCCCAATTCGATTATCAGCAACGGTTTACTTAATTGCTTTTTGTTTTGCAAAACAATTATCTATAATGTTTATGTCCACCTTTGCTGGTTTAATGTATGTTAAAATTGGATTTGAAGGGGCATATTTAGTGCTTGGCTTAATTGCATTAAGTTTTACACTTATTTCTGCTTTCACCTTATCAGGACGTGGACCTTTGGATCTTTTCAAAAAGAAAAGCAACGTTGAAATTGAAGAATAGTTAAATAATAACAATTCAAAAAATTAAGGTATCAAAATGAAAATATTAGTAACAGGTGGTTGTGGGTATATAGGCAGTCACACTTGTGTTCAATTAATTCTTGCTGGCTATACTCCTATTATTATTGATAATTTATTTAATAGTAAAGCCTCAGTATTAGAAAGAATAAAAACCATCACAGGAAAATCAGTCGATTTCTATCATGGTGATGTTTGTGATGGAAATTTGCTTGCAAGAATTTTTAAAGAACACGATATTAAAGCTGTTATTCATTTTGCAGGATTGAAAGCCGTTGGTGAATCAGTATATAAACCACTTGAATACTATGAAAATAATGTTTATGGCAGTATTGTTTTAATGAAAGCAATGCGTGATGCTGGCGTTAAACAATTAGTCTTTAGTTCTTCAGCTACCGTATATGGTGAGCTAGCGCCAGTTCCTTACGTCGAAACATTACCACAAGGTTTACCAACTAGCCCGTATGGAAAAAGTAAGCTTATGGTTGAACAATGTATGATGGATTTAGCTATTGCTGAACCTGATTGGTCCTTAACTTTACTGCGATATTTCAATCCTGTAGGTGCTCATCCTAGCGGTTTAATGGGAGAAGATCCGCTTGGCGTGCCCAATAATCTGATGCCTTTCATTACCCAAGTTGCGATAGGTAAACGAGAATCGCTATCAGTATTTGGTAATGATTACCCAACAGTTGATGGCACATGTGTGCGTGACTTTATTCACGTTGTGGATTTAGCAGATGGTCATATTGCAGCACTTAAAACTGATAGAAATAAAGCTGGAGTTCATATCTATAATTTAGGTTCTGGTGTAGGCTTCAGTGTACTGCAAGTGATTAAAGCCTTTGAAAAGGCATCAGGAAAATCACTTAATTGGCATTTCGCACCAAGGCGAGCCGGTGATCTACCTGCATTTTGGGCTGACGCGAAAAAAGCTGAACAACAATTAGGTTGGAAAACAAAGTTAACCCTTGATGATATGGTAAAAGATTCATGGAATTGGCAATCAAAGAATCCGCAAGGTTATCCTGATTAGAGAAATGTTTACATCAAAATTGCAGTAAAACTATAATTAAAGAGGCAAATATGGATATTTTTAACCCAGTTGATCATCCTCATCGCCGATATAACCCATTGACCGCACAATGGGTGTTAGTTTCGCCCCACAGAGCAAAACGCCCTTGGCAAGGTCAACAAGAAACCTTAAATGAAGAACAGAAACCCCATTATGATCCTAATTGTTATTTATGTCCGGGCAATAAACGTGTCACTGGCGATATAAATCCTAACTACACTGGAACGTACGTTTTCACGAATGATTTTGCTGCATTAATGGAAGATACGCCTAATTCACCCGATAGTAACGATCCTCTATTTCAAATCCAAAGTGCCAGAGGAACAAGCCGAGTTATCTGTTTTTCACCAGATCACAGTAAAACTCTACCTGAACTTGATTTACCTGCAATTGAAACGGTGATAAAAACTTGGATCACCCAGCAACAAGAGCTAGGAAAAAAGTACCCTTGGGTACAAGTTTTTGAAAACAAAGGGGCAGCAATGGGCTGTTCAAACCCTCATCCGCACGGACAAGTTTGGGCTAATAGTTTTATCCCTAATGAAATAGCGCGAGAAGATCTCAATATGCGCAACTATTTTCAAAAAAATGGACGAAATTTATTAGTAGACTATGTAGAAAAAGAGTTGACCAATAAAGAACGCATTGTGGTAGAAACAGAACATTGGTTAGCAGTCGTTCCTTTTTGGGCTATTTGGCCATTTGAAACCCTACTATTGCCAAAGAAACATATTGCTAGATTAACAATGCTTAACCAATCTGAGCAAAAAGATTTGGCCTTAGCATTAAAAAAACTGACCTGTCATTATGATAATTTATTCAATTGCTCTTTCCCCTACTCTATGGGATGGCATGGTGCACCGTTTGTGGAAGGAAATACTGATTATTGGCAAGTACACGCCCATTTTTATCCTCCGCTATTACGTTCAGCTACCGTAAAAAAATTCATGGTAGGTTATGAAATGTTAGCTGAAGTGCAAAGAGATTTAACGCCAGAGCAAGCAGCCGAAAGACTGCGCAACGTTAGTGATGTGCATTATAAAGATAAGAAGGATAAATAAATGAAAGCATTAATCAATAAAACCGCGCAAGCATTTGAGGATCAATTTGGTTATAAACCCGATACCATTGTACAAGCACCGGGCAGAGTAAACTTGATAGGCGAGCACACAGATTACAATGATGGTTTTGTATTACCTTGTGCCATCAATTATGAAACTGTAATTAGCTGTCACAAACGTTCTGACAACTTAGTTAGGGTAATAGCGGTTGATTATAATAATGAACAGGATCAATTTTTACTTAATCCTTCAATTGAAAAACATCCAAATTACCAATGGGCCAATTATGTCCGAGGTGTAATTCAATATATCGTAAAATATTCAGAAGATATTAGAGGTGTTGATTTAGCTATCAGTGGTAACGTGCCACAAGGTGCAGGATTAAGTTCATCCGCTTCACTTGAAGTTGCAATTGGTAAAATGTTTCAGGTGCTTTACGATCTACCTTTTGATGGCAAAAAAATAGCCTTAATCGGTCAAGAGGCAGAAAATAAATATGTTGGTTGCAACTGTGGCATTATGGATCAATTAATATCCGCGCTTGGCCAAGCACAACATGCTTTATTAATTGATTGCCGATCATTAGAAGCATTACCTATTTCTATCCCCAAAGATCTAGCCGTTGTAATCATTAATTCCAATATTAAACGCGGATTAGTTGATAGCGAATATAATACTCGTCGTAAGCAATGCGAAGCCGCAGCCAAAGCGCTAGGTGTAAATGCCCTTCGTGATGCATCATTGGTTGATTTACTACAGATCAAATCCTCACTCGATCCGCTAGTATTTAAACGTGCTCATCATGTCATTACCGAAAATGAACGTACACTTAAAGCCGCTTATGCGCTTGCTAATGAAGATTATCCATTACTCTCAAAATTAATGGCTGAAAGCCACAATTCGATGCGCGATGATTTTGAAATCACAGTACCTGCAATAGACTACCTGGTTAAAATTATACAAGACGTTATTGGAAATGAAGGTGGTGTACGGATGACGGGTGGTGGTTTTGGTGGTTGTGTTGTTGCCTTAGTTCCTAAGAACAAAGTTGATGAGGTAAAAGATGTGGTTAACCAAAACTATCATAAGAAATTTAATATTAAGGAAGATTTTTATATCTGTCAGCCAAGTGAAGGGGCTCATAAATTATGTCTGTAAAACAAATTATCACCCTTAAAAATAGCCAAGGCATGAAAATTAAATTGTCCAATTGGGGCGCAACTTGGCTTTCTTGTACCATGCAAGTTGAAGGAGAAAACCGAGAACTAATACTTGGTTGCCAATCATTCGAACAATACGAACAACAAGATGCATATTTAGGTGCTACTGTTGGACGATATGCCAATCGCATTGCAAATGCTGAAATAGATATAGCAGGAAAACATTATCAGCTTATTGCCAATCAAGGCGTTAATCAGTTACATGGTGGCAAATCAGGCTTTGATAAAAAAATATGGAAAATTGAATCACAATCGGAACAACAAGTTACATTTGGATTAATTTCTCCAGATGGTGACCAAGGCTTTCCTGGCGAACTTAAAGTTACCGCTAGTTATACATTAACTAACGATAATCAAGTCATCGTCGAATATAATGCGAGCACAACTAAATGTACGCCAGTTAACTTAACTAACCATGCCTATTTTAATTTAGATGGTGAAACTAATGATATACTTGCACACAGTTTAAAAGTAAATGCTAACTATTACTTACCTGTCGATGCCAATGGTATTCCATGCAATGATTTGCTTGATGTTACTCAAGATGATATGGATTTAAGACAGTTACGAGTTCTATCCGATAATTTGCTAACTAGCCCAGCACGAAAAATCACAGGCGGTTATGACCACGCTTACTTATTAGATAAATCAAAACCAGTTGCAGCTCAACTTGTATCATCAGACAAAAAAGTGACAATGGACGTAACAACGTCTTATCCTGCCCTACAAGTCTATACTGGTAACTTTTTAGCCAACACACCAAATCGTCACAATGGTAAATATGCTAATTTTGCAGGAGTAGCATTAGAAGCTCAGTTTTTACCCGATAGCCCTCATCATTTGACATGGCCACAACCAAGCTGCTTCTTAGAACCGGGACAAACTTACCATCACCAAATTACCTATCAGTTTTTTATAAGCTGATAAATTTCTCTTTTTATTATTGATGAAAAATAAATAATTTCATCAATAATAAAAATTCTACAAGTTTAACCATACCTCAAATAGATTTATGATAATAAAAAAAGTTGAGGAACGGGGTTTTTGAACATAAAAAACGAAGATTTTGTACGGTTAAACTAACAATCCAAGTCAAAATTAGGTATCATATTCTCCTATTCGCTAATGGATAAGATAAATGAAAAGTAAAAATCTCACGGCTATTTTTCCGGGAACATTCGATCCAATTACTAATGGTCACATTGATCTGATTACCCGTGCATCCCAACTTTTTCCTCGTTTGATTGTCGCAATAGCGGAAAGCCCTAATAAAAAAACGCTATTTACTTTAGAAGAAAGAGTTAACTTAGCCTCAACACCAGTGGAACATTTACTGAATGTTGAAGTGATTGGCTTTGATAATCTTATGGCTGACTTTGCCCAGAAACACGGAGCAACAGTTATTGTTAGAGGTGTGAGAACAACTCATGATTTTGAATATGAAAGACAACTCGCAGAAATGAATCGAGCATTAAAACCAGATTTAGACACCATCTTTTTAATGCCTTCAATTGCAATGGGATTTATTTCATCTACCATCGTTAAAGACGTTGCTTACCATGGTGGTGATATATCCAATTTAGTACCCTTGCATGTTAAAAAAGAGTTATTGAAACGGTTAACATAATATCGATTTATTAATATGGTCAATTTTTATACTCCTCCGAAAAAAAAACTAGCCTCTCAAAAACTGACAGTTACAGTTACAAAATTAGATGCCTTTGGACAAGGGTTAGCAAATCATAAAGGTAAAACAATCTTTATTAAATCAGCCTTGCCGGACGAGACCGTCGATATTCAATTAACCGAAGATAAAAAAAATTACGCTAAAGCCAAAGTAATAAAGTACCATAATTACAGTCAATATCGGGTTAAACCACAATGTAAGTATTTTACCCAATGCGGTGGCTGTGAATTACAACATATTTCGCCAGATCTACAACAACAAGCAAAATATGAAGCACTAATTAAGCTAATACAAAAAGAAACTGGGGCTTTGTTGGAAGATAACACACCTAATATCATTGCTGATCAACCCTATCATTATCGTAGACGTGCTCGGTTATCAATTAATTTCTTCAAAGGTGAATTACTTATTGGTTTCAGGCAATCCGAATCGAACAAAATTATAAATATTGACCACTGCCCAGTATTAGTTGAACAACTAGATGATTTACTCATTCCATTACAATCTTGCTTAAGACAAATCAAACAGAAAAAAGCACTTGGCCATATTGAATTAATTGCAGTTGATAGTGGAATAATTATAGTGTTAAGGCATACTGAGCTATTGACTGAGCAAGATAGTCATTTATTAAAACAGTTTGCTGAAATTCATAACATATCACTCTATTTACATGGTGATAATCTGGTTCATGTTTTTGGCAATAAAGAACATTACTACCTTATCGATCAATTAAAACTAAGCTTTAGCCCACTCGATTTTATTCAGGTAAATAACCAGATTAATCAAAAGATGGTAAATAAAGCACTTGAATGGTTAGATATATCATCAAATGACAAAATACTTGACCTATTTTGCGGCATGGGCAACTTTTCATTACCTATAGCAAAATATTGCCAATCTATTACCGGTGTTGAAGGCGTAGAGGAATTAGTCGAAAAAGCTAAACTTAATGCCAACTTAAATCAAAATAAAATTCAGGCTAAAACCCAATTTTTTACCTGTAATTTAGAAGATAAACAACAATTTTCGATATGGAATCAAACAGTATTTGACAAAGTATTATTAGATCCTGCAAGAGCAGGCGCTTATAATGCTACAGCAGAAATTGTTAAATTATCACCATCAAAAATAGTTTATATTTCATGTAATCCTGCTACATTAGCTAGGGACTGCAAACTCTTTATTGAGGAAGGATACAATATTGCAAAGATTGCTATTTTGGATATGTTTCCACAAACTAAGCATATTGAATCAATGTTGATGTTAACCAGATCAGGGTAATAATTATGGTATCAATTAGAGGCGCCCATCAACAAAATGACGAGCATTATACTCTAACACAGTTTGATGTTGAACAATGGGCTAAACATGAACTTTTATTAACCAATTTTGAATCCTATCAAAAGTTTAAGGATATCTGGGATTTTTGTTTTGAACACAGTGCTGGTGCGCCTGAACAAACCTACTGCTTCCAAAATGCAATTGAGATGGTTGAGATTTTATCAACCTTGAACATGGACATTAACAGTTTATGTACAGCCCTTTTACTGCCATTCCTTGATACTAAAATTATCCGCCGAGAAGATCTGCCTGAAAATTTCGATCGCGACATTATTCACATCCTTTCCAGTGTTATCAAAATGAAGGATATCAGGCAACTACGAGCCATCCGTAATGGACATGCAACTACTGAGCAAATTGACAGTATTCGTCGTATGTTATTGGCTATGGTAAATGATTTCCGTAGTGTGGTAATAAAATTAGCAGAGCGTATTACTTATTTACGTAATCTAATGAATGCCCCAAAAGAAGATCAAGTCCTCGCAGCTAAAGAGTGCTTTAATATCTATGCTCCTCTAGCCAATCGATTAGGAATTGGGCAATTAAAATGGGAACTTGAAGATTTTTGTTTCCGTTATTTACATCCAGATCAATATCGTTTCATTGCTCATAAGTTACATGAAAAACGATTGGATCGTGAATCATACATTAATCAATTTGTTAAGAATTTACAGGATATGATGAATAAAGATCATATTCGTGCTGAAGTTTACGGTCGTCCAAAACATATCTATAGTATATGGCGAAAAATGGAACGCAAACATCTACAATTTGAAGAATTATATGATATTCGAGCTGTGCGTATAATTTGTGACCGAATTGAAGATTGCTACAATGCATTAGGGATTGTGCATAGCCATTATAAACATATTGCTAAAGAATTTGATGACTATGTGGCTAACCCCAAACCCAATGGTTATCAATCGATCCATACGGTTGTTTATGGTCCACAAGATAAAACTATTGAAATTCAAATCCGTACTGAACAAATGCACAATGATGCTGAATTAGGTGTAGCCGCACACTGGAAATATAAAGAAGGCAGCACGGATAAAATGACGGCTTACGATCAACGAATTTCTTGGTTGCGTAAGTTATTAACATGGCAACAAGAAATGTCCGAAAGTGGCGAAATTCAAGAAACCGTCCGTAGCCAAATTTTTGATGACCGGGTTTATGTATTTACGCCTAAAGGTGATGTAGTCGATTTACCAACTGGTTCAACCCCTTTAGATTTTGCATATCATATTCATAGTGATGTTGGACATCGTTGTATCGGCGCCAAAGTGGGTGGTCGTATAGTTCCGTTCACTTATATTTTGAAAACTGGCGATCAAGTTGAAATTATTACTCAGAAACAACCAAATCCAAGTCGTGACTGGTTAAATCCTAATACGGGGTTTGTTAATAGCAGTCGCGCTCGAGCAAAAATACAAGCTTGGTTCAAAAAGCAAGATAGAGATAAAAATATTGCTGCCGGACAACAAATTTTAGAAAACGAGCTAGAGCCATTAAATATTAGCTTAAAAAGTGTCGAAAAAATTCTTATTAGTAAATACAATGCCCACTCTTTTGATGAGGTACTTGCTGGGATAGGTAGTGGTGATGTTAGGATTAATCAACTAGTTAACTTCATTAATGCCCAATTTAATAAACCGACAGCTGAAGAAGAAGATGAAGCTGTTCTAAAACAAATTACCCAAAAATCAACATCTCAAGCTAAAAATACAGGAAAATCGACCGCTATAAAAGGTGGTGAAATTATTATTGAAGGTGTCGACAATTTACTTTACACCATTGCTAATTGCTGTCGACCTATTCCTGGCGATCCGATTGTTGGCTTTGTAACACAAGGACGAGGTATTTCTATTCATCGAGCTGACTGTGAACAATTGCAAGAGTTAAAAAATCATGCTCCAGAGCGCATTACTAGCGCTATATGGAGTGGCAATCACAATTCAAGTTATACAATGGTTGTTAGAATCATAGCTAACGACAGGAGTGGTTTATTGCGAGATATCACCACTATATTGGCTAACGAGAAAGTAAATGTTTTAGGTGTCTCAAGCCGAATTGAAATGAAACAACAAATTGCGACTATTGATATGGATATGCAAATTTTTGATCAAGATTCACTTGAAAGAGTATTAAACAAAATTAAACAACTTCCAGATGTAATTGAGGCAAAACGGTTTCAAGGGTAGCTATTGATTAAGTTGCCACTAATTCTAGGTGGCAACTCATTTATTTTAATTGATTCGTTTTTTCTAGAATCTCAAATTGATAATCATATTGATTTTTTTCATCAGCTTTATGTTGTTCTGAGTGAATTTGTCGCCATGCTATTTGAGAATAATCTGGAAAATAAGTATCACCTTGTAATTGAGCATCAATATGAGTTAAGTAAAGACGGTTAACTAAAGGTAATACCTGACTATATATATTACCCCCACCTATAAAAAATGCCTCTTCAACCGACCGTTCATTGAGCAACGATATTGCTTCATCAACCGATTGAACCCAGCTAACATCAGAGTTTATTGAAGCTTTGTTATCAGCTTGACGACTAATGACAATGTTATGACGATTAGGCAATGGTCTACCAATAGACTCAAACGTTTTTCGCCCCATAATAACTGGCTTATTTAATGTATTTTTTTTAAACCATGCTAAATCTGCTGGCATATGCCACGGCATTTGATTATTTAACCCAATAACTTGATTATCCGCCATGGCAACAATAATACTTAATATCATATTAGTTCCTTTACACATACCCTAAGGATTTTATACGCTCATTCACATTGTCAGGGAATATAGTCTGCTGCCAAAGTCTTTGACTTAAAGATAGTAATGATTCTTTTTGACCTGAAACAATCCAATTAGCTAACTCGGTCGCCACATCTGGATAAACAACTGGTTTCGGAGAAGGCAAGCTAACCCAATATTTAAGCTTCATGCTATTTAGATTTTCCATCACAGTTGCCATATCCAAAGATTGCAAACATTGAGCATTATAAACTTGTTCAAATTGACCTGCTACTGGCTTAGTTAGAATCTTCTTCCCTAAAGATAACGCTTCAGATATTAATGCAAATCCAGTATTTGAAATAATCCCAGAACAACTAAGCAAAGCTTGCGTAAAATTATCTCGGCTTAACGGTTGTAATAATAAATTCTTACGCTCTGTAACTTGTTTTACATCGGGATGGAAACAACAAAATTGATATTGTGGAAATTGAGTAACTAATTCTGCAATTTCATTTAAATCTTCAAAAGGTAAATACACAACAATTTTACCATCTTCAGTTGGTACAGTTTCAAATGAATCAATCATTGGTGGAATTAGTTTATGACCAAAGTGAAACCAATGTAAGCCAATTGGTTTTGTAACAGGTGCATAATATTTCATAATAACATTGGCTATCATGCCGTATTCTTTTGGCTTAAGGTAATGGCAGACAGATTGGTTACTAATCCCTAAACATTCTCGATTTTGATAATGTGCAGCCCATGCACTTACTGGCTCAAAATCACTAATAATGCAATCATATTTTGATAAATCGAGATCACGAACATCTTTAATTAACCTAAAGGCGCGAATTTTTTGGATAGTTTTTCGATAATTAATTTTTCCATTAAGTGTTGCAAAAGATAGACCGCTAAATGTTCGATAATTGCCAAAGGCCTGCATATCAAAATAATCTTTAGGATCACGACCACTGAAAATGTAATCAACATCAGCACCAGCCTTTTTTAAAGCTTTCGCTAAAGTTCTACTACGACTGATGTGGCCATTTCCTGTTCCTTGAACTCCGTAAAGAATTTTCATATCGTTTTTAATCAGAATATTATTTTTATGCAAATATGATACCAGAACCATTTATATTTGGCTTATTTATTTTATGATTATAACAAATAAATGAGTAAGTGATATTTATCATTAAACGTTTGAACAGCTTTAATTCCTTGGTATTAAAATCAAATTTTTATATCAAGAGTTAAAACTGTATAAATTTGCTGCAATTTTTAGTAAAATGGACTCGAGGAGATTAATTGTGTGATGAATAATGTCGCAAATCATTAACAAGAAGCAATTTTATATTTTAATTATATTGGCAATATTTTTGCTTTTTTCTTCTATTGGGCATTTTTCTCTAATTATATCTAAACCTTGTTCAGATCATCATTCACCAAATTTAATATCATCTCAGGTGAACGCAAATCTTAATTATGCAAATACAGATTTGCCGACTTCTAAATCAACAAAATCTTTTATTGGTAAATCGGTTAATCATTGTGCCACTTGCAGTACAATTATAACTAATTATATTGTTAATTTTGATTATCCGATTCATAGTGAACAATATCTACTTACTAAATTTATTCCTGAATATAAAGAATTTATTCCTGAGTTAAAGCCACCAAAATTTATCTAATTTACGCAGTTAAATATTAGTAATAAGTACTGGAAATCAATAACACAATCTCACTTTTTATAGTCTTGACGGTTGTATGCAGGTTATTGTTTAACGTAATAAATAATTATAGGAATACTATGAAACGCCGAAATTTTATAATGAATATTACCGCTGCTGTCGGTGGTTTAATTGCAACTAAAGCCATAGCCAAATTGGATAATTCACCAATGTCTGACATGGTTTGTGATGTTAAATCTGATAATTGTGATAAGGGGGACAACATGCACGATCATATGAATATGAACATGAATAACAACATGCCACAAAAACTGTTATCGACTACAGCGCTACCACACGGTAAAAACTTACCCGAGTTAACTAATTTAAAAAATACCAGCACCCAAGCTGGCGTATTTGAAGCAACGCTACATTTAAAACCGGTTAAAATAGCCTTAACACCGGAAATTACCACCGAATTTTGGGCATATAATGGCATGATTCCTGGTCCGAAAATCGAAGTATTTGAAGGCGATCATGTTAAAATAACCGTTAAAAATGATCTCTCACAGCCAACAACCGTTCATTGGCATGGTTTGCTGATTCCTTCAGATCAAGACGGCAACCCGCAAGATGCTATTCCGGCAGGTGGCAGCAGAGTTTATGAATTTACCATACCGGAAGGCACAGCCGGAACCTATTGGTATCACCCACATGGACATAATACCGTTGCAGAACAAGTCTTTCGTGGTTTAGCCGGTACCTTTATTGTGCGCAGTAAAAATGATCCGCTTGCTTCGCTACCGGAGCAACATTGGTTCTTTTCTGACTTAAAATTAACTGAAAACGGCGAAATCGCCGAAAACTCCATGACTGACTGGATGAATGGTCGGGAAGGACAATTTGTGTTGATCAATGGCGCTTACCAACCCAATATAAAAGTAGAAGGTGCAACACGAGTCAGAATCTGGAATGCGTGTTCAGGCCGATATTTAAATCTATCAATACCGGATTGTGATGTCTTTTTAGTTGCTACCGACGGCGGTTTCATTACCGAGCCGCATCAACTCAATAAACCGTTATTACTTACTCCGGCAGAACGGGCTGAAGTGGTTATCGTTCCGAAAAAAACCGCCAGTCTTTATCTGCAAAACATCGGCTACGATCGTGGCAAAATGGGAAATGTACCGCCGGAACCAAACATCATTCTTTCACAGCTCCAGTTAACTCAAACGGCCAGTACAGTTCTACCAACGCATCTAAAACAAGTACCCATTTTAGGCAAAGCCGTCGCCAAAAAATCACTTGAATATACTGAAGTAATGGATAAAAGTGAGCCTCGAGGTGGTATGCTATTTTTAATTAATGGCAAACGGCATGATATGTCACGAATCGACTTGGAAAGTAAACTTCACGATGTTGAAGAGTGGACAATTGTTAATAACTCACATATGGATCACAATTTCCATATACATGGAGCGCAATTTATTGTGCAATCTCGTGAATTAAATGGCACTAAAACTACACCCGAGTTTGTTGCTTTGAAAGATACCACTAACTTACGCCCGCACGAAACGCTTGTTATTAAAATTCAACAAAATATGCCGGGACTACGTATGTATCACTGTCATATTGTAGAGCATGAAACGCTGGGTATGATGGGGCAATTAATGGTTAAAGAATAATGAAATAAATTACCCACTTTCAAAAAAAGATCGTGGGTATTTTTTAATAAATAAAATAATAAAATTTAATACATTTACTAATAAATAATAATAGTTTTTCATTTTGGCAAAAAATGCTAAGATATTATAGTTATGACCTTGATTAACTACTGGCAACAAATTAGTAAACGCCTCATCATCAAAACAGCCCTATCGCACTTATTATTAGGTGTAATCGCTGCTGGGTTCGGTTTATATGAAGAAAATGCATTACCAGTTCAATCATCTTCCACACAGGTTGGTATTATTGCTATAACAGCAATAGTACAAGATCACCAAGCACCAATAAGAACAAAATCTCAAACTTCATCTTTGTTAAAAGAAGAGCATTACGATAAGCAAATTATCTCACTCAATTATGATGAAGTTACTCCAAATACCGTTATTCGATTATCACCATATAATGGAATAAGAGCTGGTCCTCAAGCTACCGCTTAACGTGTTTTTATATCATTAAATTAATTTATTAAATAAGGTTTATTCCTTATTGATCCCATTATAAAAAAAGAATAAGAGAACAGTTATGTTATTAAAATTATTAACAAAAGTATTCGGTAGCCGTAATGAACGCGTTTTAAGATCTATGCGTAAACGTGTTGAAAATATTAATGCTCTTGAACCATCTATGGAAGTGCTAACCGATGATGAACTTAAAGCAAAAACCAATGAATTTAAGCAGAAGATTGCAAATGGCACTAAGTTAGATGACATATTAGAAGAAGCTTTTGCAGTAGTTCGTGAAGCAAGTAAGCGTGTATTTGGTATGCGTCATTTTGATGTCCAACTCATTGGGGGCATGGTACTTAATGAACGCTGTATTGCCGAGATGCGTACTGGTGAAGGTAAAACATTAACAGCTACATTACCTGCCTATTTAAATGCATTAACCGGTAAAGGTGTACATGTTGTAACTGTTAATGATTATTTAGCTCAGCGTGATGCAGAAAATAACCGCCCTCTATTTGAATTTTTGGGCTTAACAGTTGGTATCAATTTACCTAACATGCCTCCAGAAATAAAACGTGATGCTTATAATGCTGATATCACTTATGGTACGAATAATGAATATGGATTTGATTATCTACGCGATAATATGGTGTTTAACAAAGAATCACGTGTTCAACGACCGTTACACTATGCTTTAGTCGATGAGGTTGACTCAATTTTAATAGATGAAGCAAGAACTCCATTAATTATCTCAGGTCAGGCTGAAGATAGTTCAGATAAATATATCAGTATTGATAAAATCATCCCTCATCTTATTAAACAAGAAAAAGAAGATTCAGAGCAATTTCAAGGAGATGGAGATTTCTCAATTGATGAAAAATCACGCCAAGTAAATCTTACTGAACGAGGTTTAATTAAAGTTGAAGAACTATTAATAAAACAAGGAATTATGAAAGGTGATGAATCACTTTATGCACCAAGTAATATTGTGTTGATGCACCATGTCAATGCAGCTCTTCGAGCTCATCATTTATTCCACCGTGACGTAGATTATATTGTTAGGGATAATGAAATCATTATAGTTGATGAACATACAGGCCGTACAATGGATGGTCGCCGTTGGTCGGATGGTTTACATCAAGCAGTAGAAGCTAAAGAACACGTAAAAATTCAAAATGAAAATCAAACGTTAGCTTCTATTACCTTCCAGAATTATTTCCGTTTATACGAAAAATTAGCTGGTATGACCGGTACAGCTGATACTGAAGCCTTTGAATTTAATCAAATCTATGGCTTAGATACCATTGTTATTCCAACCAACCGTCCAATGGTCAGGAAAGATTTACCTGATCTTGTCTATATGACAGAAAAAGAGAAAATTAATGCAATCGTTGCTGATGTGCAAGATTGTGTCAAACGAGGACAGCCAGTCTTAGTAGGTACTGCTTCAATTGAGAAATCCGAACTTGTCTCTCATGCATTTAAAAAAGCAGGGATTAAACATAATGTACTTAATGCTAAATTCCATGCTCAAGAAGCTGAAATTATTGCTGATGCAGGTAGTAAAGGCGCTGTAACTATTGCAACAAATATGGCAGGTCGTGGTACCGATATTATGCTTGGTGGTAATTGGCAAAGTGAAGTTGCGAAATTGGAAAATCCAACTGATGATGATATCCAGAAAGCTAAACAAGCATGGCAAATTAAACATGAAGAAGTCATTCAACTTGGTGGGCTTTATATTTTAGGTACTGAACGTCATGAATCTCGTCGTATTGATAACCAATTACGTGGACGTGCTGGCCGTCAAGGTGATCCAGGTGTTTCACGTTTTTACTTATCTTTAGAAGATCCACTTATGCGTATTTTTGCATCAGAGCGTGTTGGTAATATGATGCGTAAATTGGGTATGAAAGAAGGTGAAGCAATCGAACATCCATGGATCACTAAAGCTATTGCTAATGCTCAGAAAAAAGTTGAAAGCCGCAATTTTGATATTCGTAAACAATTACTTGAATATGATGATGTTGCAAATGATCAACGTAAAGCTATATATAGCCAACGTAATGATTTATTAGATAACGTAGATATCAAAGAAACTATTGATTCTATACATGGAGATGTATTTACCACTGTTATTGATCAATATATTCCACCACAATCTATTGAAGAAATGTGGGATATTCCTGGACTTGAAGCAGCATTAAAAAGTGACTTTGATTTAGATTTACCAATTGCAAAATGGCTTGATGAAGAACAAAATCTTCATGAAGAAACTTTACGTGAACGTATTATACAACTTGCACAAAATAAATATCTTGAAAAAGAAAATATTGCGGGTTCTGAAGCCTTCAGACAGTTTGAAAAAAGTGTTATGTTGCAAACACTTGATACATTGTGGAAAGAACATTTAGCAGCAATGGACTACTTACGCCAAGGTATTCACTTACGAGGCTATGCACAGAAAGATCCTAAACAAGAATATAAACGAGAATCTTTCAACATGTTTGCAAGCATGTTAGATACATTGAAATATGACGTAATTGGTATATTAAGCCGAGTACAAATTCGTTCACAAGAGGAAGTTGAAGAAGCTGAACGCCAACGCCAAGCTGAAGTCGAAAAATTAATGGCTAAGCAGCAAGCTAATCATGAATCAATGGGTGGCATGGGCAATGATGAACAATCAGCAAACTCACAACAACCTGTTGTACGTACTCAGGCAAAAGTTGGCCGTAACGATCCTTGTCCTTGTGGATCAGGCAAAAAATATAAACATTGTCATGGTGCTGTTAATTAAATCAAAAATTTAGTATGATAAATAATCATTGATGTTTAAATAACCAATTAAGGTAAAAAAACAAATGGGAAAGCAGTTGCTTTCCCAAACTTTAATCACATACAAATTGGATCATGAGAAAACATACTGAAATTGCTGTAGGTATCATTCGTTCGCAAGATTGCCAAATCTTTATCACCCAACGCGGTGAAGACTCTCATCTTGCTGGTTTTTGGGAATTTCCTGGGGGAAAAATCGAAGCCGGCGAAACACCTTATCAAACTTTAGAGCGTGAAATAGCAGAAGAAGTTGATATTCATATTCATCAATCACAATTTTTAAAAACTTTTGAACATAGTTATGATGATCGTGATATCACTATTCATGCTTACCTAGTAGAAGAGTGGGATGGTGTTCCTTTTGCAAAAGAAGGACAACCAAGCCGTTGGATAGATCAGGAAGATCTAAATGCAGATGAATTTCCAGATGCTAACAGACCGATTATCGAAATGCTTAAGAACCTAGACAAACAGATCTAAGTTATTTCGTTATTTAATTTTAATTAGACTCTATAAAAACAATGAAAGAATATAAAGTTGTCATTTATCAAGAAGGGGCTTTGTCTTCATTAGTTTTCGGTACAGCTAATTCAAATGCTGACAAATTTTCCGCTTTTTTAAATAATATTGCCCAAGAAGGCTGGCGCGTAATTACAATGCAAAAAGATATCCGTCGCTTATTTTTATTCTGGCAACGTGAAGCCTATCTAATTGTGATGGAGCGAGATAGAGGACAGGTGAAATAAAAACACGTTTTCTATTTTAGAATTAATAATCACTTCGTAAATAGCTATTTAATGATTTTATAAAATCATTAAAATAATTTAACTCGAAGATTTATTGTGTATTCTTTGTTCAGCCAACGCAAGAAAGATAATCCCAACAATAATAGATAAAGCACCTAATAATCGTGAAATGGTAATTTGTTCGTTAAAAGCAATGACCGACACTATCATTACTGTTACCACTTGTAGGTGAGAAGCAGCAAAAGCTGGACCAACTGGTGCTTTTTGCAATAATACCATCCATGTTATAAATGCACCTGCATACCCAATCATAACTAAATATGCCCAACCATGACTAAAAACTCTTAACAACCAAGCAATATCTGGTTCAAATGGCAACGCTGAAATAGCAGTAAGTTTAAAGCTGGTTTGCCCAAAAGTATCAAAAAAAAGTAGTAAAATAAAACCAATAATATAGAACTTTTTCATTAAGTTAATCCTACTAGTACTACCCCAAGAGTTATAAAAAAAATACCAATTAAACGAAATGGCGTTAAATGTTCTTTAAATAAAACACGCCCAGCAATCATTACTGTAATAATATTAAAAGAGCCTAATAGTATGCTTTTAGACAAAGAAACTTCACTCAAAAAAGCCAACCAAAATACAAAACCGATGAAGTAAGCTCCAAAACCTAACCATAACCACATGTTACCAAATAATTTCTGCCAATAATTTAAACCCTTCTCATCATTAGAAGTAATCGCAGCATATTTGAATGCAATCTGCCCTACCGTGTCACAAGCAATATTAATTAACCATAAAAAAAAGATTAAGGTTGACATGAGTGACAAATTCCATGAATTTCAAGCACACTATGCTTTATTAAGAATTGACTTTGGCTAGCAAGTTGTTTAAGTTGCGACTCGATATTCTCAGAATGTTTTTCGATAATTTGCTGACAATTATCACAAATAAATAAGATTGATATATGCTGAGGATCCTGAAAATGAGGGCAAATGATATAGCAATTGGTTGACTCAACTTTATGAATAAAACCTTGCTCAAGTAGAAACTCAAGAGCTCGATAAATCGTTGGCGGTTTTGCTTGTGGCTCACTAACTTTTAAGAGATCTAAAAGATCATATGCGCTCATAGCTTTATTCGCTTTAAGCATGATATCTAAAACGGTTTTACGCTGAGTTGTCAGCTTAATGCCACGTTTTTTGCATAAAGTTTCAATTTTCTCAATCAGCATATTATGCATTCAGTTAAGTTCCCTTCACTTTATTTGTTACTTTTTCAATGCCGCTTTTTTTCTTCTAATTTCTTTTGGGTCATTGATTAAAGCTCGATATATTTCTATACGATCGCCGTCTTTTACTTGTTCATTCAGTTCACAACGTTTTCCATAAATTCCAACAAGATGTTCATCTAATCGAATTTTACATATTGATAAGATATTGGATTTTGTAATGGCTTGCAAGACATTAGTTTGCTCATCAACTGCGCAATCAATAATCGTAGGTTGATTAGGTAGCGCATAGACAACTTGAATATTTATCATATTAATATATCTGCCTTGCTCTTTGAGAAAATGCATTAACCATGTTGGTCATCACCTCCTTAAATATTGGCGTAAAAACAGCACTCATTAATTTATTATTAAACTCAAAGTTTAAATTTAAGCTGATTTTACTTTTTTGCTCATCAATTTTAGTAAATTCCCATCGCCCCTTTAAATGTTTAAATGGACCATCTATCAATGCCATATCAATTGAATTAGGCTCATTAATCTGATTTATGGTGGTAAAAGATTTTTTAAATCCCAATTTTTCAACCTCAATAAATGCAGTTAAAAGGTTATCTTGTTTGCTAATAATCCCAGTTGCGATACAATCAGGAACAAACTCAGGGTATCTAGCTATATCATTTACCAACGCAAACATTTGTTGGATTGAATAAGGCTCGATCACTTCATGAAAAACATGTGCCATAATATTAAAAAATTAAAAGTTAAAATTAGTGGCATATAGTATCATGTAACTCTATAATAACGCACATTATGACTAAGAAAAAATCACATAAGCCCGGTTCGGCTACTATTGCATTAAATAAACGTGCACGTCATGAGTACTTTATTGAAGAGGAAATTGAAGCAGGTTTATCCCTACAAGGTTGGGAAGTTAAATCACTGCGAGCTGGCAAAGCTAATATCAGTGACAGTTATGTGTTGCTTAAAAATGGCGAAGCATGGCTATTTGGTGCAACTATAACTCCATTGAGTGTTGCTTCTACACACGTAGTGTGTGACCCTATACGCACACGAAAATTACTACTAAATGAACGAGAATTGAACTCGCTTTTTGGACAAATAAATCGTCAAGGTTACACTGTTGTTGCACTTTCATTGTATTGGAAAAATGCATGGGCAAAAGTAAAAATTGGCGTTGCAAAAGGTAAAAAAGAATACGACAAACGTACTGATATTAAAGAACGCCAATGGCAAGTTGACAAAGCACGCATAATGAAAAATGCGAATCGCTAATCATAACGTTTAAATTAACGATGGCGTATAATTTGTGGCTCAATAAAAAATTCTAGATGTTTTAATTCTTTAAAATTTAGCAAATCATCAACCACATCTACACAAGTTAGCGCCATATTTTCGATATCTTGTACAATAGCATCTATCGGATAATACGAATAGCCAAGATAGTTATTGTAATCATAAGAACACAAATACACCTGCTCAGGATCAATTCTAGCTGTAACCAAATAACCTAAGACCTCTTCCAATAAATTACCTGATGGTGTAAAAATAGCTTTTGGCATTCGGCCTAATCTTTCATGAACACCTTTAAGTAATTCAAAACCTTTATTAGGAGAATAATCATCACTCACAATCCATTCTGGTTTTACAGTTAATCCCACACTTTCTAAGCCACGCCTAAAACCCTCAAGTCTTGCACATATCGAAGTTAACTGAATATCACAACCAATAAAATAAAATTCGTCTAAATTCTTTGCATAAGGCTTAATTAAATCACTTACAGACTGTAATGATTCACTTGTAATAAAGGGTAACACGGTATCTTTGAGATAACGGTCAAAAAGTAGTACCGGTGTATTTTGATTAATATCTACATACAATTTATCACTGTCTAATGAGGTTACAACGATCATCGCGTCAACTTTTCGCTCTACTAAGTTTTGAGCTACTTTGATTTCAACCTCTTTATTATAGTGACTACAAGTAATTAATAATTGGATGTTTTTTTGCCGAAAAGATGATTCAAGATGATGCAAAAACATAGAAAAAAATGAATTTGACATATCGGGTACAATAACACCAATCGTATTGGTGCTGTTAGCTTTCACCAAATATTGACGAATATGGGGTTGATCGCTATATTTCTCCGCGATCGATAAGACTCTTTGCCGAGTTTGTGGAGAAATACGATATTTTTTATCTCGTTTGTTAAATATATGACTGACGGTCGTTGCCGACACGCCAGCCAAACGAGCAATATCATTAATTTTTAGTTTATTACTCGCCATAGATCACCTTAATACTAACGTGGAGTACGTTGTTGTTTATTCGGGAACACTGGATTGTGGTTCACCGATGGACTTTGATACCAATAAGCAACACTCGCAATATCATCACAACGTTCATATAGTCTTATATCATCATTACCGATTTGTTGAAACGCTAATTTGATATTTTTGTGAAATGCAATTGGATCTGGAAGATGCCAACGATATAAACCATGTGAAGGCAAACCATCATCACCAAAACCATGTACTGGATTAGAATCTCCAGTTTGGAAAAAGTCACGAGTTGCATCACGGTTTGTTTGATATGGATATCCCATAAACATTGTTTGGAAACATTTCGCTTTTGGACGACCTTGGCTATCACGGTTATGGAATGCCCAAGCTCCACCAAAGTAATCTTCTGAACCAGTTGAATGTTGTGTTGGATAATCGCTATCATCATCAAGATAGAATTTAAACTCCCCTTCTCCCCACCAATAACGCTCTAAAGCTGTAAGGGCTAAGTAAGTACCTACATAATAACCATAACCTTGAACGTTATCTAATATGACATAATCTTGTGCATGATTAGTTACACGTTGACGACGCCATTGAGCATGAAAGTAAAGTGGATTTTCAAATGGTTTTGGCATCAACGCATAATTAATAGCAAAGAAGAAATGTTGCAAATCAGCTTCATGTTCATTGTGAATTTCAACTCTAGCTTTTTTATTAAATGGCATTCTAAAATAACTATTAAAACCACCTGTTGGATTAACCACTATTGGCATAGAATTAATATCACATCTCGCACCAAAACCATTACAGAAAAAGTCACCAATAGGACTTTCCACTGAAGGAACAGTTTCATCATCCCAATAAATTCGAATCACAACATCACGTAATACAAAGCTTCCACGATGTGTTTTATCAGTTAAAGTAAACCACATATGACGAATTTCCCCTGGGCCAGTAATTTCAGCAATAGTCACTTTTTCACCAGCAGGAATAGATATAAAACCTTGTCCTTTCCTACATGGACCTAAAGCACTAGCTTTCATACACGATTTACCCTTTTCACCAGTCAAATTTTCAGGTGAAATAGTTCTTGTTTGTTCGAAGTGAAACTGTGTTACTGAATCAAATATATTCATTTTGCGTCCTTAATAAGTTTTAACAAATATTATTAATTAAAATATAAATTTCGTTTGCTTAATTACTTTCATTTTCAATTTTGTCTGACTTTCTATCACGACTTAAGAAGGCCATAGCAAATATCATGAAGCCTAAAACAACTAAGCCTAAATAATTAAACGTAGTCGCAGCACCTTCAGTGTCATAAAAATTACCGACAAAGGTAGAAAATAATATTACGCCTACTGAACCGGCTACTTGATAACCGATCAAAAACACTGTAGCTGACAAGCGTGCATTGAAATTGTTATCAATATATTTAAATACTGAGACTAAAATAGTTGAGATCTCTAAACAGTGCATAAGTTTGATTACGGAAATAATTGCAATACTTTCCACATGGCCAGTTAAAAATATTCGAGTTGCAGATATGAATGCAGCAAAGATTAATGCATTTTTTGCACCAACTTTGTTAACCACGAATGGCACACAAAACATAACAGCTGCTTCTAAAAAGACTTGAAATGAATTTAAAATACCATATAAACGATAACCATCATTTACATCGGTAAATTGCTGAGTAAAAAAGACAGGGAATAATTGTTGGTCATAAATGTTGTACAAGCTATAAGTACCAAGTACATAAACAACAAATATCCAAAACTTTTTCAGTCCAAAGACTGAAACAATTTCATTAAAACTTAGTTTATCTTTCTTCTGAAATACTGCTGCCGATGATTTACTTAAATCTGGTTTGAAATTCAGATTGAGTATCATAAAACAGATACCGACCACTGAAGCAGCCCAAAAGTTAAGATGAGGATTGATACTAATTAAAATACCAGCGATAAAGGTACCCACTGCGTAAGCAATACAGCCCCAAGTCCGGCATTGTCCAAATTCAAAATCGAAAGCACGGCTGATTTTTTCACAGTAAGAATCGATCAAGCCCATACCGGCAACCCAACCAAAACCTAAGAAGAAACTGCCAAAGATAACACCAACATAAAAATTATGTCTTAAAAGTGGCTCGTAAACATAGATTAATGCAGGTGCAGCACATGTTATGATAACACTTTGAAACCAAATTAGATGTTTTTTTAAGACTAATTTATCTTGATAAACACCATAAATAATCATGATAATTAACGAAATAAAATAGTTAAAAGAATAGATAATACCCGTCTGTTTTGCTGTTAAACCAATCTCTTTACTAAGCCATATTGCATAAAAAGAAAAAACAAAACTACCCGCCGCGTAATACATAATGCTATAAAACGAAGCAAACCAATAAGTTGGTTTTTTATAAAATGCACTTGTCATAATTTATCCTATAAAGAGTTAAGCACTGTTTTGAGTATGAATAGCTAAAAATTTAGCTTTAACGGCTTTATTAGATAAATGTGATCTACATCAAAATTATTTTAATAGGTAATGATGATGTTCAATAAGAAATGGCATTAAAGATTAAAAACAAATAAAAAACAGAAAAATATTATCCCTACCACAATCAAACAAACAATTCCTTATCTGAATGAATTTTTTCACTACTATCAATATGCCGTTTGAATGAAATAGAAGTTACTTATTCACTTATTACCTTAATTAAAAGTTTCAATATTAAATTAAGATAACTAAATGAATATATTATTAAATAATTTATAAAAAGAGGTTTTTTTATGCCTAAAAAAAATAGTCGTATTCGATTCCATATAGCCATACTGATGTTATTTGCTATTGTAATTAATTATTTGGATAGAACAGTAATGTCCGCTGCTGCTCCAATTATTGCTACTGATTTAAATATTTCTCCTGAAGCAATGGGATGGATAATGTCAGCGTTTTTCTTAAGTTATGCTCTTTGTCAAATTCCTGCTGGCTTTATCGCCGATCGTTTTGGTCAAAGGAAAACACTCGCAGGTTCAGTGACTTGGTGGTCGTTAGCAACGGGTGCAACAGCACTAGCAACCTCCCCTATCGGTTTCATCTTTGCTCGTGTATTTATGGGAATTGGTGAAGCTGCTGCATATCCTTGTAACGGAGGCATTACCGCGAAATGGTTTCCCGATAGAGAACGAGGTCGTGTAACAGCTTTATTTGATAGTGGCTCTCGATTTGGTACAGCATTTGCTATGCCACTTGTGGTTTGGATTATAGCTTCATTAGGATGGCATGCAGCATTTTTCATTTGTGGTGCATTAGGTCTTGTTTGGGTTATTTGGTGGTTATGTGTTTATCAAGATCCTGAACAACATCCTAGTATAAGTCCTACAGAATTGAAATATATCCGTGACGGCCAAATAAAAAAAGAAGGAATCGATAAAGTACAACCAATGAAATGGTATCAATTACTAAAATACCGTAATGTGATAGCGATGTGTATAGGCTTTTTCATGCTTAACTATGCTGTTTATTTTTTCATCACTTGGTTTCCAACTTATTTAATGAAAGAACGCGGTTTAAGTTTAACCGAAATGGGATTTTTAGCTATGCTACCACCATTATGCGGCATAATTGGTCAATGGATTGGTGGATGGTTAACTGATTTCATCTACATTAAAACCAATAATATTAATCTAGCTAGAAAAATAAATTTAGTCGGTGGAATGTTAATTGCGACTTCCATTTCGCTTGCTGGGTTAGTTGATTCAATTACTGTAATGATGATGCTACTTTGTATTTCATATATTGGGCTTGCTTTTTCTGGCTCAGCCATTTGGTGTCTTCCTGGCGATATTGCTCCACGAAATATGACGTCTGTCTTAGGCGGCATCCAAAATACTGTCTCAAATTGTGGTGGTATTTTAGGTCCAATCGTAACGGGATATATTATTGGTGCAACAGGTTCATTTATGTATGCCCTAGTCGTTTCTGGTTGTGCTTGTGCTATTGGTGCACTTGTATACTTACTTGTATTAAAAGATATCAAACCTATTACAGCGAATCCATCTATTTAATAACTATAAATTTCGTTAGAAAATTCTATCAAAAACTTTGATAGAATTTTCAACAAGTTAGTTTGTTATAATTAAATTACTGAGAAACGTAAGATGAGTAGAAGTCAAACATTAAGACAAAATACTATTAATCAATTTATTGATTGCATCAACAATAATATATTATCTTTTCCTTTACCTTCTATTTCAATTCTAGCAGAAGCTTTCAATGTTAGTCGAACAACCATTCGCGCAGTATTAAACTATTTATGTCAAATAGGCATTTTACTGTTTGATAATAATCAATACCATTTAGCACGTGAACCAACGCAAAAGGATAAAATTGCCTGTATTTTCGAAAAAAGATCTATACAAGATAAAAAAGTTGAAACTTATTTTTACCACTTAATTAATAGCAAAAAATTATTACCAGGTGATCATTTTAATGAAATTCAACTCGCAAAAGAAATTAACGTTAGTCCCATTGTGGTTCGTGAGTTTCTACTACGTTTTTTACATTATGGACTTATTGATAATGTTAAAAAAGGAGAATGGGAGTTAGCTACATTCGATAAAAACTATGCCGAAAAACTATATGAATTTAGAAGTGTTTTAGAAATTTTTGCACTAAAAGCATTTATGGCCCAATCTGACAATCATATTAATTGGATAAAAGCACGAGAGTTACTACAACGGCACAAAATTCTTCAACAAAATATACAAGATGAATATAAACTTTTTTCAACACTTGACCGTGATTTCCATGAACTCATTTTATCGTGTAAAGAAAATCGTTTTTTTTTACAATCATTTGATTTAATTTCCGTTATATTTCATTTCCATTACCAGTGGGACAGTAGTGATCTTAAAGAAAGAAACAGTATTGCTGTATCAGAACATATTGCAATATTAACTGCAATTCTACAAAAAAACGAACCACTCGCCATTGCAGCGTTGTGTCGTCATTTAAATACAGCTAAAAGGTCAATGCAAGAGTCAATTGGACGCGCATTAGAAATAAAAAACAGATAAAAAACAAAAAAATTATATATTCAACACGAAACTACAAAAAAAAAACATACTACTTTTTATCTTCTTCTATAGTTCTCTTTACTTACTACCAATAATTAAAGAGAACAATCATATGACAAAACAATTAAATAGATCCAACTTTCCTGGTCCAATTTACCCTGAAAAAATACTTCAATTTGGTGAAGGAAATTTTTTAAGAGCATTTATAGATTGGATTATTGATAATCTAAATGAAAAAACAAATTTCAATAGTGGTGTTACTATTGTTAGACCTATTGATACACATCAACCATCTATCAATGAACAAGATGGGCTTTACACGACTATTATTCGGGGGCTGAATGAACAAGGTTGCACAATTGCTACACCGCGAATTATTTATTCGGTTAATCGAGAAATACTAATATATCAAGACTATCAATCCTATTTAGCTTGTGCTGAAAATCCTGAGTTGGAATTTATTTTTTCAAATACTACTGAAGCAGGTATTGCATTTAGTGATAAAGATAAAGCTACAGATCTACCTCCAGCAACTTTTCCTGCAAAATTAACCTGTTTTTTACACCATCGTTTTAAATTTTTTAAAGGCCAAAAAGATAAAGGCTTGATTATCATTCCATGTGAACTTATTGATTATAATGGAGAAAAACTGAAAGAATTGGTTCTGGAATATGCTAAATTATGGCAATTAGATCATGATTTTACAATATGGATCAATGAGTGTAATACCTTTTGCTCAACTTTAGTTGACCGTATTGTGACAGGCTATCCAAAAGATGAAGCAATACAACTTGAACAACAACTTGGTTATCAAGATCGTTTTTTAGATACAGCTGAGTATTTTTATCTGTTTGTTATTCAAGGTCCACAATGGTTAAAACAGAAATTAAAATTAGATCAAGTCGACCTAAATATTTTAGTTGTTGATGATATTAAACCTTATAAAGAAAGAAAAGTAGGTATTTTAAATGGTGCTCATACTGCGATGGTGCCTGTTGCTTACCTTGCTGGATTGAAAACCGTTGGCGAAAGCATGGATGATCCGCAGATTGAAACATTCGTTAAAAATTTAATTAATCAAGAGGTGATTCCAACTTTATCTTTAGATAAAGAACAATTAGTACAATTTGCCGATGAGGTTTTAAAACGCTTTAGAAATCCATTCATTAAACACGAGTTAATGTCAATTTCATTAAATTCATTAACAAAATTTAAAACTCGACTACTGCCACAATTACTAACATATAGTCAACGATTTAACAAACCACCAAAGTATATTTCGTTTTCCTTAGCTGCTCTTATTGCTTTTTATCGTGGCCAATACCAAGGTCAAGCTATTTCATTAACTGATGATGCTCATTTACTAGAGAAGTTTAAAGAGTGGCAACCACTTTATCAACACGACGTAAAAACACTCGTCTCTAACGTATTAAAAATGACTGATCATTGGGGACAAGATCTCAATAATGTTACCGGATTAACTGATTTAGTGACTAAAAATCTGGAAAACATTTTAGCTCAAGATATTAAAAATTATATTCCAAACAACTAAACAGCAGGAGTCAAACATATGACTAAAATGAAATATATTGTTATTCCAGAACCAGGAAAAGTTGAAGTCAAAGAAATGGAAAAACCAACCTTACAAAAAGGTGAAGCAATCTTAAAAGTATTATATGGTGGTATTTGCGGTTCTGACATGGGAACGTATAAAGGAACTTTTCTTTATGCAAGCTATCCACGAATCCCTGGTCATGAATTTTCAGCCGAAGTGGTTGAAATAGACGAAAATGATTACGGTATCAAAAAAGGAATGATTGTTACCGCCAATCCTTATTTTAACTGTGGTAAATGTTATTCTTGTCGACGCGGTTTTGTTAACTGCTGTACTGGCAATCAAACTCTTGGCGCACAACGTGATGGTATTTTCAGAGAATATTATAGTATGCCAATTGAACGTATCTATGATGGTAAAGGATTAGATGCATTAACGCTATCAATGATTGAACCATTTTGTATTAGCTATCATTCAATTCAACGAACGTCAGTAAAAAAAGGCGATAAAGTATTAGTCGTTGGTGCTGGACCTATTGGTTTATTTGCTGTCATGGCTGCAGTTTTAAAAGAGGCTGACGTATATGTAAGTGACGTCATGCAATCAAGATTAGATAAAGCATTATCATTAGGTGCAAAAGGTGTTATCAGAACAGATAAAGAGAATTTTGAAGAAAGAGTAAAAGAAATTACCCAAGGTGATGGTTTTGATGTTTGTATCGAATGCGTTGGATTACCACAAACTTTCCAAAATTGTATTGATGCAGCAGCTTACCGTGGTCGTGTAGGTCTAGTTGGAGTAAGTAAACAAAAATTAGATTTTGCTTTTACACAAATTCAAACTAAAGAGTTAGATATTTTTGGTTCACGTAATGCACTAAAAAAAGACTTTATCGAATTGATTGATTTAGTTAGTTCCGGAAAATGTGATGTTAAAAAAATCATTACCGACATATACGAATTGAATAATGCCGAAAATGCTTTTAAAGAAATGCGAGATGATCCAAGTAATCGACTTAAATCAGTAATAAAGATAGGTTAACTAAATAATTATCTCTCAATTATTCCGCTACTAACAAGTAGCGGAAAGTGTATTTTTAGGAAAGAGTTCATGAAAAAAATAATTAAAATCAATGGTAACGATAATGTTATTATCGCATTAGAAACATTATACCCAGGCGATAAAATAAATAGTGAGCTATTAAAAGATAATCAACAAATTACTGTTTTACAAGAAATTCCTTCAGGTCATAAAATAGCGATTAAACCGATTTTACAAGGTGAAAACATCATTAAATATGGTTTTCCCATTGGTCATGCATCGCAAGCTATTCAAGTTGGTGAACACGTACATACTCATAATGTTAAAACCAATCTTGGTGAGCTTGATGAGTATCAATATGAACCTGTTGCTAGTCATATTTCATCATCACTACCGGATAGAGATGTGAATCTTTATCGCCGAAAAAATGGTGATGTTGGTATTCGTAATGAACTTTGGATTATCCCAACCGTTAGTTGCGTTAATGGTATCGCGGAACAAATTCGTAAACGATTTTTATCAGAAATAGCGAAAGACATTGAGTTAGATCACGCTTTTTTTGATGGTGTCCATCTACTTTCACATCCCTATGGTTGTTCGCAATTAGGAGCAGATCATCAAACAACTAAAACTATATTACAAGATATGGTCAAACATCCTAATGCAGGTGGAGTATTAGTTATTGGTTTAGGATGTGAAAATAATCAACTCTCAGCATTTAAAGAAAGCCTTGGTGAATATGATCATGAGCGAGTCCGTTTTATGATTTCACAAGAAGTGGAAGATGAGATTCAACAAGGTGTGAAGTATTTACTCGAAATATATCAAGTAATGAAATTAGATCGTCGCCAAACTGGTAAGCTTAGTGAACTTAAATTTGGACTTGAGTGTGGGGGATCCGATGGATTATCAGGCATCACAGCAAACCCATTATTAGGCAAGTTTTCTGATTATGTAATTGCCAATGGCGGAACTAGCGTTTTAACCGAAGTTCCCGAAATGTTTGGAGCAGAAACAATCCTAATGTCTCATTGTATTAATTCACAAATTTTTGAAAAAACAGTAAATATGGTTAACAATTTTAAAAGATATTTTATGACATATAATCAACCTATTTACGAAAATCCTTCTCCAGGTAATAAAGCAGGAGGAATTACAACACTTGAAGACAAATCATTGGGCTGCACCCAAAAAGCAGGTAATAGTAATGTTATTGATGTATTAGAATATGGTGAAAGACTCCAAAAATCAGGTTTAAATTTATTATCAGCTCCGGGAAATGACGCAGTAGCTACAGGTGCATTAGCTGCTGCTGGTTGTCAAATGGTATTATTTTCAACCGGAAGAGGCACCCCATATGGTGGCGTTGTACCAACTGTAAAAATTTCAACTAACTCAACACTTGCCCAAAAAAAGAAACACTGGATCGATTTTGATGCGGGGCAATTAGTTAATGGAACACCGATGGAGAAACTTTTAGAGCAATTTATTAATTTAATTGTGCAGCTTGCAAACGGTAAACAAACCTGTAATGAAATAAATGAATTTCGTGACCTATCAATATTTAAAAATGGAGTAACTGAATAATTTTTCTTGAAAAGTCCAAATTTGGAAAAATAAAATAATCATAAAATATAACAACATTTTGATAAAAATAATTTTTTCTTATCAAAGTAATGTATAAAATAAGGTCATATTGAATTAATATTCATCAATAAAAAATAACCGCTACTTAGCGGTTATTTTCAAACACATTATTCAGTTTTAAGTCCAAATAATTGACCATTTTGTTTAACAAAAGATTGTGTTACATGCACGTCACTACTATTTTTAATACAAAGTGGATCACTTAGTACATTATCAATAATCACATTATTAAACAAAATACTATTCGCATTCTCAATAAAGAACCCTTTACCAGCCTCCGGCTTGACATCTTTAAACATATCAACCTCGCCTGCTTGGGCATTTTGTTGCATTGAAACACGAATATTATCAAAAGAGATATTAGAAATAGGAGATTCTGGAATACCATATAAAAAGCCGGCATAAGCACGAACATTTTTAGCAATAATGTTTGAAAAGCTAATATTGTGGCATGCTGGTGTAAACTCATTAACGGGTAGAGCATCTTTATTCCAAACAATTGGATCATTTCCTTTTGGACCACAATAATAATAGTAGTTCATAACAAATGCCGATAAAACTTCATCCATTACAATATTACTAAATGTGATATCAGAAATAGTTCCTCCTCGACCTCGACGAGTTTTGAATCTTACACCTCGATCGGTTTTTTGGAATACACAATTTGTAATAGTTACATTACGGATGCAACCACTCATCTCACTACCAAGTACAACTGCACCATGACCATGAATCATATTACAATTAGTAATTAAAATATTCTCACATGGACTTTTTTCGGCTGTTTCTTCAGTGCCTGCTTTTATTGCAATACAATCATCGCCAACATCAATATAACAATTTGAAATTCTCACATTACGACATGATTCAGGGTTAATACCATCGGTATTCGGTGAATCAGCTGGATTAAGAATTGAAATATTATCGACAACGACATTATTTGATTCCATCGGATGAACAGTCCAGCTAGGTGATTGAGTTAGAAAAACTTTTTCAATCGTAACTCGTTCACAAAAATCAAAACCAATTAAATAAGGTCTTGGATATTTAAGATTGCTTCGATCATGACGGAATGTATGCCACCATTTTTGACCATTACCATCAATTTTACCATTTCCAGTTATAACCACATTTTCAATATGTTGGCCATATATACAAGGCATATACACATCCTGCTTAACCCCTTCCCAACGAGAATTAACAACAGGATAATCTTTAGCATCATCAGAAAATAATAAAGTCGCCCCTTGCTCAATAACAAGCGTTATGTTGCTACAAAGCTTAATTGCCCCAGTAAAATAGGTACCAACAGGAACAATTAACGTTCCACCACCTAGTTGATCAATATGTTGAATTGCTTTTTCAAAAGCTTGAGTATTTATTGATTTTCCGTCACCAATAGCGCCAAAATCTTTTACAGATACAGTCGTCATGAGTTTATCCTTTATATTTTTACAAACCTTTTAATTTACTCTAATGTTTGCAGCTTTAGGTTACAGGATCAGCATACTGATCCTAATAAATATTTTTCTTTAATTAGTTGTGGTCTCTTTTTGCTTAAATCCAATGTTATTATTACCAAAACATTTTTCGTAAGCGATGCCAGATAATTCCTCAACCACTTTTCGTGTTTCAGGCGTAACATCTTCCATTTTGCCACCTTGTCGAATGCGAGCAACTTCATTGATAATAATAGAATGGGTAGAGTGATCGAGCTTCATTCTCCAAGCAAAAAATGCCCCAATTAATGCCATTCCTACAACGCCGTATAAAATAATACCATTAATAGCATCAATTGCGCTTTGTGGCTGTATATGTGATTTCGATTCAAAGCCATAAGCACTTAATATCATACCAAGCACAAAAACAATTGAAGCGCGAACTAGTTTACCTGCCATGGTCATAGCTCCTGCATATACCCCTTCACGACGTCGATTAGTTACAACTTCATCTACATCAGCTAAGAATACATATACACTCCAAGGAATATAGTAAACACCACCAGTACCCAAACCAAACCAAATTGTAATACCCACTACAATCCAAGTGATATGAGGCAGATTAAAGTAATAAATACCGACATAACCAATCATCGATGAAATAACGATGAGTAATGCGATAATAAATGGTTTTTTGAAGCCCTTCTTAGCACAATACATCATAAAAAATGCGGTTGAAACCAACTGACAAATACTACTTAATGAATTCATTGAAGCAACAAATGAACGAGGTTCACCTAAACTAAATACGATGAAATAGGTAAATACCGCTGTAAATAACCATTCAGCACCAAATCCAAATAGATACATTCCTAAATGCGTTCTAAAAGTTTTAACACGGAATGTTGACAAGATATCGATAAAAAGCTTTTTAATTGCTTCAAAAAAGCTATGTACAGATTCATCTTTTACTTCTTCTTTAGGTTTTTCCCAACTATTACAATAAAGCAAAATCAAAGCTAACATCATGATAGAGGCATATGTGATCCCAGTTAATAAAAATGGAGTTGCTGATTCCTTACTATAGAAATAAAAGAATACGCCAGGTATTGCCGCACCTAAGAAATTAGCTACTTTACCAAACATTGCTTTTGAACCAGTTAAATAAGTACGTTCTGAAAAGTTAGATGTCATTTCTACAGGTAACGTATTAAATGGAATCATGATGCTGGTATAAATAATCTCAAATAAAATATATGTTACTAAGTAATACCAAAATCCCATACCATCAATCCATAACATAGGATAAATGACCATTAGCGGAATACCAATCAAAATAAAAAATCGACGTCGCCCAAAGCGTTGCCCTATTTTAGTTTGATAGAAATTATCTGTAATAAAGCCCATCAATGGATTCAGTATGACATCCAAATAAGTAGCGATGGAAAAAATCAACGCAGCTTGCACCACACTTAATCCACAAAAAGTGGTATAAAAATAGAGAAGCCAAGCACCACTAATTGCTAATGCACCACTACCAATTAAATTACCACTGCCATAAGAAAATCTTACTAACCATGTAATTTTATTCTTTTTTTCCTTACTCATAAAAGATACCTATAATATTTAAAAAAAACGATCCCTCGCATCAAGTCCCGAAGGACTTAATGACGTGGATATTTATTCTTGGATTTTTATCTATAGAGTTACGCCACTTTTCAAAATGGCTAAATTTCTAAAGTTGTTAATTTCGTTACGAGTTTTTTTCCCGCTAGCAATAAGAACGATATAGTCAATAAACTCTATCAACAAAGATTGCATAGAAACTCCTTGTATAAGTTTACCGGCATTAAAATCGATCCAATTGGCTTTCTTATCAGCTAATTGTGTATTAGTCGCAATTTTGACTGTTGGCACAATACCGCCATATGGAGTGCCTCTTCCTGTGGTGAAAAGCACCATATGACATCCAGCTGCTGATAAAGCACCAGTAGCTACTGCATCATTACCAGGTGCGCTTAGTAAATTTAATCCATGTCTAGTTAACATTTCACCGTATTTAAGAACATCAATAACTTCACTACCACCCGCTTTTTGCGTACAACCTAAAGATTTTTCCTCTAAAGTTGTAATGCCACCAGCCTTATTCCCAGGAGAAGGGTTTTCATAGATTGGTTGATTATTTGAAATAAAATATTGTTTAAAATCATTGATCATGTGTACAGTCTTGTCGAAAGTCGACTCATCAATACAATGTGACATCAAAATGTTCTCAGCACCAAACATTTCTGGTACTTCAGTAAGAACACTTGTTCCACCATGAGCAATAACATAATCAGAAAACAGACCAAGCATTGGATTAGCTGTAATACCTGAAAAACCATCAGAACCACCACACTCCAATCCAAATTTCAATTCACTTAAATGCCCTACTTCACGTTTATCCTGCTTCATAATGGCATAAAGTTCTCTTAAATGAACCAATGCTGATTCAACTTCATCGGTTTCTTGCTGAGCGATTAAAAATCTAACTCGAGATTCATCATATTCACCTAAACTAGCCTTAAATTCTGAAACCTGATTATTTTCACAACCAAGTCCGATGACCAATACAGCACCAGCATTAGGATGTTTAACTAAATTTTGTAAAATTGTCTTAGTATTTTGATGATCTTGTCCAAGCTGAGAGCAGCCATAAGGATGTTCAAGTACAGTTATACCATCAATTTCTAATTGATTATTTAACTCATCACAAAACTGTTTAACAATTTGTTCTGCTATCCCGTTTATACAAGTTACAGTTGGAATAATCCAAAGTTCATTACGAATACCAACTTCACCATTTTTACGTCGATAAATTTGTACTTCCTTATCGGCAATCTCATGTAACAGATCATTTTTCGATAAAGTAGGTTGATATTTGTAATCATTAATATCACTTAAATTGGTTTTTAAATTATGAGAATGAATATGCTCTCCAGCTTTAATTAAACGAGTAGCATGACCAATTGGTAAGCCATATTTAATAATATTTTCATCTTGCTCAATATCGATAAGGGCAAATTTATGCCCTTGTTTAATAGGATCTTTTAGATCAATTATCTGTCCATCAACGACGATATTTTCTTCATGTGCTTCTAAATCAGATAATGCCACACCGACATTATCTTTATTGTTTATTTTTATATATTTAACCATTGAATCACTCATGTTATTTGCTACCATTAACACATTTTTCAATTGCTTGACGCATTCCCTCTTCGGTTATGACGGTTAAATATTGTGTTAACGTTTGCGCTAATTGAGGAATAGTTAATAGATCATGCTCCCAATGAGCCGTATCTCCTAAAACAACTTTGATTAAATCCTCTAATGAGCTTTTCCCTTCTGCAATGGCTGCCCAACTATTACTGAAGCGTTCTAACCAGATTGCATCATCTTGTAACGGATAACTTTGTCCATTACGCACACCACGATAAAATGCGATCAATGCAGCAAAAGAGAACACCAAATGTTTAGGCAATGTTCCTTTTTCTTTCTGATAATTAATTAATTGAGGAAGAATACGTGTTTTAAACTTAGTCATACTGTTTAAAGCAATTGACATCAACTGATGTTCAATAAATGGATTTTTAAAACGACTAATAACTGATTGAGCAAAATCAACCAATTCTTGATGAGGTAAATCTAAAACAGGGATAATTTCATCAAAAATGGTTTCTTTTATATAAGATAAAATCTGAGCGTCATTCATTGATTCGCCAACAGTATCAATACCTGATAAATAAGCAACAGGAACTAATGCAGTATGAGCACCATTTAAAATAGCTACTTTACGCTCTTTATACGGTTTAATATCATCAACAATTTTGATGTTCATATTGCATTTATCAAGGCATAATTTTTCAGCTAGCCATTGCGGTCCTTGAATAACAAATAGATAAAAATATTCCGCTGAATCAATAAAGTTATCTTTATAACCTAATTCAGTCTCAAGCTCAGCGATTTGTGCTTTTGGGTATCCTGGAACAATTCTATCTACTAAAGTTGAGCAGAATAAATTATCATTTTCAAGCCAATTGATAAATTGGTCTGACAAGTTCCACTGATTCGCATATTTAAGTACTAATTTTTTAAGTGCATCGCCGTTATAATCAATTAATTCACAAGGAATAATAATCAAACCACTTTCTTTACTGCCGGCAAAGTGAACAAATCTTTCATATAAAAATGCAGTCAATTTTGCTGGATAACTCGTTGCAGGTTTATCTGTTAATTTGTCACTTTCAACATAACTAATACCAGCTTCGGTAGTATTTGAAAAAATAAACTGAATATTCGGATCTTTAGCTAACTCAAGATATTCATCATATTGAGTATATACATTGATTTCGTTATTAACTGAACGAATCAATCTAAACTCTTTCACTGTTTCATTTTGTTCATTTAAACCACGAACAAGCGTTGTATACAACCCATCTTGAATACTTAATGATGGTGGGAAGTCCGTATTTAACGGACGAACCACAACAATACCAGCATCAAGATCAGTTTTTTCATTAAGAATATCTAACTGCCAATCTAAAAATGCACGTAAAAAATTACCTTCGCCAAACTGAACAACACGTGTCGTATATTTTGCACCCGGAAAATCATTTCTGTTTAATGTTTTCATTACTCTAACTCTTCTTTAATTAATCTAATCACAACGACTTAATGCTTTTTAGCTTAGTTCAATACCAAAATAGTTTTTAGCATTATCAAAACTAATATTTTTAACCATTTGACCTAATAATTGGATATCACGTGGTGCTTCGCCATCTTCAACCCAGCGTCCAATCATTCGACATAAAATACGTCTAAAATATTCATGGCGAGTGTAAGATAAGAAACTACGACTATCGGTTAACATACCAACAAAACGGCTTAATAATCCAAGTTGAGCAAGCTGTGTCATTTGACGAATCATGCCGTCTTTTTGATCATTAAACCACCATCCTGAACCAAATTGCATTTTTCCTTGAATACCTGCTCCTTGGAAGTTACCAATCATCGTACCAAGAATTTCATTATCAGAAGGGTTTAAACAATACAAAATCGTTTTTGGCAATGCATCTTGTTTTGCTTGAGCATCTAATAGACGAGAAAGTGGTTGAGCAATAGGTGAATCATTAATAGAATCAAACCCAACATCAGGCCCCATTAAATTAAACATTCTTGAATTATTATTACGCAATGCACCTATATGATATTGTTGAACCCATTCACGTTTGTTGTATTCAACACCTAAGAAAATAAGTACAGCAGTTTTAAATTGAGCAACTTCTTTAGCGGTTAAAACTTCGCCAGATAAACGTTTAGTTAAAATGGTATCTAACTCTTTTTCAGTAGCTTCTTCATAAACAACTGTATCTAATGCATGGTCAGAAATCTTACAACCATGAGCAGCAAAATGATCCATACGTTTTGATAAAGCCTGACAAAGCGCTTGGAATGATGAAATTTCAACATCGGCTACTGCAGAAAGTTTTTCCATATATGCCGCAAAGAATTCTGAATCAATATTGAATGCTTTATCTGGACGCCAGCTTGGTAAAACTTTAACATCAAATGAACTATCTTCTGCAATAGTTTTATGATGAGCTAAATCATCAATAGGATCATCTGTTGTACCTGCCATCTTAACATTCATTTTTTTCATGATGCTACGAGCTGTAAACTCTGGAGTCGCTAACATCTCATTACAAGTATTCCAAATTTGCTCTGCTGTAGAAGGTGATAATAGAACGTTATCAATACCGAAAGGACGACGAAGCTCTAAATGAGTCCAATGATATAAAGGATTACCAATAGTATGAGGAACAGTTTCTGCCCAAGCCTTGAATTTGTCTAAATCACTAATATCAGTACCAGTACAGAATTTTTCTGCAACACCATTGGTACGCATTGCACGCCATTTATAATGATCACCTTTTAACCAAATATCATATAAATTCTTGAATTGATAATCTTTAGCAATTTGTTCCGGTGGTAAATGGCAGTGATAATCAAAAATTGGCTGATCAGCAGCAAAATCATGATAAAGCTGACGAGAAAATTCGGTATCTAGTAAAAAGTTTTCAGTTAAAAAACTCATTTTATTCTCCATAAATAGTAGTTAACTATTAAAAGATTACAGGAAAATACATCCTGTAATCTTATTAATTTATTGATTAATTTTGATCTGATGATGGTTCTTTCAAAATAGTCCAAACCGCTAAGGCAGCTAAAAGATCTAAACAAGATAAAATTACAAATAAAGGACTAAAGCCAACAGTATCAGCAAGTGCACCAACAATAAGTGCAAAAATAGTACTAGCTAGCCATGCAGCCATGCCGGTAAATCCATTCGCTGTTGCCACTTCATTACGGCCAAATACATCAGACGATAAAGTAATTAATGCTCCTGATAATGCTTGGTGAGCAAAACCACCAATACAGAATAAAAAGATAGCAACATAAGGACTTGAAAATAGACCTATCAGACCAGGTGCAATCATAAGCACACCACCAACCGTCACTACCATTTTTCTTGAATTAATTAAGCTTACTTTAAAATGTTTTTGGAAAAATGGTGACATATAACCACCAAGAACACATCCAACATCAGCAAAAAGCATTGGCATCCAAGCAAAAATAGCGATTTGTTTCAAATCAAAACCATAAGCTGTGAACATGAATAATGGAATCCACGCATTAAAGGTACCCCATGCAGGCTCTGCTAAAAATCTTGGTAAAGCAATTCCCCAAAAACGGCGGCTGGTTAAAATTTTACTCGCTGGTAATTTTTCATTATTTGAAGTTTGATGACTTGCTTCTTGACCAGATAAAATATATTTTTTCTCTTCTTCAGAAAGACGTTTCTGTTTTGTAGGGTGACGATAAAGGATTAACCAAAAAATTCCCCAAATAAAACTTAATAAACCACACAATATAAATGCCCATTGCCAGCTATGGAACCAAATTGCCCATGCAACTAATGGTGGTGCGATCATGGCCCCCACTGATGAACCTAAATTAAACCAACCAACCGCGATCGACCTTTCTTTTGCCGGAAACCATTCACTAGTCGCTTTAAGTCCCGCAGGGATCATTGCTGCTTCTGTTGCACCAACAGCACCTCGAGCAAAAGCCAGTCCGATCCAACTACCTGAAAATGCGGTACTAACACAAAATACTGACCACAAAATAGCAAAAACCGCATATCCCGCTCTCGTGCCTAACAAGTCCAAAATATATCCGGCAACTGGTTGCATAATGGTATAACAAGCTGAATAAGAAGCTACCACATATGAATATTGCTGCGTTGTTAATCCCATTACTTCATTAAGAACTGGGGCGGCTACCGCTATCGAATTTCGCGTAAGATAACCAAGAATTGTCCCTACAGTGACTAATGCTATCATATACCATCGTAGGTTTTTTATCGTTTTGTACATCTTTAATTGCTCCTAAATATATAGATATTTTGGCGCATAATAACATGCCTGACAACTAAAAAAGTTGACATACATCACAAAAATGAACTATATCCCTAATAATTAAAGGGATATTTTTTAAACTAAAAAGTTTGTAACTAAAAAATTTAATTAAAAAAATTGGAACAACATTATTTAATTTGAAGCAATTAGATGTTATTTTAAAAGTCTAAAAAAACTTAAAGGATTTATGCAAAATTCATCATGACCCAAGAACAGCACGAGTATCAAAGACTTTATCAAGTTATCGCAACTGAACTTAAAAACCGAATTATTGACGGCATTTATCCAGTAGGAAGCAAATTACCATCTGAAAGATTGATATGTGAAGAACTAAAAGTAAGTCGTTCAGTTGTCCGTGAAGCTATTATTATGCTTGAAGTTGAAGGTTATGTTGATGCAAGAAAAGGCTCTGGAATTCATGTTATAGCTAATAGTTTACAGACCAATATTCTAACCTCACAGAAAGGATTAAATTTTTCTACGACAGGACCATTTGAATTATTGCAAGCCCGCCAACTTATTGAAAGTAACATTGCCGAATTTGCAGCAACACAAATTACTAAAGACGATATCGTCAAATTATTAGAAATTCAACATAATGCTAAAAAAGAAGATCATTATCGTGATTCTGATTGGGATCTAAAATTCCATACACAGATTGCCATGATCACACGGAATACCGCTTTAATTACTATCGTTCAAGAAGCTTGGCAGCAAAGAACATTAAACCCATTATGGAAAAAACTTCATGAACATGTACAACAACAAGACATTGAAAGCTGGTGGGATGAACATGACAAAATATTAGATGCGCTAATTAATCGTGATCCCAAAGCGGCTAAGTTAGCCATGTGGCAACATCTAGAGAACACAAAAAAAATGTTATTTGATGCTGCTAGCGAAGATTTTGAAACAAAACGAGATCACTATCTATTTTCAGATAACCCCGTTATTAGTATTAATGAAAATGAGTAGATTCTATTAAAGGCAATACACTTTGCGCCATTACGCAAAGTGTATTAATTCGCAAAAGTTAAATAATTAACTATTGTTTAAACTATTAACGCTGATCATCAACCGTTACTCCAGCTGGTGGAGTAAACTTAAACTTATCAAGTGCTACCTTACCTAGGGTTTGACGAGATAAATCATAAAAACTACGCTGACCATCCTCTTCGATAATCGTAAAATTTGAAATCATCCCAGTAGGCAAAACAGAAATAACAAAATCTTGGTTAGAACCATCAGTTGGTTTCAATGTAAAAGAGTCTTGTTTACGTGTAACAGTATATGCATTCCAAATAGGATTATGACTATCCGTAATCAAAAGCATTAAACGATTATCCACCGATTTTTTTAAGCTCATTACACTAACTTGTTCAACGGCAGGAGTATAGACCCACATGTTACGCCCATCTGAAATGATTGACGTCTCGTCTGGCTCAGTCATTGTCCAATTAAAGTAATAAGGCCTTGTTACCCACAAATCACCTTTACCTTGTTGAACTGGTTGTTTATCGGCTGTTTTCACATCTTGTGAAAATCGAGCATAAAACCCATCAATTTTAGCTAATCGCTCTTGCAACACCTCTTTATCACCAGCCCATGCTGCACAGCTTGTCATTAACCCAATTAAAATTAAAAACTTCTTCATTACCAATCCTTATGCATTTTGTTTAATACAATAAATTAAACAATCATTTTAATTTAGTTCAAAATATTACCGTTTTTCTGTTAGCTGTGAAAGATATTTTCTTTTCTTTTTCACTTATCAGTTAAGCAGTATATAATAACTGTATTTTGTAAATTTGGATGGTGTAGCATGCCTAGTCTCTCTTTTGAATTTGGGTCAGATGAATTTAAACCTTTAGCGGCAAGGATGCGTCCACGTAATTTATCTGAATATATAGGTCAAAGCCAACTACTTGGTGAAGATAAACCTTTGCCTAAAGCAATTGAAGCAGGTCATTTACATTCTATGATCCTTTGGGGACCACCCGGAACCGGCAAAACCACTTTAGCAGAAATTATTGCGCATCATGCTAATGCTAAAGTAGAACGAATTTCAGCAGTAACTTCAGGGATTAAAGATATTCGCGAAGCGATTGAACGCGCCAAAATTAATCAACAATCAGGAGTAAGAACCATTTTATTTGTTGATGAAGTTCATCGTTTTAATAAAAGCCAACAAGATGCTTTTTTACCTTATGTCGAAAATGGTACTGTAACCTTTATTGGCGCTACCACTGAAAACCCCTCTTTTGAGTTAAATTCAGCATTACTATCCCGTGCCAGAGTCTATCTGCTTAAATCATTAACTAATGAAGATATTGAGCAAATTTTACAACAAGCGATGGATGATCCGGAACGTGGTTATGGCAACCAAAAAATTACGCTACTTGAGGAAACCAGAAAACAGATTGCCGAATTTGTTGGTGGTGATGCAAGACGCGCACTCAACACGCTTGAATTGCTGGTTGATATGTCTGATGGAAAACCATTAACGCCTGAATTACTAAAAGAAGTCATCGGCGAACGTAGTGCAAGATTTGATAATCAAGGTGACCGTTATTATGACCTAATCTCGGCGGTTCATAAATCAATTAGAGGATCTGCACCTGATGCAGCACTTTATTGGTATGCAAGAATCATTTCCGCCGGTGGAGATCCGCTATATGTCGCTCGTCGATTATTGGCTATTGCATCAGAAGATATCGGTAATGCCGACCCAAGAGCAATGCAAGTCGCTTTAGCAGCATGGGACTGTTTTACTCGAGTTGGACCAGCAGAAGGCGAACGAGCTATCGCACAAGCAATTGTTTACCTAGCATGTGCACCTAAAAGTAATGCGGTTTATCTTGCATTTAACCAAGCGATGAAAGATGCAACATCCAAACCTGACTATGATGTTCCAGAACACCTACGCAATGCGCCAACCAGTTTAATGAAAAATTTAGGTTATGGTGCACAATATCGTTATGCACATGATGAACCTAATGCCTATGCAGCTGGTGAAAACTACTTTCCTCCAGAAATGGCCGACAGCAAATATTACCACCCAACACAACGGGGTGCTGAGAAAAATTACTCGGAGAAACTGGCTTGGTTGGAAGCACAAAATAAAGCTAGCACAAATCAGCGCTACAAAAAGAATTAGATTGAATATATTAATAGTTAACAAAAGTTCTTGCTTGAGCAAACATGTTGACTGATATTAAATTGATCAAACTAAATCATGCATGTTTAAGCAAACTTTTTGGTAAATTTGTAAATACCTAAAAAATTGATTCACTGATAGGTAAATGAGAGATCCTTAGCAAAGGCTTATCCTAGTTCTTGAGCATATTTAATTAAAATTATATTTGGGAGATAGCCTTAAACAGCTATTATGCTTTATATCCTTATAAAGCTAAATAGCATTATAAAAGCAAATCTCAAGATAAAAATGGATAATATATAGCTAAATATATAGCTCAATAAACGAATTAGATTCATATTTATGATATGAATTTCGAGTTGTAATTATAGATAGGTAGATCTTATCATTCCCCAATATCTCATTTAGTAAGTAACTACCTATCATTGCCTTTTTTGGCAAAAAAAGTTCATATTTCTAAATATCACCCGTAGTCATTGATTTTCGTCAATAAATTAAAGATCACCGCTTATTAAATACACTATATATAGTAATAAAATGATTAATAGGCACTATATATTGTATATTTTGATAAATATCAATTATTATAATCACCATTAAAAACCACAAAAATGGATGGAAAATGAATAAATCAATACTAGTCACAAAACGTGATGGAAAAAAAGAACCTATAAACCTAGACAAAATCCATAAAGTCATTACATGGGCAGCTGAAGGATTAGAAAATGTTTCGGTTTCTCAAGTTGAATTACGTTCGCATATTCAGTTTTATGATGGTATTCGCACTTCCGACATTCATGAAACAATCATTCGTGCAGCAGCGGATCTTATCTCTCAAGATGCACCAGATTACCAATACTTAGCTGCTCGATTAGCGATATTCCATTTACGTAAAAAAGCCTATAACCAATTTACCCCCCCACCGCTTTATGAACATGTAAAAAAACTTGTTGCCAGCGAACGTTATGACAAGCATCTTCTTGAAGATTATAGCCAAGAAGAGTTTGAACAAATGGATAAAATTATCGATCACTGGCGTGACATGAACTTCTCTTATGCAGCGGTTAAACAACTTGAAGGTAAATATTTAGTTCAAAATCGAGTGACTGGGGAAATTTATGAAAGCGCCCAATTCCTATATATCTTAGTGGCAGCATGTCTATTTGCAAATTACCCTAAAAATAGTCGACTAGATTATATCAAACGATTCTATGATGCCGTTTCGACATTTAAAATCTCACTACCCACGCCAATCATGGCGGGTGTTCGTACCCCGACTCGTCAATTTAGTTCTTGTGTGCTAATTGAATGTGATGACAGTTTAGATTCTATCAATGCCACTGCAAGTGCTATCGTAAAATATGTTTCTCAACGAGCTGGTATCGGTATTAACGCGGGTCGAATTCGGGCATTAGGTAGCTCTATTCGTGGTGGCGAAGCATTCCATACTGGTTGTATCCCATTTTATAAGTATTTCCAAACCGCGGTTAAATCTTGTTCGCAAGGTGGTGTTCGTGGTGGCGCGGCTACCGTATTTTATCCAATTTGGCATTTAGAAGTTGAAAGTTTATTAGTATTACGTAACAACCGAGGTGTTGAAGAAAACCGCGTTCGACATCTGGATTATGGTGTACAAATCAATAAATTAATGTATCAGCGCCTCATTAAAAATGAAAACATTACACTATTTAGCCCATCAGATGTACCAGGGCTTTATGATGCGTTTTTCGCCGATCAAGACAAATTTGAAGCACTTTATCATCAATATGAACAAGATGTTAATATTCGAAAACGCGTAGTAAAAGCGGTAGAACTCTTCTCATTATTAATGCAAGAACGCGCATCGACTGGTCGAATTTATATACAAAATGTTGATCACTGTAACACGCATAGTCCGTTTAATGCACAACTTGCGCCGGTACATCAATCTAATTTATGTATGGAAATTGCGTTACCAACCAAACCACTTAATAATGTCAATGACGATAAAGGCGAAATCGCACTTTGCACCCTATCTGCCTTCAATTTAGGTAAAATCGAATCGCTTGACGATTTTGAAGAACTTGCCGACTTAACTGTTCGAGCCCTTGATGCATTACTTGATTATCAAGATTATCCTGTTCCTGCGGCTAAAAACGCATCACTTAATCGCCGTACGCTTGGTATTGGTGTGATTAATTATGCTTATTATTTAGCAAAACATGGCGTTAAATATTCTGACGGCAGTGCTAATAATTTAACGCATCGTACTTTTGAAGCGATGCAATATTATTTATTAAAAGCATCGAATAACTTAGCCAAAGAAAAAGGCGCCTGCCCACTATTTAATGAGACGACTTATTCACAAGGGATCTTACCTATTGATACCTATAAACAAGATCTCGATACAATCACTAAAGAGCCACTACATTATGATTGGGAGTCTTTACGTGAATCAATAAAAACTCATGGTTTACGTAATTCAACTTTATCAGCATTAATGCCTTCTGAAACATCATCCCAAATCTCCAATGCCACTAACGGTATTGAACCTCCACGTGGTTATATCAGCATTAAAGCGTCCAAAGATGGCATCTTAAAACAAGTTGTACCTGAATATAATAAATTAAAAGATTTATATGAATTACTTTGGCAAATTCCAAATAATACAGGTTATCTGCATTTAGTAGGCATTATGCAGAAGTTCATTGACCAATCAATTTCGGCAAATACTAATTACGATCCAACCAAATTTCCGAATGACAAAGTACCAATGAAACAACTTTTAGCTGATTTACTAACTGCTTATAAATACGGTGTAAAAACCCTTTATTATCATAATACACGTGATGGTGCTGAAGATATTCAAGGTGATATTGAACTCACATCAAGTGATGATGGTTGTGAAGGCGGAGCATGTAAAATTTAATTGCCCTGTTTAGCACTATAACAAAAGTATAGGGTAACGATAAGTTATCCTTACTATTCCTACTTTTTCCAAATATTTAGTGAAAAAGTAAACAAAATTAGGAGTTCGACTATGAGTATGAATTACAGCACCTTCTCACACGTCCATAATGATCAACTTAAAGAACCAATGTTTCTTGGTCAACCGGTGAATGTTGCTCGTTATGATCAGCAAAAATATGAAATGTTCGAAAAATTAATAGAAAAACAACTTTCTTTCTTTTGGCGCCCTGAAGAAGTCGACGTTTCACAAGATCGTATCGACTATGCGGCTTTACCTGAACATGAAAAACATATCTTTATTAGCAATTTAAAATATCAAACATTGCTTGATTCAATACAAGGACGAAGCCCCAATGTTGCCTTACTTCCCCTAATATCTATCCCTGAACTAGAAACATGGGTAGAGACTTGGTCGTTCTCAGAAACTATCCATTCTCGTTCTTATACGCATATCATCCGCAACATCGTCAATGATCCTTCTGTAGTGTTTGATGATATTGTTACCAATAAAGAGATCCAAAAAAGAGCTGGTGATATTGCGGGTTACTACGATGACCTAATTAGCTACGCAAGTTATTACAACCTATTTGGTGAAGGTAAACACACTATCAATAATCGAACCGTCACTATCGACTTGCGTGAACTTAAAAGACGACTTTATCTCTGCTTAATGAGCGTTAATGCCCTTGAAGCTATTCGTTTTTATGTGAGTTTTGCTTGCTCATTTGCCTTTGCAGAACGAGAATTAATGGAAGGTAATGCAAAAATAATCAAATTGATAGCTCGTGATGAAGCGCTTCATTTAACTGGTACTCAATTTATGATCAACACCCTAAGAAGTGGTGAAGACGATCCTGAAATGGCCGAGATCGCCAAAGAGTGCGAACAAGATTGTTATGACCTGTTCTTACAAGCAGCCAATCAAGAAAAAGAGTGGGCAGAATACCTATTTGAAGGTGGTTCAATGATTGGATTAAATAAAGATATCCTTTGCCAATATGTTGAATACATCACCAATATTCGTATGCAAGCTGTTGGGCTTAAATTACCATTTGAAGTAAAATCCAACCCAATTCCTTGGATCAACAATTGGCTTGTTTCCGATAACGTACAAGTCGCACCACAAGAAGCAGAAATGAGCTCATATCTTGTTGGTCAGATTGACTCAGAAATCAGCGAAGATGATTTAAGTGATTTCAAATTATAATTGATAGTAGCTTGCATGGATTGAAAAAATAAAACTGTGCAAGCTATGTTTAATTATTCGCAATCAGTGCCAAACTAAACATTTATCATTTTAATAAATTTAAGTAATTTAGTTCTTCCAAATTTATCTACCCTATTCTTAAGATTAAATAAAATATCAGCAAATGGTATAGACTCCTCAATTATTTTTACACAAAGTATCAAATTACCTTATTCATTAAGTATGAAATGAACTAAGTCATGATTTATTAATACTTATTCTAAGTAACAAAGGATTTGTATTAGGTGAATGTATCCTCAATAAATATTATCAAACGGTATACACTCCTCAATTATTTTTACACAAAGTATTAACTTACCTTATTCATAAAGTATGAAATGAACCAAGTCATGATTTATTAATACTTATTCTAAGTAACAAAGGATTTGTATTAAGTGAATGTATCCTCAATAAATATTATAAAACGGTATACACTCCTCAATTATTTTTACACAAAGTATTAACTTACCTTATTCATAAAGTATGAAATGAAAAATTCATGAGGTTATTAATACTTATTCTGAGTAAAAAAGCATTTGAATTAGGTGAATGTATCTTTAATAAATATTATCAAACGGTATACACTCCTCAATTATTTTTACAAAAAAAAACAAAAATCAATTTTAAAAGGTGCAAATGCTCTTTAATTAAAAGTAAAGGTATTCTAACTTGACACTCTTTTAAAATCGGGAGACGATATGACAATTGAATTATCTCAATTTGATATGATGACTATGGCTAATGCGCATTTGTTTTATTCTGTCTCTCCGCTTAATTTTAATGATAACCAAATCACAGTTCCTTATATAAAACAGCAACTCAATGCGTTTCAACAATGGTCGATTACTCAATTCGAAAACAATGCGGATATTGATGATTTAGTACACCTGCGTAGTCAATTTATCGATCAGATACTTGAACGTTTATGGCATTACTATCAAATTCCAGAACAAATTTCATCGCTATTTAAAAAAAATCGGATTGCACTTATTGCTGTTGGTGGTTATGGCCGTTGTGAACTACATCCTTTGTCTGATATCGATATTTTGATACTAAGTGATAACTCACTCACCAAAGAGCTTGAAAAACAGATAGGTGATCTAGTTCGTTTACTTTGGGATCTTCATCTGGATATTGGTCACAGCGTCAGGACATTAAAGACCTGTCTGCAAGAAGCTAAAAATGATATCACAATTATGACAAACTTAATTGAATCAAGATTGATTGCAGGAAGTGAGTCATTACTTAAGGAACTCCAAACACAAATTTTTAGCGATAAAATTTGGCCTTCGCCAGCGTTTTATCGCGCAAAAATCAAGGAACAACAAGAAAGACATCAGCAATATCATAGCACTACCTATAATTTAGAGCCCGATTTAAAAAATAGTCCTGGTGGCTTGCGTGATATGCAAATTATCCAATGGTTAGCTATTCGCCATTTTGGGGGAGAGTTTTTGCAAAAAATTGGACATTTTGATTATCTCACACCCGAGGAAGTCGAAGAATTCAAAGCCTGTCGCAAATTTTTATGGCGGATGCGTTTTGCCCTGCATTGTGTTATTAACCGCTATGACAACCGCCTACTATTCGATCGCCAGTTAAGCATCGCTAAAATGTTAGGTTATAGTGGAGAAGGAAATGCTCCGGTTGAAAACATGATGCATGATTATTATCGGGTAGCACATAATATTACTGAACTCAATCAAATGCTTTTACAGTTATTTGATGAATCAATATTGAAAAGTTACTCACAATATAAAACTTATGATATCGATGAGCATTTCCAAAGTAGAGATAACCTTATTGATGTTAAACATAATAGTGTTTTTACTGATGATCCGGTAACGATTCTTAAGCTGTTCTATACGCTTTTACTTAATCCTCAAATTACCGGACTTTACTCTAATACCATTAGACAACTCCGTTCTGCAAGGCGAAAACTCACGTATTTATTATGTGAAAAGCCAGAGGCGAGAACGTTGTTTATGAAGATCATCAAACATCCTGATGCAATCAAAAAAGCCATTTTACCCATGCATCAATATGGTATTCTGGCGGTTTATATTCCCGGTTGGCAACAGATTTCAGGAATGATGCAGTTTGATTTATTTCATGCTTATACCGTAGATGAACATACTATCCGTTTATTGTTAGAACTGGATCTTTTACGTTCAGAAGATGGCAAACAAAAACATCCAAATAGTTCAATGGCATTGGCTAAATTATCAAAACCTGAATTGCTTATTATTACCGGATTATTTCATGATATTGGCAAAGGACGGCATGGCGATCATTCGGAAATTGGCGCAAAATTAGTGGAATCTTTCTGTCAATTACATGAATTAGATGCGAAAGATACTGATTTGATTGTCTGGTTAGTTCGTTATCATTTATTGATGTCAGTAACAGCCCAAAACCGTGATCTGCAAGATCCGGAAGTTATTCGTGAATTTGTTCAACTGGTTAAAAGCAAACGACGATTACAATATTTGCTTTGTTTAACGGTTGCCGATGTTTGTGCAACCAATGAAACCTTGTGGAATAGCTGGAAACAGAGCTTAATGCGTGAGCTTTATCTAACAGCCAAGCGCTCGCTTGATTCTGGCATTCATCAAATACCAGAACAACGTAGTATTGCACGTCAACATAAACAGCAAGCACTAGCTCAATTGCTTGCACAAAATTACGATGAACAATCCATTAAACATTTTTGGCAAAGCTATCGTGTTGACTACTTTTTGCGATATACCGCTGAACAGATTGCTTGGCATGTACAGCTTCTTTTGAACCATGAATTGAATCAAACACTCGTTTCAATTAATCCAAATCCTTATCATGGTGGTACGGAAATAATTATCTACTCATCAGATAGACCTTTCCTATTTGCAGCGGCATGTAATGCTTTAAGTATGCTAAATTTAAGTATTCATGATGCTTTAATTATTACCAATAAAAATGGATTTGCGCTTGATACTTTTATTGTACTTGAACCTAATGGGCAAGTGGTGCCTGAAAATCGTCACCAAGATATCATTCAAACTTTAAATAAAGTTCTTCATCAATCAGTTTATAAAGGTGTGACGATTAAGCCGACTAAACAAAGATTACGATCATTTTCTGTTCCGACTCAAGTTAACTTTGTCTCTTCAATTAACGATACTTATATGGAATTAATCGCACTTGATAAACCGGGATTACTTGCTTGTGTTGGTGAAGTCTTTGCAAAGTTAGATTTATCGTTGAGTAGTGCTAAAATAGCGACAATTGGTGAGCATATTGAAGATCTGTTTATTCTAACAGATAAACACAATAAAGCCCTTGATGATAACACCTGTCAAAAACTACGCGAATCGATAGTATTGGCTATAGATTCAATAAACTAATTATCGAAAAGTTAACACAATGCAATTTTTTATTATTTTATTTCCTATTTTTTCTATTTTTATTGTAGGATTTATTGCCCAAAAAGTTCTGAAGTTTGATGTCGCCAATCTTTCCAAAATGTCGCTGTATGTGCTTTCACCTTTTTTGGCTTTTAAAACGTTTTACACACATACCTTAACCAGTGACTATTTTATCTATATTGCCTATATCTTTGGACTCTGCTTTTCTTTGGTATTTATTGTCAGCATGTGGTCAATTGCTATGCGCTATTCGGTAAAAGAGCGTTGTGCGTTGATTTTAAGTTCATGCTTTATGAACAATGGTAATTATGGCACCCCAGTATTACTGGTGTTTTTTGGATCGCTTGGATTCGATTTAGGTGTCATTATGATGGTGTTACAACAATTTGTTATGAGCACCGTTGGTATTTATTATGCGGCTAAAGGCAGTGCACATAGTGATATTGTGAGTCAAAAAGATGTAATAAAAAAAGTGATTAGAATGCCAGTTGCCTATGGTGCTTTTGCCGGAATTATTTTCCAGCTTTGTCACATTCCACTTTCAAAATCTATTATGACTTCAATTGGAATGATCGGTGACTCATCTATTGTCATCATTATGATTATTCTCGGAATGCAGCTGGCTAAAATAAAAATTACCCAACTTGATTACCCAAAGCTCTCATTTGCTTTAACTGCAAGAATGGTTATATCACCAATAGTGGCTTTTGCGATGGTTTATTTTATGCCACTGTCACCCATGTATAAACAAATTCTTATCGTTTTAGCCGCAATGCCAAGTGCAGCCAATACGACCTTAATGTCAGTACAATTTGATACTCATCCTGAACTGGTATCTAGTGCAACCTTGGTGAGTACTTTGTTAAGTTTAATTACATTACCTATTGTTCTTTCAATAATTGGTGCGCCAATACCTATCTAAATAAAAATAATAGATGGATAAAATCAATCGATGCCAAGCCATTCTTGTTCAAATTGATTGACAAATTTAACCAATATTTCATGGCGCTGTTCGGCCATTTGTTTAGCGGTGTCAGTATTCATCATATCTTTAAGTAAAAATAATTTTTCATAGAAGTGATTAATTACTGTATTGGTCTGTTTATAATTGTTTTCATCAAGTTTAATTCGAGGTGGGACATTGGGATCATGCATGATATTGTGTTTATTACCACCATAATAAAAAGTGCGCCCAATGCCAATAGCTCCAATTGCATCAAGGCGATCCGCGTCTTGAACAATTTGCCCTTCGAGCGATAATGTGGCTTTTTGTGAAAGATTTTTTCGATAGGACATATTTTCAATAATATCGAAAATAGCGCTAATTTCGGCTGATGTTAATTTCAAACTGCGTAAATACTCTTTTAATTCAATTATGGCACTATCAACATCTTCCGTAACTTTTTCATCAATAACATCATGTAAATAAGCACTCATCAACACAATAAAAGCATTTGCTTGTGGCTGGTGGTTAAGAATTTTTTGGGCTAATTTAACCACTCGCTCAATATGCGCCATATCATGACCAGAAAAATCATGGGAGAGCTTTTGCTTTACATACATTTTAACGTTATTAAGAGTGGTTTGGGGTGATATAGTCATTTTATTATGCTTATTAAAATTTAGTGTAAGATTTTATTAAAACCTGAATATTGTTTATATTACCGCAGTTAAAACTCAACCGCTATTTATCCTTTTAATTAATAATTTTGACAAAGAAATTAATTATAAAAAACAAATAAAATCAATTAAAAAAAATCATTAATCCTAAATTGGTATCATAATTAATGACTGTTTGGCTTCATTTACTAAAAAATGCCTAGTATTTAATGTTTTTTTTATATTTTTTTTAATTTCTTTCGATTGTTTTCACTAATTCCGAGAGGTAGAATGCGCTAATCAAAATTCATAATCAGTGCAACTAACTGGAGTTGATTAAGTGAAAATATCAACACGTAAAGTTTTGCCATGGCAACTTATAGAATGCTTCACTCGATATCGTCAATTCATCGCTCTACTATTTGGACTATCTATTTTTTGTATTGCACTGGTAGTGTGTTGGCATTTATTAAAAACCATCAATATTAACGATTTAAAGTCAGCTCTACACCAACTTCCTTACCATGCAATTTTACTTTCGTGTTTATCAGCAATAGCTAGTTATATTATGCTTATCTGCTATGAATGGTCAGCTGCACGTTATGCAGGCGTTGAGCTAAAATTATCAACAATTGCGGTCGGCGGTATTTGTGCTTCGGCGATTGGTAATGCTGTCGGATTATCAGCATTATCAGGTGGCGCCATTCGTTGTCGGCTCTATTTCAAATATGGATTAACCACTATAGATGTAGCAAGGATGTCAATTTTTGTTACTCTTTCATTAGGCTTTACCTTACCTTTACTAGCATCAATCGCGGCACTAATTCATATTGAAAAGACCACGATAGCACTACATACTTCAGCAATCAGTATCGAGTTAATATGTAGTGCAGTATTTATCATTTATGCCGGTGTATTATTATTTTTACATGCTCATCGATTGTCTGAAAAACCTAATAAAGATACGCGTTTATACCAATTTTTTCATTGGAAAATCCGTTTACCTAACTGGCGTTTAGCTAGTAGTCAATTTTTAATTACCTTACTAGATGCTATTTTAGCTGGTGCGATCCTCTATTTCTTATTACCGAATAAGCCAAATTTCATTGTTTTTATCATGATTTATATTCTCGCTTTAGTAGCAGGGGTGCTTAGTCATGTTCCGGGTGGTGTTGGTATATTTGAAGCAATTATATTAGCCGCTTTTTCATCTCAAATTGGTGCGGCATCATTAACTATTGCTTTAGTTATTTATCGATTAATTTATATTATATTACCACTCATTCCCGCAGGAATTTTGCTGTTAATTAATGAAGGTAAAAACTTTCTTTCTGCTCCACAAGTAAAAGAAACCGATACTGGCATTGCTGCAACAATTATGGCCGCCTCGGTATTCTTTGCTGGCGTAGTGATGATGTTTTCAAGTGTCATCCCTGGATTCAATCATCATTTTGTCAACACCTTCATTCCTAACAAAATCGTCAATTTTGCCCATTTAACTGCCAGCTTAATTGGTGTTTTATGTTTATTACTAGCGATGGGATTACGTCGCCGACTTTATTCTGCTTGGGGATTGTCCGTTATATTGTTGATATTAGGTAGTATCTGCTCATTATTAAGAGGTTTACATTGGATTGAAGCCTTTACTTTATTATCGATAGCAATATCATTGTTCTATTTTAGACACGCCTTTTATCGTAAAAGCCGACTAAGTATTTTGCCCTTTTCGTTAAAATCCTTTGTGATCACTTTTGGCTTACTTATCCTATTTGTTTGGCTAATTTTATTTATTTATCAAGATATTCCTTATAGTCACAATTTATGGTGGCAATTTGAATTAGATAGCCGTGTTCCTCGTGCCTTGCGTGCAGCATTAGGGAGTTTTATATTATTAAGTGGTGTGATGTTATTTTGGTCTTTCAAACCGGCATTACCCATCTTAACCATTCCCACTAAAGAAGAATTGAGCGAAGCTCATCAAATCATCCTCAACTCGAAGCAACCTGAAGGCGGATTAGTGATGAGTGGTGATAAATCATTACTTTTCAATCAATCAAAAACCGCTTTTATCATGTATGCAAGGCGAGGAAGAAGTATGGTTGCGCTTTATGATCCGATTGGTAATGATAGTGCGCGCGCAGATTTAATATGGGAATTTAGGGATCTTTGTGATCAACACCATTTACGCCCAGTTTTTTACCAAGTTAGAGCAAACAATTTACCATTCTATATGGATATAGGGCTTAGAGTGGTCAAACTTGGTGAAGAAGCGTTAGTTAATTTAAATGAATTTGATTTAACATCAAAAGGTTATAAAGATCTTCGATATACTTGGAATCGCGGGCAACGAGATGGACTTAGTTTAAAATTTTATCCACCAGGTACTGCACCGCTTGATGAGCTAAAAATAGTCTCGGATGCATGGTTAAAAAACAAACACTCAAAAGAAAAGAAATTTTCGTTAGGCGCTTTTTCGAAATCTTATTTAGATAATTTCACCATTGCAGTTATTGAATACCAAGGCAAAATTATTGCTTTTGTGAATTTACTCGAAACCAATCAAAACTACAGTGCAACCATTGATTTAATGCGAGTTTTACAAGATATTCCTAAATCCACTATGGAATTTTTGATGGTAGGGTTGATTCTACATTATCAGGAAAAAGGCTATCAGTACTTTAGTTTAGGGATGGTCCCGCTTGCGGGTATGCAAAGGCGACGTGGTGCGCCAATGATCCAACGCTTAGGGGCGTTAGTTTTTCGACGTGGTGGACGTTTTTATAACTTCCAAGGTTTACGTCGCTTTAAAGAAAAATTTGCTACTCATTGGGAACCACGTTATATGGCGGTTCCCAATGGACTTGATCCTTTGGTCGCCTTGATTGACACCACTATGTTAATTTCTGGCGGTAAAACGAATTTAACTCACAATAAGAACAAATAAGATGAAAAATATCATACGTTATATTTTATTCTTTATGATTTTAGTATTCATTGCTGTTTGCATAGTCGTAGGTTGGTATTTTTATAAAAACCAACGAACCGCTTCTGTAAATACCATAGCCATTAATCAAAACTTTTCTATTTTATCGGCTACCCCAAAACAATCAGCTGAGGCTGCTGCTATAATTGTTGCCACTAAAGATAATCATTTTACGGCTGATCAATTATTAAGTTTATCTGAATCAACAGGTGCTAAATTAGTACAGTTTGAATTAGAACCGCAAGGAAGTTGTGAAAAACAGCAAACTCGTTTTGAGCAAGCACAAAAAGTCTTAAATGAAGATAAGTTTGTGGTTGCTGGTATGCAAGAAGGTGCCGCCTTTGCTTATCGGTGGTTAACCCAACAAAATGATGATGCCAAAGCTTTATCGATTGAATTTACATTAGATCATAAAGATTGTGATGCACCTTTACCCGCTCAGGCTAACCATGGAGAATGGCAAGTAATTTGGAATAATCCACCAGATGAACAAGTTGCCATTTTTCCTCGACAACAAAAGCAGATTAAAGTAACCACCAAAATTGGCGAATATCAAGCATCACCAATTGAACTGTTAAGTTTACATTTACCATCTATTTTATTTGGTGAGCATGAACCATTACCAGTAATAGAATTACCCGCTAAAGGTAAACAATCGCATCCCAATAGTGTTACTTTTTATTATTCAGGTGATGGCGGTTGGCGAGATTTAGACAAGGTTTCGGCAGAGTATATGGCTTCTCATGGTTATTCTGTCGTTGGTGTTGATGCACTAAAACTATTTTGGCAACATCGTTCCGTTGAACGTAGTGCTAAAGATCTTACTCATTTAATGCAAGAATATCGGAATAAATGGGGCGTTAATAAATTTATTTTAGCTGGTTATTCATTTGGTGGTGATATCTTACCTGCACTATACAATCGATTATCCAAAGACGATCAAGAAAGTGTACAAGCTTTAATTATGATTGCCTTTTCAAAAGACGCTAATTTCGAAATAGAAGTCAGTGGCTGGCTTGGTCAATCTGGCGATGAAATGAAAACCGCGCCGGAAGTAAATCAGATTCCAGCAAATAAATTATTTTGCATCTATGGTGAAGAAGAAAAAGAAGATACCGGTTGTCTACAACCAGAGATGAAAGGAGAGGCTTATAAATTACCTGGTGGTCACCATTTTGATGAAAACTATACGCATCTCGGTCAAATCATTATGGAAGCGATCGATAAACGTATAACACCTTAAAATAAGCAAAAAAGGGGCAATAGCCCCTTTTAGTGATTCACTTGATTTATAAGATCAATGCTTGCTGATTCTGATTTTTCCTTCTGATAACAATACCCCAATGAGGGTTGATAACGTACCGATAGCCGCGATCCAAGTAAAAGGCTCATTTAAAATAACGACTGCAGCAATAATGGTTAAAATTGGAACTAAATACAGATAGATACTAATTTTTACTGCACCAACTAATTTCACCGCATAATTCCAGGAAGCAAAACAGATAGCCGAAGCCCCAACGCCTAAGAATAGAATATTAAAAAGATTAGCCGTGTGCGAGAAGCGATCCGGTCCCCATTTGAAATCAAACAGATACAACGCTGGTAACATCATCACTAAACCATAAAAAAAGAAGCGTCGTGTTAATAAAATCGTATTGTATCCATAATGACTGCATTTTTTAGTCAAAATTGAATAACATGCCCAAAACAAGCAGGCACCTACCGCAAGCAGATCACCCAACGGATTAAGTGACAGTACAAATTTACCATTTAAACTTATTAATCCAACGCCGAAGATTGCAAATAAACACCCGATATAAAATCGCTTAGCTGGCCGTTCAGTTTTTAAAAAGAAGATCGATAAAAGTGCGGTAAACACGGGCGATAATGTGGTAATCACTCCTACGTTTGAGGCGGTAGTATAAGTTAAGGCAATATTCTCACATAAAAAATAGCAGGTCACACCACAAAACCCGGCACACAAAAACATTAACTCTTGCTTTAAACCTTGCCAAGCAAAGATCCGTGGAGCTAAAATCCAAAGCGTTAAATAACCCAACCCAAACCGGTAAAATAAGATTTCAATAGGTTTAAAATCGATTAACAATACTTTGGTGGCAATAAAAGTGGTTCCCCAAAGAAACACTGTCATCAAAGCAATCAGATGCCCTCTTGTCTTCAATGAAAATAACATTAAAGTTCTTACTCTCCATCTACTATTTATATGTTAATCATTTCCCTATCATTTGGTTGTCAAATTGGACATGCAAAAAATAAAAATATAGGAAAAAGGCTTGGTAATGATAAAAATATCACTATTTTAATTGAAATTTAAGATCGGCTAGATTAACTCGCTGCTAATCTTTTTTCAATATGTTTCCATACATCAATTATTTATGCAGATTATTTGAATATTAGAAAAGCGTGCAATTGAATTAGTAAAAGCAGTAGATAAAAAAAATCCACTCAAAAATTGAGTGGAAGGCAAAAAATGAATTAACGTAATCTGAATATATAGACAGACTAAATCATAAAAAGTTCCAAATAATTTCAAAAAAATTTAAAGTTTTTATATAAATTATTGCATGTGATTGATTTATAAATATTTATTTGTTGAATTTTTTTATATATAAAATCACTTAAAATGAATTATCATAACCTTGATACAAGCTAATTGGTAAATTAGTTATGCTTTGATAGGGTTCACCATTAATCATTGCTAACAGTATCGATACTGCATTTTGGGCAATTTGTAGAATTGGTTGACGGATTGTAGTTAAAAACGGCATATGTTGTAGAGTTAATTCAGCACCATCAAATCCAACTACTTGTAATTGCGAAGGTAAAGATAATCCACAATCTCGCGCAGCATTAATTGTTGCAATCGCTGATGAATCATCAGCTAATACTCCATCAATAGTTTGGGACTGTAACCGTTTTTTAATTAACTGATATTTTTCTTCATAGCTAATTGAGAAATCCATATCAAGTGTAATTGACTTAAGACCTGCAACTTGAATGCTATCTTTGTAAGCTTGATACCGTTTATTAGCATCCATATCAACTTGTTTATCATTTGTAATCGAACCAATATAAAGAATTTTCTTACAACCATTTTTTATTAAATGTTGGCTAGCTAGAAGTCCTCCAGCATAGTTGTCACATGAAATAACAGGTATTTTTTCATTTATTTTTCGATCTATCGAGACGATATTCAGATCGGGTATTAGGTAATCAGCTAAATTTTCATTCATAGAGTTAACTATGACTCCTTCAACCTGATGACGCCTTAGCATCGATAAAAAATTTTTTTCCTCTTCCTGATTATGGTGGCTGTTACAAATTAATATTTTATAACCTTGGCGAGATAATATTCTTTCTAAATAACTGATTAATTCCATTTGGAATGGATTAGTTAAACTTGGAAAAATCAAGCCTATTAAATTACTTTTATTATTTGATAATGAACGTGCTAATTCATTAGGATAGTATCCCAACGTTTCCATTGCTTCTTGCACACGTTGACGAGTTGTTGCACTAATATATCCACGATTATTTAATACCCGTGAAACAGTAGTAGCGGAAACACCCGCTAGTTTAGCAACATCATCTCTGCTTAATTTCATAATCATCCTTTAACTATCATTAATATTATAACGAGATAATTATAATGCTTTTTATAATGACGTAAATCATTCAGTTGATTTGTAATTTTAAGATCAAATTTTTTAGTGACATTCATCACAAAATCACTTCGGAATAAGTGATATCCCTCACAAATTTTGCATTCTAGTTGTGGACGCGGTTGACATATGGACGCGGTTGACATGAAATGAAATAAATTATTTCAAAAGTGAATGACAAAGAAATGTCATTTATTCACATATAAATAAAAGGAGTAAAAAATGCAAAAATTACATTATCAACCAAAAGGCTACTGGGTTGGCGATATTATGCCATTTGGAAAAGACGGGGTTTTTTATCTTTATGATCAACGCGACAATCGCAACCCTTGCCCTTTTGGTGAACCGTTTGGATGGTCACTTGCCACTACGACTGATTTTGTTAATTACCAAAATTTGGGAGATTCTATTAAAAAAGGTGGTGAACAAGATGTCGATCAGTTTATCTATGCTGGATGTGTCTTCGAAGCAGAAGGTAAAGGACATGCTTTTTATACAGGTTACAACCGTAATTGGGAGAAAGAGGGAAAAACATCACAAGTATTATTACATGCTTGGAGCGACGATTTTAAAACATGGCATAAATCCTCGCAACTTATAACACTAACACCACAACCTGGTTATGACATTAGTGATTGGCGAGATCCCTGGGTAATTTGGAATGATGAAAAGCAAGAATATTTATTGATTCTAGGCGCAAGATTAAAAGGACCGAAAACAGAACAATCTGGTCGAGTTGTTGCTTTTACATCAAAAGATTTAAAAAATTGGCAATTCCAAGGTGATTTTTGGGTAGCGGGTAAATATACCATGATTGAAATGCCTGACTTATTCAAAATTGGAAATTGGTGGTATTTGATTTATACCGAATATAGCGATCAAAGTAAAACTCGCTACGTCATGAGCCAATCTTTAGAAGGTCCATGGATCACCCCTGACGACGATGCTTTTGATGGGCGAGCTTACTATGCAGCAAGAACCGCTTTTGACGGTAAACGCCGTATTCTTTTTGGTTGGGTACCAACAAAAGAAGATAATGATGATTTAAAAAATTTCCAATGGGCAGGAACGTTTGTACCTCATGAAGTTTATCAAAAAGCTGATCATACACTTGGTGTAAAAGTAGTGGATAGTTTATGGAATGCTTTTATTCATCCCCAAAAAATTGATGATTTTTCAATTAATTCTCCTTACGCACGTCAAGAACAATTATTAATTGAAAATACAGGCAAAACATTCCGTTTTTCAACGACAGTTAAATTCAGTAAAGGTACTCGAGATTTTTCCATCCGTTTGATGAAAGATAAACATACTGGCGAATCATATGATTTTATTTTTTCGCTTGTTGATAACCGATTAACTTTCGATAAAACCCCTTGTTATCCTTGGTATCGCGTGATGAATAAAGGTTTAGAGCGCCCTATTCATCTTGAAGCGGATCGTGAATATGAGTTACAGATCATCGCTGATGATACGCTATTTACTTTATACATAGATGGTACTGCGCTAAACGTTCGTGGTTATGATCAATTAGGAAATAGCTTGGCAATCGCCGTCAGTGATGGAACTTTAAGCTGTAAAAATAATTCTTTTTCAAATGAAGGATGTTTTCCAGAAAAATGGTAATCGTGCCTATCAGGTCATTTAACTATCAGGTTAGATGATCATCATGATCAAGGCTTTCATCAACTATTTATGATCAAAGCCTTAATTTAGATAGGCGATTATCTTCAGTAATTTAAATATGGAAAATTCATTGGAGATATCATAATGAATACAACAGTAATTGATAACAATGGTCATATGGCTGACCATGACATCTCATTTAAAGAAAAACTCGCTTATGGACTAGGTGATTTTGCAACAGGCTTTTCGGGTGTTACCGTTGGAACCTTTGCGCTTTACTATTATACCGATATTGTGGGAGTTTCAGCTACTTTACTAGGAGCTGTACTACTATTTTCACGTGTTTTTGATGCTGTGATTAATGTCGTTATGGGTTTTATTGTTGATAGAACAAAAAGCAAACATGGCAAAGCTAGAGCATGGATTTTATGGTCGACAATTCCATTTGGTTTATCTTTGATAATGGTATTTAGTGCACCAGAAAATTGGAGTGAATTTGCATTATTAATTTTTGCTGCCATTACGCTCAATATACATTGGATTATTTACACTTCAAGCAATATCCCTTATGGCACGCTAGCAGCATTAATGACCCAAAACTCTTACCAACGCAGTCGATTAAATACTTATCGTATGCTTTGCTATTTTGCAAGCATGTTAATCATTCCGTATATTACACTACCTTTAGTCGAATTTTTTGGTGGAGGTGAACGCGGTTGGCAGTTTACCATGATAATTTATGCCGCAATTTTAATTTTTACCTTTTTCTATACTTTTTTTAATACTAAAGAGCGGATTAAACCAATTAACCAATTTAAGTACAATGCACCATCACTTGGTGTTTCATTAAAAACTCTTTTAGCAAATAAGTATTGGGTCACAATGTTCTTCACCATGTTAGTAAGTTTTAGTATTTTAGGACTAATCAATGGTGTAGGTGTTTACTATGCAAAATATCTTTTGGCCGATAGCCAACTTATCGGTTTAATCAATATGGCTTTTGCACTACCGTTAGTTGTAGTATTAATGTGCTCAGCTTATATTTTAAAAATAATGAGCCGTTTAACATTTATAATTGTTGGTATGGCAACCATTATATTAGGTAGTATTATCATGGCAATTGCACCTCATGATACCTATATTGCAATAATTGGAACTATCTTACGAGGAGCAGGTTTTGCACCTATTATGGGAAATGCATATTCTATGCTAGCCAATACCATCGATTATGGCGAATGGAAATTTGGCATTAGAAATGATGGCCTAGTCTATAGTGGAGGAAGCTTTAGCGCGATATTAGGCAGTGGTATTGCTTCCGGAGGAATTGGTTGGATATTAGGAATGGCAGGATATATTGCGACAGATATTGCTAATCAACCTGAAAGTGTATTAACTACTTTACAAGTATTATTTATTTATGCACCCTTAGTATTAAGCGCAATCACCATTATATTATTACGGTTTTATACCTTAGAAAAAATTTATCCTGATATCATCAAAGAACTAGCTCAAAGAACACATAATGTCTATTAACCAGCTAAACGGAGGGATTGATAAATCTGTTATTATTCCCTCTACTTCATCGATTGGCTAAATATTTAAAAACAATCCTAAATCAAAATAATATACAGTTTTCACTATTTGATATTAACTATTCAATTCAGAGAAAACAAAAAAAGCATACCATTAATATCGCTATTTTAAAACCTGCAAGACCAATGGAAAGATAGATAAATCCAGAAATAGGTTAACTTGTATTACTACTTGAATTCACCTATAATGCCCTAATATTACTTATACCACAATTGGGGCTGATTCTGGATTCGACGGGATTTGCGAAACCCAAGGTGCATGCCGAGGTGCGGTAGGCCTCGTAAATAAACCGCAAAAAAATAGTCGCAAACGACGAAAACTACGCACTAGCAGCTTAATAACCTGCATAGAGCCTTCTCTCCCTAGCCTCCGCTCGTAGGACGGGGATAAAGAGGAGTCAAACCCAAACGAGATCGTGTGGAAGCCTTGCTTGGGGCGGAAGCATTAAACTTAATCAAGCTAGTCTATCGGTAGCGTGTTTGTCCGCAGCAGGTAGGCGAAATTTAAAGACAAACTACGCATGTAGTACCAAGGATGTAGAGATTTCGGACGCGGGTTCAACTCCCGCCAGCTCCACCACTTATTGTTATATAACATTTCATTAACCTAACTTAATCAATTTAAAATAATAATTATTTTCATGCCCCTTCCAGACTAATCCAAGAGAATCTAACTTAAATTGGCATACATAATAGTGATTATACTTTATCAACGTTCCGACCCTAGAAAAGGAATAATTCTTTAATTAGGAATTTATCCTCAAATATTACCCATCGATGTATGTAATATTTTTCATGAATTTCTGTCTTTATTAGCAAAACGCATTGAGCCATAAAACTAAATAGCTCAATAAATATGGCATACATTCTTAGAAGTTGAAAAAATAATCGAAATGAATTTTAGAAAAATAACATTATTATTGTAGTTAATTTATGGATACTTTGAAATAAAACTTCATACACAAATTCTGATTTAATTTTCAAATACATCGAGTTTTGAATGTGCGGGCTTATATATTTATCTAAAATCGATTAATTATTGAGTTCTGTAATACTTTAAATCTGCTCTCTTTCTGCAATAATACTTTCACTCAAAAACCGCTTTATTTTTTCTTCTATATGACTTTCAATTGTTTTAAGTCTTAATAAAAAAACACCAGCTTTGTCAAGAATGGCATTCTTTAGAAGATCTCGTTCCCTCTGCCCCGGCTTATTATGATCATCTCCATCAACTTCAATCACAGCTATAGGGTATTTACTAGTTTTAAAGTATAAAACAAAATCACAACTGGCTTTATTATACATATATTCAAGTTCACGCTCTGTAAAGTTATTGTTAGTTCTTGAAACGAGCTGCTCTAAAAGAACTTGTTGATGAAATATCATGGATTGATAATCGTTTTCTTTCAGTATTTCACGAAGTAATTGTGCAATAATTTGTTCTGATTTATGTTCTGAGTCACTTGCTTTTAAGCGTGAGTTAAGTGCCTCTAACGATTTATCATAATCTTGATAAAGCAAATCAAAAGCCGAGATAACCGGGCTTTGGTAAATATGATTGTTATCCGCATAGTATTTAATATAACGAATTAATGCGGCAATACTTTGGTTATTTTTAGTGAACACTTCATTACCAGTGACAAGAATAAACTTATTTTTAGCGCGGGAAACAGCTACGTTAATTAAATGTGGGTCATCAACAAAATCGAGATTTTCTTGGCTGCTTGCTTTTTTATCCAATACAGTAGAAAAGATGATGTTATCGCATTCTCTACCTTGAAACTTATGCGTTGTAGCTTTAATAATATCTGTTGGTAGATGCTCTTGCGATAAATCAATTTGGTTATTGTATGGCGCAATAAACCCCGTGTTTTCCTCAGTAAAATCTTGCCAACCTATTTCGTTGATTGAGTCTAATTCTCTCAAATTGGTTAAATTTCTTGTGTGATTCCCAGATGCGGTAATCACTAACGTTAGCGCTTGTTCTCCATTATCTTGTGTCATGGGAATAAGCTGATTATCGTAAAATTGTTTATTACAAAACTGGATGATCTTGGGGTGACAACGATAGTGTTCTTTCAGTAAGGTAATAGGAATTTTGTCTTTAAATAATCCAATAAAAGAGTCAAGTAGACTGTATTTTTCACAATCATAATATTCATGAGGAGGTGTTATATCAAGTTTGACAGATACATGAGGTAGCTGCTTACGATCACCAACAATAATCACATTCTTTGAACAACCTAAACCAAGAATGCCGGGAATAATATCTTGTTGTGAAGCTTCATCAATAATTAAGTAGTCAATTAAGGCACCCTTACCTAAAGAGTTAATAATGGAATGAGTACTGCTGCCTATAATCGGAAAACGTTTAGTAAATTCAACAAAACGTTGTTGGTAGTCTTTGTCGGTAAAAATCGTTTTACGATCGATGGTTTGTGAAAGATGTGTCTTCAAATATTGCATTGAACAATGTGTTAAATCAGCCAATAAGGACTTAAATTGGTTCTCCTTAAGCCATTGTTGATAGCGTTTAAGTAAGCTGTTTTTTTCATCTAATTGTTGTTCGTAATAAGCTAACTGCAATACATAAAAAAGATCTTTGCGTTTTTGCCAGTTGCTTATAAACATTGTGCGTATTATCTTAAAATTAAGGAAAAGTTGAATTCGGTCTTTGAATGAAATACGTCGTTGACCTAAGAGGTGTAAATAAGCTAATAAATCAGTGATTTTTTTCTTTGATAACTTATATTTATCAAGTGTTTGTAAGTCATTTGTTGAGTTTTCTCTTTGCCACTGCAGTAAATAACGCTTTTCAATTGTCAACTCATCAATTTGCGCTTGCAAGGACGCAACTCGGTTCTGGGCCTGTAGATGTTCAATTAAGGTATCAGTAAGGTGGCTAATAGTTTGCAAGGTTATTGTTTGCTCTTGTTTTTCGTAATTAACCACCCGATCTGCGGCAAAGAATTCTTTTCTATTATCACTACTGCCTAACTTGGCAACCAAATAATCAAGTTGATCTTTAGCAAGTTTTTCATACACGTTTTCTACTGCAGAATTGTTATTGGATACAATAGCGACAGTGTGATTATTTAAAAGAATATTAGCTATAATATTTAAAATAGTTTGGGTTTTACCCGTACCAGGAGGTCCTTCAATAATACTGATTTGTGAAGAGAAAGCTTGTTTTACTGCTGTCAACTGACTTTCATTAATACCAAAAGGATAAATAAAATACTGTGGAAGCTGTCGCTTTTGGTTTTTTACACAGCAATAAGCATCAAGTACAGTATCAGGATGTGATGTGATTTTATCAAGTTGTCGTAAAACATTCTCAGCAATATTTTTGTCGTTTTCATTGGATTTTTCAATACGGGCTTGAGCAACTTGTTTAAAATATTGAAAAATTTTTTCATTTTTGAGATTGGTTTCAGATACTATTTGAATACTAGCATTTAGCATAACGTAAGGTTTGGTATTATCAGGAAAATAGACGACAGTATATTTTCGCCCATAGCTCTCAGCCCTTTCAATCACTTCTATTTTGGGTTTATCCTTAACAATGAGAAGATTTCCCTTTATTTGTTCTACGGGAATCACTTTGCATTGTGATAGGGGCTGAGTGTATTTTTTCCCAGAACGAAAATGACTAGTGAGTTTGAGTTCTTGATTTTTATTATCATAGTAAAGAGACCAATCAACAATTTGCTTTGTTTTATTCTCACCATTCATATAGATATAAATCATTACCCAAAATCCTTTTAATTTCCAATATATTCCATGTTAAATAAATTGTTTAACCTTTTTGCTGACGTTTAAACAGTTGCAACAAACCTCTAACTGTAACTTCTAGCTGGCTGTCTTTCTCATAATTAGCAGGAACAACATAATTTGCTCTTTCCTCAGCAATTAGTTTTTCAACTTTTTGTTGAGTAGATTGGCTCTTCCATTTTTTTTCATCAAATACCGCTAAGGAAAACCCGCCTTGATATCTAACCATTTTCATTGCTGGAATATCGGTATCACCATCACCAAAATATATCATCCGTTGAAAAGGAATATCTCGCTCTTCTGGTTCAATGAATTGATTAACGGCAGCATTATTCCATGAATTTTTAATCCCTTTGTTTATACGGAATAAAAATTGCGTTTTGGTTGTATAGTTTATTGCTTGGGCCGGCCAAATAGCTTGCTTTCCATTTGGAGAGTAATGGTATTTACAGGCATAAATTTGAGTAAATTGATTGCCGATTTCAGTACCACGTATCATGGCATCTAAACCACTTGAAATGATGTAATGGTGTAGTTCTATCTCATTAGCCTCTGCATATTTATTAATACGCTCAAACCAAGTACTAACACCAGAAAAGAGAGGAATAGAGCGTCCATGTTTTATCAAATTATCTTCACTTAATTCATCCGAACCAAGTTGGTTAGCTTTTTCTGCCAAGAGTCCAAGATAAGATAATATTTCATCACCATCATCTTGTTGGGCACGTTGTTTTACTTCATTCCAAAAGCTTTGTTTGTCTGTAATACCTAAGGCTGGCATTAGCCCATGTTGGGCGCAATCACCTTCAGCTAATGTTCCATCAAAATCATAAATTAATGCACACTTGATCATTTACATATCCTTATAAAATACTTTAAATTCAATAAGCACACTATATTATTCCTATAATGTAACTTTTTATCATTATCAATGATTAACCCAAAAACTCCACACACCAATATTCTTATTTAATCAACAATAACCCTCCCATGTAATGGCTGAATTGGGCGATTATTATCATGGTGCATGATCGAGTGGAATTTTTCGATTTGTTCTGCTGAAGCTTGGGATTGTTGTTGTAACACGATCCATCTTACCCCTTCTGTACATGGAGGTGTTGTTAACGATCCGCTAAAACGGTAATAATTCAATTCCTTTGGGAATAACGCCTTAATATCAACGGCGTTTGCTAAAATGGCGCTTTTTCCTGATTCTGTCGGCATTTGTTGCCATGCTTTTGCTAATTCTAAATTAGCCTCACCTTTATTAAACATTAATGCGATTACGGCCAATTCATTATCTTTGTTTTTATAAACAAAGTGTGCTGCCATTGGGAAATATTTGCCTTTAATGGTGTTTTCACGCGGTGTATGGAAATGAAATTGTTGTAATGTGAATATTTCATCGTCTATTTCTAATTGGTTATTTCCGGAAACATCGATCTCAATAGTATGGCCGTTGTTAATAATATTTTGCTGACCGGCTTCAAAAGTAAGTTTAAGCTTGCTATGTTCTGTTTTTAATACATGATCAATATTGATTGGCGATTGATTTTTACCATTTTCACAAGTTGAATATTCCGGTGAAAGTTTTCCCCAGTTTTCTGGTTTTTCCTGTCCTTCATACCCCCAATGTGGGTGATGTTCTGCTGCGGCGCAAGATAAGCTTGCTAGCATAAACATTGCGATAATTGCGTTACGTTTCATGTTTGCCTTCAATGAGAATTAAATTTCAGTGTATAAATTTTATACCTCATTTATAAAGATGTCTCAATAAAATATATTTTTTTGCCTCGAAATCTAAATAAAAAGCCTTGAACATACTTCTTGTATTATTCCCGCTAATTTTCAATAAATTAAGTGTGATTGATAGTGCAGATATTCTTATTTTATTTCATCAAAATGAGCAAGTCTTATCAAAATATCAAAATTGTAGATGAAAATAATACTGGAAAAATGTATGGCTAAACCCAAAAGGTAAATAGTTTTAGCTTGATGCATGTATTTATGAAGTAAAGATTCAATTAAAAATGAAATACCGAGTTAATAATCACCCTAGCTCTCCTATTAAGGATGAAACCACCGATCATTTTATTGTAATAGTGAGAATGAGGAATGATTCAGCTAGAAAATATTTATTATTTTATGATAATGCTATTGGAAATAAAAACGTAGGTGCCTTCAATGAAAATAAATTGTATTTTATATGCAAAAAATATAAAGTTGAAGGTGTAGCTAATAAAAGAAATACTTATTTTTCACCAACCGGATATAAAAAAATATATAGTATCCCAAATAAGAAAATCTAAAAGAAAATGAAAATAATAGCTCTCTGTTTACTTGTTCCCTTTATCGCTAATTGCAGCAAAGGAAATGTGTCTAACGCCATTAAAAAAAATATAGAATCAGAAGAAGTAAACTTCATTCTTAGTAATTCCCTCACCCTAATAAATGGTGAAAAAATCTCATTATCAAATATATATGCTATACCTAACAATATAGATTCTATACAAGTGGATAATGTGCAATTTGAAGCAACATTATCTGATTATTGTGGGAAAGGAAACTATATATATGATGAAGAAAAAATGGATGGTTTTTTACCTAAAAAACTCAAATTTATCCTTTATTATCAATATAAAAAAAATAATACAGAACCCACTGCATTTAACTTTAAACAAGATAATGCAAATCTTTACTTAACCGTTACTAACCATGAAATAATTACAAAATATTGTAGTAAAACAAATATACGAACACGAAATAACGCATTTTTATTAAAGGTTTATTCAAACGGAGCTAGATATAATTTACTGGCGATTAATGATATAAAAAGTATCGATGAAATATGATACTTAATAAGATGGATAACGTGATGAAAAATAAAATAAGTTACTTTTTTATTATAGTATTACTATGTAGTTGTAGTAATAAACAATCAAGTAACGAAAATTCGGAAGTTGGTTTCATTAATGAAAAAAAGAATATAAATGAAACAGCTAATACAAAGTCACCCATTATTAAAGATAATTTCGGAAATACTTATATTTTAGATATTTTCAATGTTTTTTCACAGAAATTAATTTTGCAATCCGAAGTTTTTTTTATAGATTATCTAAATACCTATGATCAAGTATTTGAAATTTCTTTGATAAATAAATTGGATTATGTCATTGTCGAAATACAAAACAGAATTGGTGTTAGCGCCTATGAGCTATTTATTCGAGAAAGAAATAATAAGTTGGAAATTTTCAAACAAACTGGTTGGGATCGTATATCTTATAAATTTGAAATAGCAAAAGATGATTATGATAATACAAATGCAAATTTGATCTGCTTAAGTCAAGAGATAAAACCAATAAATGGCATCATAAAAATCCCTGATGATTTAAATTTTACCATTGAAAATACAAAAGACTGCTTTGCCTGCCCACAACAATATACTACTGAAGAGTGTTTACAAAAAAAACAGTCGGGTGAAAAATTTAATTGGAAAGAATAAGAGGAAAGAGATATCACATATTTCTAATCCATGTAATGAATTAAATGAGAAACACATCATCAAAACAACCACAAAAATGTTTACTGGATAATGTTGTTCTTATTCATTGCTATGCTTTTAAGTCTGAAAATATTTTACTTAAAAGCTGAACTAGCAAAAAATAATAGTCACGTTTTTCTTTTTGGCATAGTCTAATACTTTTTGGAAAACTCCTTTCATATTTTGAACTTGAAGGAAAATTTCTTCTGAAAGTTCTGCTCCGTTTAGTTTTGCGTTGGAATATTTTGCAGTATTATCAATATAATTTTTCACGGTTTTCTCCATTACTTTCCCTAACGGTGGAATTTTCGGTTTATTACTTCTTTATTGGGTAATAATCTAGTCCTTTTATATTATTATTTTTTAAAAGTTGATATAGCTTTTGCGATACAAAGACTTCTTTATAATTTGCATGACCGGAACCAAAATTTTCTTGAGATACAAAAAAATCAAAATTTCCAGGATGATTTTCAAAAGACGGAAAAAATCCTTTATTGTTTAAATGAAACCTAGTAATTTCCCACTCTGGGATATGTGTTTTCTCATCTATATTATTATCATTTATATTTAATTTAGATGAGGATATTCCTTGTGGTAACAATTGAACTACTGTAACTAGAGGTTTTTGATTACCATACCCAATTACACTTTTGCTTTGTATATTTAGTGGTTTAAATATATTTTCATAAATTGAAGGTGTAGTAAAAAATGTATCTTCAAGCCAATATATTGTTCCTATACCTTTTTTATTCCATTTAGGTTCGCTTAATAATGAGATACTTCCAATTTGCTTTCCTCTAATAATTCCAAAATTTTCACTTTTTTTGTTATTTCAAATACGTTATTTAAATAAGGAAAAACATTAAAAGGAAATTTTTCCAATTCATCATTTCCATCTAAGTCTTCTGGTTGAGGATATCCCAATATTTTACTAGATTTAATTGATAAATAATCGGCATTAATTCTTTCGTTTTCTGAAAATTCTGTTTTGGCAACAGTAACATAGTTTTTATAATTGCTTCCGAATATGGATTGAAGTTGCTCGTTCATTTCGTCATTTTCATAGAATGTAAAAGCATCACATCCCACATCGACATAAATATTTATATTTTTTAATTTACGAACTTCTTTTAAGGAAAAATTTTAAAAAAATCGATATTTTATTTTCATATTGATTAAATCCATGTATCAATTTCATCCTGTAATTTTTTGTCTAATACTGCCATAATTTTTATCTCTTTTTTATTTTAGCGGAGGTTTGTAGGTATATTTGTTACTACTTCTTGTATTCTAAATAAAACTCTTGATAAATTTTATCTTCTTGTCCAAAACAATGACCTTCTGATTTTGTAAAAGCAATAGAAAAAGATTCAAAAGCTTCATCATATTTTTTTTCCTCATATTCAATTTTACCTTTCATTAAAAAAAATTCACCTGGATGTTGTTTTTGGATATCATCTAGTTTTTTTAACGTCATTAACCATTTTTTAGCTTCTGAAAAATTAATATTATATTTTATGAAAAATGTAATCATTGTTTTTGCTATTCTATAACTTTCTTCCCATTGACTTTTAGGTTCAGGTAATAGATCCCACTTTTCATATTGAAATTTGATAAATTCTGAATAGTGTTTCTTTTGTATGCTATCTCTTGCTTTTAAAACTAATGTATTAATTTTACTTTGTAGTTCTTCCGGTAATTCTATACTTGCCATATTTTATCTCTGTTTTTATTTTAGCGGAGGTTTATACGTTTCGTTTAGCTTTCCACCCCTGCTGCGGTTAATTTTATAATATTCTAATTCATAATTATTACTATCAAGCATCCATTCGCGTACTTCTTTGCTTTTGGGGCCAAATTTTCGTCCTTCTCTGTTCCACCAACTTACGGCATCTTCTATATGAGACATATCCGCATCTTTTATATTTCTCCACTTATTAGAATGTTTATCCCAAAATTCTTTAATTCGCTGATTTCCTGCCTTTCTAATCCTTGCATCATCCTTTCAAATACCTCCCTGCCGATTTTGCTGTTTTTACCGGGTAAGCGAGTTTGCCGACAAAGTAGGTATGCCAATCTTCAACTTCAAAATTATAGACTTTTTTCTTAGTATAAAGAAAATTTTGTCCTTTTACACAATACCATTTTTTATTTTTGGTTTGTATGTGGTATTGTTTGGTAAGGTCGGCGGCGTCTTTCCAGCCTTCTTTGGTGTAAAAAGGGGGGGCGGCGGTGGTTTCAATGGTTTCGTGCTGCGACCAAACCAGATCGCCCTCGCGAATTTGTTCCATTTTTCTAATGCCTTACTGCGTGTGAATAGGCGTTCCGACAACTTTGGCAGAGTTTTCCGGTTTAAACTCTGGTGTTCAAAATCATTATGATCATGAACATTGGGGATTTAATATAGATTTTATACATACTACTATTTAATTAGGAAAATAATGAAGACGATAGCTATACTTTTACTCATTAGCTTTTTGACTTCTTGTGCTTATACGCATAAAGAGGAAAAAACAAGCATAAACTCTAGCAAAGTCATTGTGTTAGACCATGATCCTGTTTTAATTCAGTTAGGCAGTAAAAAATTAGCATTAAAAGGATTAAACCCTGAAGACTTTTCACTGGTACAAAAAGGTAAGACGCTTTTTATCATTAAAAAGCTGTATCTGGGTATAGATGATCTCCAAATAGAATTTATAGATAACAAGGATCAAGATTTCCTATTAACTGGTGAAATAGAATATGCGGTTTCTCAAAACTTAATTGATGATATTGATAGGGGAAATGTATTTTTACCATTTTCTTTTAAAGAAGATATACTGCTACATAACAATAAAGGTAAATTTATTTTATCAACAGCGATTAAAACTACACCACAGCTAGAAGCCATTTGCCATGAAAGATATTTTGATGAGATCCGAAAAGAGTCTTATTTGGTTCAAAAACAGTTCTATCAGAATGAAATAATCGATAACCCAGAAAAATATAAGGATTGTTGCCCTGAGTATATTGAATATGCAAAAAAGTTTTTATCTAAAAAAGAGCGTGATTTTCACTCATTACAAAGCCTGTTTGTTGAATTTACCTATAAAAAAATAAAGTTAAACATGGGTGATGGTTATCATATCGTCTTTAATAATATTAGTGATTTTGTTCCTGAATAAAAATGAGTGATTATGCGGATTGTATTAGTTTAACTAAATAGAAATAAAATACATACCGTATATAATATTCATTTATCTATTTATAACTTTCGAGAAATCCCTAATATCTATGCATAAAATAATTATTTTACTTACATTGACTCTATGGTTGGGTTGTTCGTATGGGCAACCGATAATAACTTATACACCTGCCACTCCCGACACAGCAAAAGATTTGTCAGGTGCACTTATATCACCACCATTAGGGCAGCGGGCAATACTCCATAAAGCAAAAAACGAAGATTCAATTGCAGAGTTGTACAATAATTTTGTTCATAGATATGGAAGTAGGGATAGCTTTTGTTCCTTACTTGGTTGTGAGGAAACCGTAAATTATAATCCTAAACTTTTTAAAATAGAATATTCAGATTCTGATGAGGTTTTTAGCAGATATAATTTATATAAAGAAGAAGCGATACCTTTTATTATTTCATTCAAATACCTCAAAAAAGGCGATAAAATCTTAAAATTAGCAATACAAAAATCAGAATCTAACAGTTATCTAAATCTATCTATATATCTGTTATCCTTAAAAAATGGAGTACAGGTTGATTCTAGAAGAATTTATTATAATCGCTCAGGAGAAATGGGTTTTACAGATGGTAAAATTTTTTATATAGATGAAAACCTGATCATTTCCACCCGAGACTATTCCTTTACTGAGGACGGAATAACACAAACACCGTTTTATCAATATCAACTAAATGACGAAGGCAAATTTATTCGTTACTATCCTAAAAATGGTAACTATAAAGATAATCAAGAGCAAGGTTTAGTTAAAAACCATACTCGCGAAGGTTTATGGATTGAGAAGAAAGTAAACCATTTAATTGGTACTTCATATTTTGAAGCCGAATATAAAAATGGGTTAATACAGGGTGAAGGCAAGTTTTATAAATTAGAATATAAGTTAAAAGACGGCTCTATTCCCTATTATGTTCCCTATTCTTCTGCTAAAAAAGGCAAACTTTTGTACACAGAAACCTATAAAGACGGTGAGCTTGTCGAACGCAAATTTGTGGATAAACAAATTGATGAATTGAATTAAAGGTTGTGTAGTAAACAAACGATTATTATGCTTATCACTCTCATAATTATGAACGGTGGTAAGTAAACCGATATAAATGAGTAAATTAAAAAGAATAATCATTCAAAACTAATCATTATAATGGCGTTAGTTTTTTTGAAATTTAATAACAAGAGTCCGATAACAAAAGATATGTAACTAGAGTGTTTTTTATGATGATATCCCTAAATAATAAATTGATTATCACTACTCTATTAAGCCTTTTTTTATTCAGCTGTAATCCCGATAAACAAGGAAATATGAAATGGATAGCCAAATACGATTTTAATCAATTATACCAATTAACCGACCAAGCAACTGTCTTAGATCCGATGTCTGCTTTTCGTTTTGAAGATTTTATAGCCCCCAATGAAAACACCATTATTTTGATTGGAAATAAAGATCTTAATGCCTTTGATTCAAGCCAAAGAGGGTATCAAGCAGTAATACATGTATCGAAAGATCGGGGCAAAAGTTATCAAGAGTTATCGCTTCCCGAACAAGAGATGAGATGGATTTATCCCAGCAATGATTATTCATTAATAAAAGCTCAAAGTAGATTACCAGACAACAGTAAAAAAAATTCCATGTATCTTTTAGATAACAACAGTTTAAAAATCGTTAAAATAGATGAATATGATTCTGAAGCTGATATCTCTTATTATAATTTTAATGGAAAATATGCCGTGTATTCCCATAACAAGGCATTAAAACTGGTTAATTTATTGAATCGAGAGGAACAGTATCCTTTACCCTACGAATTAAACAACCGTTCTTTTTGGGTTACTGCTGATGATACATTACTTATTCTAGATGCCAAACAAGTCATTCGCTACGACCCGAAAAATAATACAAAAACCGTCATACAGCAATTACATAATAATTATGATGTGCTGACTTATAAGGATGGTGAATATTTTTTTACTAAATTCAATGAAAATAAGTCTAAAGGTGGAGGTTCTTATTATAATAATAAAGAAGAGCTTTTATATACTTTCGAAAAAGGGGATAGAAGCCGATATTATCGCTATAAAAATTTTGTATGCGACTATAAACTTATTTCATCCCTTTATCCTATTTTCCGATATTCTTATGACTATGGACAAACTTGGTTTGAACAAAAGTTTACAGGCTTTTTTTCAGCCTCTTATCCAATTGGATTTTATAAAGATAAATTCATCATTTTTCATGCATCATTCCATGATAAACCAGATCCTGAAGATCGAGGGGGACGAATTTTAATCGGTGAGTTTGAAAAATAAAAAAATCTTATGGGAACAAGTAAAAGAGATTTACCTTTTTATCCGAAAAATATATCTAAATACATGCAGAAATCGAAAATAAAATGAAAATAATAGCTCTCTGTTTACTTGTTCCTTTTATCGCTAATTGCAGCAAAGGAAATGTGTCTAACGCCATTAAAACAAATATAGAATCAAAAGATGAAAACTTCATTCTTAGTCATTCCCTTACCTTAATAGATGGTGAAAAAATCTCATTATCAAATATATATACCATACCTAACAATATAGATTCTATACAAGTGGATAATGTGCAATTTGAAGCAACATTGTCTGATTATTGTGGGAAAGGAAACTATATATATGATGAAGAAAAAATGGATGGTTTTTTATCTAAAAAAATCGAATTTATCCTTTATTATCAATATAAAAAGACTAATACAGAACCCACTGCATTTAACTTTAAACAAGATAATACAAATCTTTACTTAACCGTTACTAACCATGAAATAATTACAAAATATTGTAGTAAAACAAATATACGAACACGAAATACCGCATTTTTATTAAAGGTTTATTCAAACGGAGCTAGATATAATTTACTGGCTATTAATGATGTAAAACCTATTGAATAAATATTAAAACAAAAGAATAATGAGGTGAAAAATTTATTTGGCAAGTATAACCGATAATTGAAAAAGAAGACTAAACCAATGAAATATATTTTAACAATATTAAGCTTTTTAGTTATAGGATGTGTAAATAGTAACATTCAAGGTATTTATTCATTATCTAATAACAGAGTTTGTCACGAACCATTGAAAATAGAATTAACAAATAGTGAAACTAATAATCTAAAAAAGTTTTCAATAAACTTTATAGAAAAAAAAAGCAACGCACAAGAATTCAGTCATATGAAAAAAATTTATGACCCAATGATTGAAAAAAATGATAAAAGATTTATAAAGACAGAAACATACTTAAAAGTGAACAATAAAACCTATATAAATAATTTGAACGATAACGAATCCATGAAAATTTATGACTATTATGGTTATTGGAAACCCTTGAATAAGGATATTATTAAAGTTTCATATTATGAAGATAGTGAGGTTAAAATTCAGGATAACAAAAATAATACAATTACTTTACAAGGAATACCCTATATAAATAAGGCCCAAACGCATTTTACTACCTTTTACATAGATTATGAACAATCAAAATCCATTATAGATTTATATGAGATTGAAAATAATCATATCAAGCATATTTCTTGTTTCGAAACAGAAAAATGGATTATTTGGGATTTGGCTTGGAATGACAATATTTTATACATAAAAGTAACTGATACTATTTGGAACGAAAAAGGTTTTTATAGCACTGATTATAAATATAAAAAATTAATTATTGAAAAAATCAACTAACTTCTTGATAAAAATTAGAACGCAAATTTGTGGATAAACAAATTGATGAATTGAATTAAAGGTTGTGTAGTAAACAAACGATTATTATGCTTATCACTCTCATAATTATGAACAGTGGTAAGTAAACCGATATAAATGAGTAAATTAAAAAGAATAATCATTCAAAACTAATCTTTATAATGGCTGTTGGTTTTATTTGAAATTTAATAACAAGAGTCCGATAACAAAAGATATGTAACTAGAGTGTTTTTTATGATGATATCCCTAAATAATAAATTGATTATCACTACTCTATTAAGCCTTTTTTTATTCAGCTGTAACCCCGATAAACAAGGAAATATGAAATGGATAGCCAAATACGATTTTAATCAATTATACCAATTAACCGACCAAGCAACTGTCTTAGACCCGATGTCTGCTTTTCGTTTTGAAGATTTTATAGCCCCCAATGAAAACACCATTATTTTGATTGGAAATAAAGATCTTAATGCCTTTGATTCAAGCCAAAGAGGGTATCAAGCAGTAATACATGTATCGAAAGATCGGGGCAAAAGTTATCAAGAATTATTGCTACCCGAACAAGAGATGAAATGGATTGATACCAGTAATGATTATTCATTAGTAGAAGCTCAAAATAGATTACCCGATAACAGTAAAAAAATTTCCCAATATCTTTTAGATCATAAGAGTCTAAAAGTGGTTAAAATAGATGAGTATTTATCTGCCGATGATATCGATTATAAAAAATTCAACGGTAAATATGTCATATATTCCAATCGAGGCAATTTAAAACTGATTAATTTATTGAATCGAGAAGAAGAATACCCCTTGCCTGACGACTTAAACAATCAGCCATTTTATTTAACCGCACATGGTAACATTCTAACTTTACAAAAAAATCAGATCATTAGTTATGACCCTAAAACCCAAAACCAGCAAATCATCAAAAGTTTCAAAAATAACTATGATGTCTTACTATATCAAGATGACACTTTTATTTTGGGTAAAGCTAACCTGTTAAAAACGTCTGCAACTTTTTATAATGAAGAGGAAAAAGAGTTATATACACTTGATTCAAAAAATGTGAACTTTTACCGATATAAAAATTTTGTATGCGACTATAAACTTTTATCATCTATTAACCCGTCAATTCGATATTCATATGACTATGGACAAACTTGGAATAAGTATGAGTTAAAAGGTATGTTTGCTACTTCTAGACCTGTCGGATTTTATAAAGATAAATTTATCATTTTACGTGCATCATTCCATGATAAACCAGATCCTGAAGATCGAGGGGGACGAATTTTAATCGGTGAGTTTGAAAAATAGGACAATGTTAAACACGCTTAGTATAATATAATTATTTTTGATTTAATTTATCTATTAATCATATATTTTATTGGTATCATGAGCAATTAATGAAATGTAAAAGTCCCCAATGGTTTAGAAGAAAGAAAGAAGTTTACAGAAATATTAAAAGGTATAATGAAATATAATGAGTGTATTAATAAAAAATAAAGGAATCTTTTTTATTCTAATAATGATATTAACTTTTTCTTGTCAAGGACAAGTTAAAAATGTTTATAGTAAACAAAAGATTCAAGATGAGAGCGAAGCTGATATTATTAAAAATAATATTTTTCATATTCAATTTGATAATGCAGGGGAACTCCATAAAAATTTAGTATCGGATCAACAGTATGATCATTTTATAATTCAAATAGAACAAGGAAATATAAAATTTAAAGAAAACTATAAATTATTAATTAGTAACTATGGTGATAGAAATGATCTAACATTTACTTTGACAAAAGTAAGTAAAAAAGAATATACCTTAGAAATTATACAAGAAACCAGACATTTAACGGTTGATAAATTCATCTTTGAAAAGGATAAAAACAACTTATTAGAATTAATATCCATGGAACAAATCCAATCAGGAAATACTATTCAAATCTGTAAATATAGTATGTCAAGAAAGAAAGGAAATGAAATTAATTTAATCATAAATTCAATTGATGATCCTAAATGTTTCAACGTCAAAAATAAATAATATTAAAAGTTAGATACATAAACAAAAAATAAGTCTACAACCCAAAATGGAAAAAGGAGCAACCTCGCCGGACAATAAACAATCACAACCCAATCAACCCGAAAACAAGGTATTACAACCTCAAACCGATTCCTATTCAGCCAACCCCAATCAAATTGTCTATGATTTGTTACATTAATCTGATTTTCATATTAATGTAGCGGATGCCTATTTTGCAAAAAAATAAATGCCGCGAATAAACCTAATGAATATACCTATTTAAAATTAAATCAAGCCTCTTGGGGTGACAAAATTTATCTGGTTGCCAAATGTTACGGTACTCCCCGAAAAGGTAAATTAGTGCTCAGTCTTAGGGAAATTGAAAATACCGATACTACCCAAAACCTGTATTCAAATAACCCGGTTCCTTTTTAGTCAATGGAGAAGAAAAAACAGAAATAGAATACACAGTAGAGGGCTCCATTACCTATACCAAGGAAATAGTAAAAACGTTGTTAAAGTTGCCAATAATAAAGAAGCGATCTATTTTCGCTGTGATATAGCTAATAACAACAAAGCGGATTATTTTATTTCTATTCATGCAGATGGCTTAACCAATTTTACTTCCGGCGCGCATGTTATCTATTATGAAGGAGATAAAAAAGGGCTAGAATTAGCTAATGATATTTTTAGTTGTTATACTGTTGTCAGTATAGGAAAGAAACACCCTGATGCTAGAAATAATGTAGGAGTTCTTGGGGGAAAAATCAAACGAAAGATAAAGTTTTAATAGAGCTTGGTTATATTACACACCCTAAAGATGCAAAAGTATTTAGGACAATATGGACTTAATAGCAGAGCAACTTGCTCAAGGGTTAGAAATCAACATTGATAAACATTTTTAAGAATAAAATGAAAAAATTACTAATAGTGTCTATTTTTTTTGTTGGCATTTTGGCATGTGTTCAACGCATTGAAGAAAAAAAGATTTCCGAAGCTCCCCCTTCAAATTCAGTACGAATTAAAGAATCCAATACACCGGAGGGTTTTCTACGGTATGAATATTATATCAATGGCAATAAAGCAGCGGATTATATAAAAACTTACTATGCTAAAGGCGGTCAATTAGAATCTGTGTATTATATGTCATCATATAAACCAGACGGCATTTCTGCTCAAGGATTTTACCCAAATGGAAAACTAAAATTCATCCGCTATGTAAGAGATGAAGTTAAAAAAGGAGATGTATTATATGTTATTTATTATCCTAATGGACAAATAAATCTTATAGAAACAATAGTTACTGACTCTTTAGAATTACCCAAACTCACTACTATTTACTTTGAAAATGGCGTTAAGCAATATGAAGGGTTTATGGATATGTATAATGCTACCACAATACCTGTAGGATTATGGAAAACATACGATGAAAAAGGCGATTTAATCGAAACCACCTATTATCATCCTGATGAATTAGGCAAAGACTATAAAATCGTAACTCAATATAAGAATGGAAAAGTTGTTTCAAAGAAAATTTACAATTTTGATGATTTATATGAGACTGAGTTAAAAGAGCTTTTCACCATACCGAATAATACTTATTCAGTAAATATTTATAGTGAGTTGCCCTATACGAACGAGCTTTCTTTTGGTAAAGAAGAACTGATATCAACACATTTTCCTAAGAAATGGACAACCCAATTTTGGCAAGAAAAAGTTGAAAGGAATAACAGTAGGATACAACGTAATTATGATTCAGTAATTTTTTATTTGAGTAAATATTCAAATGATTATTTATATCCAGAATTATATTTAAACCCTCAATTAACAATTCTTAAAGACAGATTTTATGAATCTGAAATGAGTAATCTTTACTATGATAAACTACAACATTTTTTTGATAAAAATATTAAAAAAGATAATTATCTTTCACCAGTAAGCAAAATAAATATTAATGATAAAAATCTAAATCTATTTCTATTAACATCTTCTCATACAACACTTAAAGACAAGCCAGTTTATAATAGTGAATACGAGCCTTATAATTATTCTAGAATGGATTTAATCACAACAGATAGTACTAACACTATCGATAAATTAAATGTTTATTATTCTTTATCATGGGTAATTAATGGTTATAGAAAATTATTTTTTATAGATAAGAACAATATTATTCATATTAAATATTTTGAAGAAGATGAAGAGGATACGCATTTTATCCGTTATGAAAAATTCCAAATTTCGCCTGAAGGCAAATTTATTCGATATTACGACCAAAACGGATTTTTCCAAAATGAAGAAGAGCAAGGATTAGTCGAAAACCATACCCGTGAAGGTTTGTGGGTTGAGAAGAAGCCAAATGGTTATTATACTTACCTTTATACTTACCTTGAAGCAAATTACCAAAAAGGGTTACCGATTGGAATTTGGAAGTTTTATAAATTAGATTACCAAGAGATGCCAGAAGGATCTGTTGAGCTATCTTCTGCTAAAAAAGGCAAACTTTTGTACACAGAAACCTATAAAGACGGTGAGCTTATCGAACGAAAATTTGTGGATAATGAAATTGATGAAATGAAGTAATGATAGTATTTTAAACTGCTTTTTATTTTGCCTATCACCCTCATAATTATGAACGGTGATAAGTAAACAATAAATTAAAAAATATAAATAATTACTTAATCATCCTATAATGGAAAACTAAAGCCTTCATACAGAAAATATAAAATCTTCTAAAGATCAACCCAAACGAGTAGATTCTTATTCAGCCAATCCTAACCAAATTGTTTCTGATGTGTTACATCAATTTGATTTTGACATTATTGATTTATAAACAAATAGAGATGTATAGATATGAGATGAAGTGGAAAGTTGGCTCCTCCAACTGGACTTGAACCAGTGACATACGGATTAACAGTCCGCCGTTCTACCGACTGAACTATGGAGGAACACTTGACGGACAGAATATTAACTATCTATGACGATTATGTCAATCTATAAAACACTAATTAAGTTTAACTGCTCAGCTTGTAAGCAAATCGCGTGAATACTATGCTAAAATAGTACAGATTAACAAGTAGAGTAAAATTTATGAAAAAGAATATTTGTGTTTTTTGTGGTGCTAGTGAAGGGAATCGTCCAGAGTATCGTACAGCGGCTATGCAATTAGGCAAGGTTATTGCCAATCAAAATAGACGATTAATCTATGGCGGAGGCAATAAAGGATTAATGGGCATAATTGCTAATTCCGTTTTAGATCATGGTGGTGAGGTTATTGGCATCATTCCAGAAAAATTAGTCAAAGCCGAAACTGCACACCTTGGTATTACTCGATTAGAAGTTGTTGAAAATATGCATCAACGTAAAGCAAGACTAACTGAACTTGCCGATGGATTTATTGCAATGCCAGGGGGAACGGGCACGTTAGAAGAGCTTTTTGAAGTTTGGACAGGGATGCAAATTGGTTATCATGAAAAACCCGTCGCACTATTTAATAGCCAATTTTGGCAACCTTTACTGAACTTTTTAAAGCACGCAGTACTAGAGGGATTTATTCGAGAAAGTTTTTATCAAACATTAATTATCTCAGATACTGCTGATTCAATGTTAGAAAAAATGGACAGTTTTATACCAAAAGACTTACAACGCTGGGTAAAAAAATAATTTAATATAAAAAAAACGCCATCAATTGATGGCGTTTTTAGTTGCATAATTATTATGCGATAGCTGTTGTTTGTGATTCAGGTTTCTTAATCAATGCGTAAGCAACACCTGCAATTACAGAGCCTGCAACGATTGATAATATATATCCACCAACAGGTTTAACTACGCCAGGGATTGCTAATGCAAATAAACCACCATGTGGCGTCATTAACGTTGAACCAAATGCTAATGCCATACCACCAGTGATTGCACCACCAACAATACAACAAGGGATAACACGTAACGGATCACGCGCTGCAAAAGGAATTGCCCCTTCAGAGATAAAGCATAGACCTAAAACTAAAGATGCTTTACCACTTTCTTGTTCTGCTTTAGCAAATTTTTTACGAGCGATTAAAGTAGCTAATCCCATCGCTAATGGAGGAACCATTCCCCCCGCCATAACTGCAGCCATAGGTGCATAAACTTGTGAAGAAATCATACCAGTACCAAAAGCATAAGCAACTTTATTAATTGGTCCACCCATATCAGTACACATCATACCGCCTAATAATGCACCTAACATAACAGCATTAGCACCATTCATGGTATTTAGCCATACAGTAATAATTTTCATTAACCATGCGATTGGCGTACCAACAACAAATTGCATAACAAGACCAGTAATTAAAGTTGCAAGTAAAGGCACAATTAATATTGGTTTCAATGCTTCCATACTTTTTGGTAATGGTAAGTATTTTGTAATAGCTAATGCGACATAACCTGCAAAATAACCAATGATAATACCACCTAAGAATCCTGCACCAGTTGAAACTGCAAGTAAACCACCAACTAGGCCAGGAGCAAGCCCTGGTCTATCAGCAATTGAGTAAGCAATATAACCAGCAAGCAATGGAACCATTAACGAGAAGGCTAAACCACCAATTTGAGCTAAATGAGGTTCACCAACAAGCTCATTTACAAGAGTTTGTTTAACAACTTGTACGCCATTTTCAAGTACAGTAACTGTTTTTAATACTTCTTGGAACTGACCAAAAGCAAAAGAAAGCGCAATGATCAAACCACCTGCAACCACCATTGGCAACATGTAAGACACACCTGTTAGTAGATGTTGATAAAAGCCTTTCTTTTCATTGCTTGATGTTGCAACAGAAGTAGAACCAGACGGTTGATAAATTGTTGCTTCTTCAAATGCTTTATCTAATTCCTGAGCGGTCTTTTTAAGAGCTGGACCAGTTTTGGTACGATAAAGTTTTTTACCAGCAAATTTGCTTAAATCAACATCAATATCACATGCAGCTATAACTACATCAGCAGAAGCAATCTCTTCTGGTGTTAATTCATTTCCAACACCAACAGAACCACGAGTTTCTACTTTACACCACCAACCACGTTTTTTCGCTTCTTCTTCAATCGCTTCAGCTGCCATAAATGTATGAGCAACACCTGTTGGACAAGCAGTTACCGCAACAATACGTTTTTGTCCACTGTTTGCCACAGAAGTGCTAGTATCACCAGTCGATTGTTCATAAACAGTTGCTTTACTTTGTGCATCATTTAAGATTTTTTTAGGATCAGCAAAAACATCATTTATATCATTAACAACATAAACTTTTTTGCCAATAACTGATTTGTCACTAATATTACCACTACCAACCGAAATGATAGTATCGGCTGATGTTGCATTATCAACAATTTTAAAATTTAAAGAATTAGCAGCTAACGCTAATTCCGCTTTAGCTAATCGCCCATTAACTGGGCCTGAATTGCTACCTTCAACAATGTATATATTCATGAATACTCCTATCCAGCGATTATTTCAATTTTTTCCGACATGTTGGTAACCGCTTGACGGTCTGACACACCAACACCAGCTTGTTCAACAGATAAAGCGGCAACACTTGATGCAAATACTAGGGTGTCTTTGATTGATTTATTATTTAATAAACCATACATTAACCCACCGACCATTGAATCACCAGCACCAACAGTGCTAACCACTTTACATTTAGGTGGTTTGGCTAACCATGCTTCACGTTTAGTTACCCACAAAGCACCTTTGCTGCCAAGTGAAATTACTACGTTTTCTACCCCACCATCGATAAGTTCCATGGCTGCTGTTTTAATTTCTGATAATGTAGATAGTTTTCTGCCTACCCACATTTCCAGTTCTTTATCATTTGGTTTAATTAACCAAGGGTTGGCCTTAAGCCCTGCTACTAAAGCATCACGGCTACTATCAAAGACCACTTTAGGACAAATTGCTTTAACTTGTTTCATCCATTCTGTGAATTTTTCCAGTGATACTCCAGCAGGTAAACTACCACTAATGGCAACCATATCTATCTCTTTCAACCATTCTAAAGAATTGGAAACGAAAGTTTGCCAATCTTGATCGTTAATCGTGAAACCTGAAAAATTTAGGTCAGTGACTTCACTATTTTCTTCAGTGAGTTTAACGTTAATTCGGGTTCGACCATCAACGGTCTGGAATTTATCATCAACATTTAGAGATTTAAAAAGTAAATTAAAACCATCACGATTCTCTTTACCTAAAAAACCACCCACGGTTAATTTAATACCAAGATCAGATAATACTTTGGCAACATTGATACCTTTACCCGCAGCAAGCAAAGCGTTAGTTTGAACTAAGTTAACATCACCAAGCTCAACTTTTGGACAAAAACCTAATAAATCATAAGCAGGATTTAAAGTGATCGTTGCAACACGATAAGTCATGATTAAGCACCCTCTCCTAAACCACTTTCAATTGCTTTACCGATTGCATCTAATACTTGTTCTGCATCATTACCAACAGCAGTAAATTGTAAACGGCTACCTTTTTTCGCACCTAGCGCAACAATTTTCATTAAACTAGTTGCACTAACTGGCTCGTTTTTACCATCTAGATTAGCTACCGTCACTTTGCTATTGAACTCTTTAACTAATTTGACAAGAACTGATGATGGACGAGTGTGTAAGCCATTTTCATTTGGAATAACAAATACTCGGCTTAATTCTTCACCATTAGCACCACTGTTTGATGAATCATTAACATTTTCTGGTGTTTCAGATGATACAGAATGATCCCCTGAAAGGAGTAGATTATTAAAATCATCACTTTTTGCAGAAATTAATAATGCTAATTTTTGGTTATAAACTAATGATGCAATGTTATTTACGATAGCTGTAACTGAATCATCAACAGCTGAAATAGTAATAAGAAGCTTAACTGGTTTGCCATCTTGATTAAGATCATTCACAGTACGGCTAATAGCAATCGCATTTTTTAAATTGCCTTCGCGACTGTCACTTAACCATACCCCATTACCTAAATAACTTGGTTTATTATCAAGTACGTTCGTAATAAAGCTGACATTAACCGCATCGTGTTGTTTTAAACGTGAAGCATTTAAAGCTTGTAATGTAGTTAAGCTATCAGCTTGTATATCCAATAATAATGAGGATTCATCTATTACAAATTGACTATCTTCTACGCTTTCTTTGCCAGTTAAAATAGCTAAAGCTTCATCGGCAGTTTGGATTTTTTTGATTCGCTCTTCAACGCCATCAGCACCAAGGACATGAGTTAATTGACGAAGTAATTCTAAATGCTCATCAGAACTCGCAGCGATACCAATAGCTAGATAAGCTTTTTCGCCATCATCACCCCACTCTACGCCTTGAGGAAAACAAAAAACTTGAACCCCAGTTTTTTTAACTAAGTGGCGAGTTTTAGGTGTGCCATGAGGTATAGCAATACCAATACCTAAATAAGTTGCAGCTTGACTTTCACGTTCAAGCATACCATCAACGTAGCCTTCTTCAACATAACCAGCGCTAGTTAATGCGGCTGCAATCTTTTTAATTGCCTCACTTTTGTTGGTTGCTTGTTCATTTAAATGGATATCTTCTTTAACTAAATGAAACATATAATAAATACCTCTGGGTTATAATATTGGATGTACTAAAAACAACTCAGCAATCCCATAATCGTTATTGAATCATGATTGAATCGTTTCAGCGATAATGAATATAAACGTCCTAATTATCAAATAAATTATATCTATTAATTCCTAAAATGTGATCTAGATCAGCTTTTTGAGTAAATCTTTTTAGCTCTATGACGATTTAATTTGACTTTTTAGCAATTTTTCTCGACTCAGGCTACCTCGATAAATTAAACGTCGCGGTATGACTGTTGTTCCTGGTTGATAGTTCTTTTTATGCAAACTATTTAATAATAATTCAATGGTTACTTCTGATACTGATTTATGATCTTGAGATAACGCAATCAATTTACACGGTAAAAAATCGAGTAACTCATTATCACCAAAGGTGGCAATTGTTAGATTATCCGGTAAACGACCAAACTTTTTCAGAATTGCATCAATGGTGCCTTGTAATAAAGAAAAAGAAGTGGAAAAAATGCCGTTTGGTAAATCATTATTTGCCAACCATTGACTAAAAGTAACCTCTGCATCGCGACGACTATAATTATTTGCACACAAAAAATCAACTTTATTGCTATGATTTAGAGCAACTTCCTTAAAACCCTCCATTCGTAGCTGGCTAACAGACAAGTTAGGTAATGCACCAATATAAGCGACTGTTCCATCAACAAATTGATTAAAAGCTTGAGCTAGCATTTTAGAATCTTCTTTGTCAGATCCAACAACATTCCTAAATTCAGATGTTGAGAGTGTTCTGTCTAATGCAAACAAAGGAGTATCACTATTTTGCCAACCGTTGTAAAACGCATAATCAGAATCATTAACAAACGATGAAGAAATGACTAAAGCATCTACACGGCGTTGTTTTAAATGTTTTACACACTCTTTTTCAATTTCCGGATTATCTTCAGAACAAGAAAGCAATAATTGATAGCCTTCTTTTCTTAACAACTGCTCTAAGTAACTTGCAATTCGGGTATAACTTATATTTTCAAAGTCTGGAATGATGATACCAATAGTACGTGTTTTCCCCGCTCTTAGACCTGCTGCTACAGCATTGGGTTGGTAATTATATTCTTTCACTACTGCCATCACTTTAGCAATGGTTTTATCACTAACTCGGTAGTGTTTAGCCTTACCATTTATTACATAGCTGGCTGTCGTTCTTGAAACGCCAGCTAACAGTGCAATTTGTTCTAATTTCATGAATATATCTCAATAAAAAAATTCATCAGTTATTTAAACTGAACACAAATTAAATGTAAACAGAACTTATCATTTAAACTTAACGAATTATAAGAAAAAAAGGATTTAGTGTGAATCTAAACCCTTTTAGTTAAAAAATCTTTTATTAATAATAAATAGCAATGTTTTGGTTATGGATCGTTTCTATTTTTACTGGCGTATCAAATATATCTTCTAAAATAGTTGAATTCATAATTTCTTTTGGACTACCTTGATAGACAAGTTGGCCATCTTTCATGGCTAAAATATAATCAGAATAAACTGAGGCAAAATTGATATCATGGATAACAATAACAATCGTTTTACCGAGTTCATCGGCCGCTCGGCGTAACTGTTTCATCATCGAAACTGCGTGTTTCATATCAAGATTGTTTAGCGGTTCATCAAGCAAAACATACTCAGTATCTTGACAAAGCACCATAGCAACATAAGCACGTTGTCGTTGCCCGCCAGAAAGTTCATCTAAAAACCGATCTTTATACTCAGTTAAATTTAAAAATTCCAGTGATCGATGGATATGTGCTAAGTCATCTTTATTTAATCGCCCTTTTGAATAAGGATAACGTCCAAATCCTACTAATTCAAAAACAGTTAATCTGCTAGTAAAACGGTTTTCTTGCCTCAATACCGATAAGTAGGTGGCAAGTTTGTCACTTGGCGTATTAACCACGTCCATACTTTGTATTTTTACTTGTCCTTCATCAGCCAGTAATAAACGACTAATAATTGATAATAATGTCGATTTACCTGCACCATTAGGACCTATGATAGCTGTCACTCCACCTTGTGATATGGTCGCATTCACATTTTTTAATACAGATATGGTTTGATATTTTTTACTAATATTATCAATTTCTATCACATTGGAACCTTTTTCAATAATAAGAAGATAAACAGCGAACCACCAATAAACTCAATTACAATAGATAATGCACCAACCATGTTTAAAACATGCTCTAAAAACATTTGCCCACCAACAAGGAAAATAATTCCTAATAAAAATGCGGTTGGCAATAAAAAGCGATGTTGGCTGGAACCACTAATACTGTACGCTAAATTTGCAATAAGTAAGCCTAAAAACGTAAATGGACCAACTAATGCGGTCGATATTGACACTAATACCGAAACTAATAATAAAATAATGGTGACACTTTTTTGATAATCGATACCAAGATTAATCGCATTATCACGACCTAATGCTAGTACATCAAACCGAAAACGCATTCGCCATAAAAATAGACCAATTATGCTGGAAATAACTAATGAAAAGACAATTAGTACGGGTTCAGTTCGAGTAAATGTTGCAAAAATTCGACTTTGTAATACAGCAAATTCAGTTGGTGTCATTAGGCGTTGTAATAAATTGGAAAAACTACGGAACAGCGTTCCTAGAATAATCCCAATTAATAAAACTAAATGAAGATTTTGTTTAAGTTTGTTAAATAATCCTCGATACAAAAATAGAGAAAATAAAATTAACAGTAATGACTCGAAGATAAATTTACCGACAATACCAATATAAGGGATACCTTGAGCATCAATAAAAAATATTACTACTGTTTGAATCAACACAAACAGTGATTCAAACCCCATTATTGAAGGTGTTAAAATTCGATTATTCGTAACAGTTTGGAAAAGTAATGTTGACGTTGCCGCCGAAAAAGCAACTAAAATCATCGTTAATACAATCCAAGTCCGGTGTGTCAAAATGTAGCTGATATTGCCTTTTAAATTAAATGTCATGAAAAAAACAACACAAAGCACGGCAATACCAAGTAATAACCATACTGTTTTTCGGCTAGAAATATGGCGTTTTTGATTAACTAGCATGACGTTTTTTACTCAACAATACTAAAAAAATAATAGCCCCTACTACACCAAGAATGGCACTGGCTGGTATTTCAAATGGATAACGGATAACGCGTCCAATAATATCACATAGCAAGACAAGCCCACTGCCTAATAAACAGATCCAAGGAATCGTTTTTCTAACATTATCACCAAATAATAAACTGACAATATTGGGAACAATCAGTCCTAAAAATGGCAATACACCAACCACCACAACGACTATTCCGCCTATCAAAGCGATAACAACAAGGCCAGTTAACATGACTCGATTATAATTAAGCCCAACATTAACCGAAAAGTCTCTACCTAAACCAGCAACCGTGAACCGATCTGCACTCCAACAAGCGAGTAGAGTAATACCTCCGACTAACCATAATAACTCATAACGGCCTTGCAATATTCCGGAAAAATCTCCTGACTCCCAACCTCCAAGTGATTGTAATAGGTCAAAATACATCGCAAAAAAAGTACAAATGGCACTAATTACCGCACCTAGCATAATCCCAATAAGAGGGACCATCAGGGCAGATTTAAAAACAATTTTGCGAGAAATGAACATAAATAACATTGTGCCCGCCATAGCAAATAAGCTGGCAACCACCATTTTCATCATCACACTTGCACCAGGTGCAAGCACTATCATCACTAATAAACCAAGGCTAGCCGACTGAGTTGTACCTACTAACGAAGGTTCCACAAATCGATTTTGGGTAAGGAGTTGCATAATTAAACCAGCAACGCTCATGGCGCTGCCAGCTAATAATAATGCCACTGTTCTAGGTACTCGACTAACAAAAAAGATCTGTCGCATATTACTGTCAGACCATAAATCAGCTAACGTAACGTGCCCAGCACCAATAAAAAGGCTTAATGCAGCCATTGCGAATAAAAAAACAATGCCTGCAATAAAGTAAACCGTTTTAGACATGATTTATATTAATTTGCTGATGATTTTTGTAAAACATCACTTATTTGATCCATCAAACGACTATAAGTTTGAATACCACCAGAGATATACATAGAAGTAGAATCTAAATAAACAATATGGTTTTGTTGCCATGCATCGGTTTTTTGAATTAATTCGTTATTTAAAACCTGTTGTGCAGACTGTGCTTCTTTATTACCAATTGCGTTATCTCTATCAAGCACAAATATCCATTGTGGATTAACACTTGATACAAATTCAGAAGTTACTGCATTACCATGACGTCCTGCTTCTTGGAATGTTGTTGCAGGTTCAAAACCTAATACATCAAAAATAAAACCAAAACGCGATTTAGGGCCATATGCAGACATTTTGCCGCCATTAACCATAATCACTAAAGCCGTTCCAGCAGTGCTAGTTTTTGGTTTTAAGCTATCAATTTTCTGATTAAAATCAGCAATTAGTTTTTTAGCTTCTGCTTGTTTACCAAAAATATTACCTAACTGCTCAGTACGCTGCGTCAAACTAGCCACAAAATTATTAGGATCAATATCAAGCGAAATTGTCGGTGCAATATCACTTAATTTTTTATATACATCAGTGGCACGACCACCTGCAATAATCACATCAGGTTGTAATGAACTTAATACTTCATAATTTGGTTCAAATAATGTACCGACATTGGTATAAGTTTTATCAGCATATTTAGATAAGAACTCGGGGAAATGCACATCAGATTGAGGAACCGCAGTAACGGGAATATTTAATGCATCAATAATATCAAGTGTTGCTACATTAAACACTACCACTTTTTTCGGATTTTCAGGAACGTCTGTTTTACCTTGAGCATGTTCAACAACGATTGAAGCTTTATTAGCGGCAGGTACTTCTTTTTTATCATCACAACCAACTAAAGCAAATAAAGCGGTTAGTAATACTAAAAATTTAAATTTGATAGATGAAAACATTGTAACTCCTAATTATTAGCTTAGTTCAAAAGCGCGTAAATGATAAATAGAATGATTATCATTTAGACTGAATTGTAACTAAAAATAAATAAGTGTTCAATGAACTTTGATAAACAAAAAAATCAATAATTAATAAGCTTATAAAAACATCAGCCAATAATATTAAATTAAAGGCTGATTATTGATCAATTCTACGTCAATTAATAATTGGAATCTTCGGATAATTCTTTAAGCTTTCTGGTTAACGTATTTCGTCCCCAACCTAAAAGGTTGGCAGCATCTTGTTTGTGACCACGAGTAAAATTAAGTGCGCATTTCAATAAAATCCGTTCAACTTCACTAACGGTTTGTGTCAATATCCCTGTTTGGCCCGCTAATAATGCTTGCTTAGCCCACTGTTCGAGCATCGTTTTCCAATCTGTTAACGGCTGAGGATGGGTATTAATGTCATAATTAACAGATGTAGCAGGCACCGATAACTGTAAAAGTTCTGGAGGTAAATCTTGAACAAAAATTTCATTATTTGACGACATTACAGTCACCCAACGACAAACATTTTCCAATTGCCTAACATTGCCCGGCCAATTAAACATACATAATAAATTAAGCGCTTCAGGACTCAGCACTTTACTTTCGACGCCTAACTCTTTGGCAGTAGTACGTAAAAAATGTTCAGCCAGTTTTGGAATATCTTGTGCTCTATCTCGTAATGGCGGTAATAAAATACGAATAACATTTAAGCGATGGAATAAATCTTCTCTAAACTTACCTTCCCTTACTCTCGCTTGAAGATCTTGATGGGTTGCGGCAATAATACGAACATCAACTTTAACCGGTGAATAACCACCGATTCGATAAAATTGACCATCGGCAAGCACTCTTAATAATCGCGTCTGCACATCTAACGGCATATCGCCAATTTCATCTAAAAATAGCGTACCACCGTTGGCTTGCTCAAAACGACCATGCCTTATTTGGGCAGCACCAGTGAATGCGCCTTTTTCATGACCAAACAATTCAGATTCAATCAAATCTTTTGGAATGGCAGCCATATTCAGTGCAATAAAAGGTGACTGAGAACGTGGACTATGGGTATGCAATGCTTTAGCTACTAGCTCCTTACCCGTTCCTGATTCGCCGTTAATCAGCACACTAATAGATGATTTTGAAAGTCGCCCAATAATACGAAACACTTCCTGCATTGATGGAGCTTCACCGATAATACCAGTAGAAGCTTTACTGCTAGAAGGACTGCTCGGTTTATTGCTTTGAGTTTGTAAAATAGCTCGTTCCACCAGTTGAATAACTTCATCAACATCAAAAGGCTTAGGAATATAATCATAAGCACCTTTTTGGTAAGCATTAACAGCGGCATCAAGATCGGAATGCGCCGTCATAATAATCACAGGCAAATTGGGCATTTGCTCTTTAATATAATTAAGTAAAGATAAGCCATCAATCCCAGGCATTTTTATGTCAGATAATATAACGGCTGGTTTTTGTGGGTGATTCACTAAAGCATCAATCACTTCTTGACCACTTGAAAAACTGATGCAATTAAAATGAGCATTAGTAAGTGCTTTTTCTAACACCCATCTAATCGAACTATCATCATCAACAATCCAAACATTCATTTCAATTAACCTCATTGTTTGATGGGCAGATAGATAGAAAACTCTGTGTGGCCTGGCCAACTATTAAACTCAATTTTTCCATGGTGCTGATCGATAATATTATGAGCAATCGACAAACCGATACCATTACCACCTTCATAACCACTTACCATCGGATAAAAAAGAGTATCTTGAATATGAACTGGAACACCAGGTCCATTATCTTCAATATCGATGCGCGCACAAAGTCGGTAACGCTGACCATGTAAAGTAACCTGAAATGCCGTTCGCGTTCTTATTGTGATAGAGCCTGTTTTCGAACCAATCGCTTGTATCGCATTACGAATGATATTTAAAACTACCTGTTCAATCTGTTCAGAGTCATGTACTAATTCAGGCAGACTAGGATCATAATCACGTATAATCGTTACGTTTGACGGCTTTTCTAAACTTAAAAGCGCATAAATTCGCTCAATAGCTTGGTGAATATTCTGCTGTTTTTGTTGTAAACGTTGTTGTGGACCTAATAACCTATCAACAAGATTCCTTAATCTATCTGCTTGTTCAATAATAATTTGTGTATAGTCTTGCAACTCATTTTTAGGCAGTTCACGTGATAATAGTTGCGCTGCACCTCTAAGCCCACCTAATGGGTTTTTAATTTCATGGGCAAGTCCTCGGACTAGCTCACGTGCTGCATTTTGTTGAGCTTGTTGTAATTGTTCTTGGCTTAGTTTTTTATGGCTATTAAGTGGTGCCATTTCGATCAAAATATGACCATTAGCAAGCAGTTGTGCCGTCAATGATAAAATATGTAGTTCATTATTTATCACTAAATTTACTTCACTATCGGTAAAACCTTGGTTTTGATCTAAGGCATTTTGCATTAAATCAAGGTCTAACGAAAAATACCCTAACAAATCAGGAAGACAACTTTCTAATATTTTTTTAGAACTTTGGGCTAGTAATTGTTGTGCCGCAGTATTGGCATAAAGAATATTGAGCTTTTTATCAAGTAATAAAATATTGGTTATCATAGAGTCGAGAACAAGATTCGCATCAGATTCATTATCAAATGTCATCGTAAGCACTCCGTTCTCATTAGATACCACCGCCAAACAGCGGTGGTTAAAACTTCAAATAATAAAATAATGACTTATAGGCTATAGTACAATTCAAATTCAACCGGATGCGGAGTCATACGTACACGATCAACATCTTGGCGTTTTAAATCGATATAAGCATCGATAGTGTCATTAGTAAACACATTACCACGGGTTAAGAATTCACGATCCGCATCTAAAGCATTTAACGCTTCTTCAAGTGAACCTGCAACTTGTGGAATTAATTTAGACTCTTCTGGTGGTAAGTCATATAAGTTTTTATCCATCGCATCGCCCGGATGAATCTTATTGATAATACCATCTAAACCAGCCATTAACTGTGCAGCAAATGATAAGTATGGGTTACCAGCTGGATCTGGGAAACGAACTTCGATACGACGAGCCTTAGGACTAGTAACAACAGGGATACGAATTGATGCAGAACGGTTACGAGCAGAATATGCAAGCATAACAGGTGCTTCATAACCCGGTACTAAACGTTTATAAGAGTTAGTTGCTGGATTAGCAAAAGCATTAATTGCTTTAGCGTGTTTGATAATACCACCGATATAGAATAAAGCCATTTCAGAAAGGCCAGCATATTTATCACCAGCAAAAAGGTTCACACCATCTTTAGCAAGTGATTGATGGCAGTGCATACCAGAACCATTATCACCAAACATTGGTTTTGGCATAAATGTCGCGGTTTTACCATAAGCATGTGCAACATTTTGTACAACATATTTATAGATTTGCACTTCGTCAGCTTTTTTAGTTAATGTATTGAAACGGCAAGCAATCTCATTTTGACCAGCAGTTGCAACTTCATGGTGATGAGCTTCAACAACTAAACCTAGTTGCTCCATAATTAAACACATTTCAGAACGGATATCTTGTGATGAATCAACAGGAGGAAGCGGGAAGTAACCACCTTTAACACCTGGACGGTGACCTTTGTTACCTTCTTCGTATTTAGTACCTGAGTTCCAAGCAGCTTCAATATCATCAATATGAACAAAACTACCTGACATCGGCGTTCCAAAACGCACATCATCAAATAGGAAGAATTCTGGTTCTGGTCCAAAAATAACAGTATCAGCAATGCCTGATGATTTTAAAAACTCTTCAGCGCGTTTAGCAATTGAGCGCGGGTCACGATCATAGCCTTGTAATGTTGCTGGCTCTAAAACGTCACAACGAATATTCAATGTCACATCTTCAAAAAATGGGTCAATCACGGCACTTGATGCATCTGGCATTAACACCATATCTGATTCGTTAATCCCCTTCCAACCTGCAATTGAAGAGCCATCAAACATCTTACCATCTTCAAAAAAATCTGCGTCAATTTGACTAACTGGAATGGTAACGTGTTGTTCTTTACCTTTAGTATCAGTAAAACGTAAATCAACAAATTTAACATCGTTTTCTTTTATTAGTGTAAAAACTTTTTGTGTAGACATGTAGCTTCTCCATTGAGGACATATAAAATAAATGTTCAGTTCAAAGGCATATTTGCCTATTTATTAAATTATATGCAAATTTGATGCCAATTTTTTAACCACTATTTTTGAACGGTTTTTATTGGTTAGATAATAGCAAAAATTAACATTAATGCACCAAAATAATGCACATGGCACCAAAATAATGCACCAAAATGTAACATACTGCTACTTGCGTTACATTTTGGTGCCATTAATGAAAAGTGAATTTGCTAACTCTTTTGAATGATCTACGATTCTTTTCGATAACCTTTTATTATTAAATAAAAGGTTGTTTTATCCCAATCCTTTTTTAGGGTTTCTTCCGAAATAAATGTAGCCTCATATAATACATTATCTTTTGGATTGACAATTGCTACTGGTTTTAGTTGTTCCCAATAACAACATACGAATTTCAAATCGCCCATTCCCATAGTCTTAATTAAATATTCATGAGCTTGCTTAGCATATTTACCTTCAACTTTATAAATAACCTCAATAGGCCATGTTTGCCCATAGTCGGTTGTCCTACACTTTTCATATTGAAAAAAATCAGGGGCATTTGGATCAATTTCATGGAAAAAGTCTCGACAAGTTAGATTCGGATCAAACCCTAATGAACTAGATTGACTATCTTCCTTTAGTTCCTCTAGGCTTAGTATTTCGTCAGTATTAAGATTATTTGATTCTGCTAATGCTGACGAAATTAAAGTAACGAAAATGAATGGCAACAAAATAAATCTTTTAAATAACATAGTTTCAATCCTTAAAACTTTTAAATCTTATTAGCTTAAAATAAGATTTCTCCCTTTAGGTCTATATTTCAGTAGACAATATCGTTATAATCTTAACCTATTTTTAATAATAATAGGTAATCATAAAAGTATGGACTTTGTTACACTCGAAATTATACCTTTTATCCAAAATCACCTTTTACTTTCATTAGGTTGGATTGTGTTATTCGTTGCAATCATTGTAATGACCGTGAAAAGTAAATTATCAAAAGTGAAAATAATTAATAACGCGCAAGCAATTAGTATGATCAACAAAGAAAACGCAGTTATTGTCGATATTCGCTCAGCAGATAGTTTCAAAAAAGGGCATATTACTGAATCTCACAACATTTTACCCGTTGACATTAAAAATGCTAGCGCAAAAACCATTGAAAAATTTAAAGAAGATATTATCATCGTGGTTGATGATAATGGTTTAACATCAGCAAGCATTGGTGAAGTATTAGTCAAACAGGGCTTTTTGCATGTATTTACATTAAAAGATGGTATTGCTGGATGGAACGGCGAAAACTTACCATTAGTTAGAAAATAATATAATATTAAAATAAGGTTTTATCATGACAGAACAAAACAATACACCTGAAACACAATTTGCTATTCAACGCATTTATACCAAAGATGTTTCATTTGAAACAAACAACGTTCCAGAAATTTTCACAAAACAATGGCAACCAGAAATGAATTTAGAACTAAATTCATCATCACAAGCGTTGAGTGAAGGTGTGCATGAAGTTTCTTTACGTGTCACAGTAACCGTAAAACAACAAGAAGAAGTTGTATATATTTGTGAAGTGACTCAGTCAGGTATTTTCTCGCTTATCGGATTTGACGATGCTCAAATTCAACATTGTGTAGGTGCTTATTGTCCTAATATTTTATTCCCTTATGCGCGTGAAGTTATTTCAAGCTTAGTAAATAAAGGAACTTTCCCACAACTTAATTTAGAACCTGTAAATTTTGAAGCTTTATTCATTAGCTATTTGCAACAGCAAGAAGCTAAAACCGAATCGACTGAAACTTTACAGTAATTACTAGTTAATAAAGTCTATGTTTATGAATAAAAATGCAGCAGTGACAGTGATTGGCGCAGGTTCTTATGGGACCTCGCTGGCAATATTACTGGCACGAAATGGCCACTCAACTTTATTATGGGGACATAACCCAGATAAGATGGCTATTTTGCAACATGATAGACAAAATAGACAATTTTTACCGGATATTTCTTTTCCTGACCAACTTCAAGTTGAAGCGGATCTTAAAACTGCCGTTTCAGCTTCACCAATTTTATTAATTGTTGTTCCAAGCCACGCATTTGGTAGCATTCTTAAACAAATCAAACCATTTTTAAGAAAAGATAGCAAAATTGTTTGGGCAACCAAAGGACTTGAAGTCGATACCGGTCGACTATTACAAGATGTTGCCAGAGAAGTATTGGGTGATAAAATCCCATTAGCGGTTATTTCAGGCCCTACTTTCGCTAAAGAAGTTGCATCAGGCTTACCAACAGCAGTAACCGTTGCCTCAACCGATGATCAATTTTTAACTGAACTCCAAAATTTATTTCACTGTAGTAAATCATTTCGTGTTTATAGCAGTAAAGACTTTATTGGCGTTCAACTTGGTGGCGCGGTAAAAAATGTTATTGCAATTGGTGCTGGTTTGTCCGATGGGCTGGGTTTTGGTGCAAATGCGAGAACAGCTTTAATAACCCGCGGACTTGCCGAAATGATGCGATTAGGCGAAGCTCTTGGGGCCGATCCTGCCACGTTTATGGGGATGGCTGGTTTAGGCGATTTGGTACTTACTTGTACAGATAATCAGTCCCGAAATCGTCGATTTGGTATTTTATTAGGTCAAAACAAATCCATTCAAGAAGCACAAGATATTATTGCTCAAGTGGTTGAGGGTTGCCGAAATACTAAAGAAGTTTGGGCATTAGCTCAAAAATATCATGTTGATATGCCTATCACAGAACAAATCTATAAAGTGCTTTACGAACATAAAGATCCAAAACTTGCAGCCATGTCATTATTGGGTCGCTCACAAAAACAAGAATTAAAAAGCGAGTCTTAGATCTTTAAAAACCCCTCTCCTCAACTTTTTTTATAATTAACCTATTATGAAGTTTAATAAAAACAGAATTAACACTAATTTAAGATCTCAAAAACCCCGTTCCTCAACTTTTTTTAATGATTAACCTGTTACTAAGTTTAATAAAAACACGACTAACACCAATTTAAGATCTCAAAAACCCCGTTCCTCAACTTTTTTTAATGATTAACCTGCTACTAAGTTCAATAAAAACAAGGCTAACACTAATTTAAGATCTCAAAAACCCCGCTCCTCAACTTTTTTTGATATGTCGTGGTTTTTGGTAGGCGTTTTAAACACTCATTCCTAGGCCCTTTTCCTTGGCTTTCTGGTAAATATCATAACCAACATAGACATCTAATACTGCCGTTCCCACACTTTTAAATAACGTGATTTGTTGATCGTTTTGGCGACATTTTTGTGGATCAATAACTAAATCACCTAATTCATAAAAATCTTGTTTTGTAACTAAATGTTGATTAATTGGATCGATAATATCACCCGCCTCAGAAAATACACCATCTTTGGTATCAAGTACGCGAATATCAGCATTTTTAACAATATTACTTGGTATTTCGTGCATTTCTGGCGTGTAAGCACCTACTCCATTGATATGTGTTCCTGGTTTAACCAAATCGCCATTGAATGTCACAACTTTTGATGTGGTGACAGAGGTAATGATATCTGCTTGGCGAATATCTTCATCCAAATCGTTCGAAAAATAGAGGTTAGTGGAAAAATGAGCGAATCGTTTTTTCATCTCTTCAGTAAATTGCTTGCCTTTATTGACATCAAGCCCAAAGATCGCCACATCAGTCAATTGACGGACGGTTAACATCGCTTCTAACTGTGAAGCAGCTTGTCCACCAGTACCAATTAATACAGCACGTTTAGCATCTTTTCTGGCTAATAAATCGGTAGCTGCACCTTGTACCGCGCCTGTGCGTAATTGGGTCACAAATGTGCCATCTAACATCGCACAAATTTCGCCTGTTAACGGATCGATCATAAACACTTGCGCGGGAACAGATGGCTTACCAAGTTTCGGGTTATCAGGAAAAACCGAGACAATTTTCAAGCCAACCACATCATTTTCTTTTATATGAGCAGGCATAATCAAACATTGCCCTTTTTGCATGTCAAAGTTGATGCGTAATGGAACTTCACTATTACCTTGAGTATAGATTTTCAGTGCTTGTTTATCCGCTGCAACGGCATCTTTCATAGTATAGAATTGTTGAATATCTTGGGCAGTTAAAATTAACATTTCGATTCCTTATTTAATATTTATTTTCATATTATTTATTATCCATTATTTAATCTTACCAACAAAAAATTAAAAACTCTTGTTTAATATCAATATAAATTGATAATTTTCGCTTTCTTGTATATTTAATTTATTTTCATTATTATTACAAAGTACAATTTTGTACGGAAATTGAGAAATCAGATGTTATTTAAAATATTAAAGTTTTTTCTAAAAATTTTATTTCATGTAAAGATTCAAGGGAATCTCAATAATTTAAAACAAGACAGATTACTTATCACACCTAATCATGTTTCCTTCCTAGACGGCATTTTAATCGGCGTATTTTTACCAGTTAAACCAGTATTTGCTATCTACGCAGGCTACATTGATCATTGGCTAGTCCGTTTAGCCAAACGTTACGTTGATTTTGTGCCAATGGATCCATTAAGTCCAATGGCGATTAAAAGGTTAGTTCGTGAAATTGAAAAAGGACGACCAATTGTTATTTTCCCGGAAGGTCGAATTACCATAACCGGCTCATTAATGAAGATTTATGACGGTGCAGCATTTGTTGCTGCTCGTTCTCAAGCAACGATTGTACCTGTCTGGATTGAAGGTGCAGAATTTACGTTAACTAGCCGTTTAAAAGGCTTATTTAAACGTCATCTATTTCCTAAAATTACAATTCATGTATTGGAACCAACATCAATCCCAATGCCTGATGCACCAAAAGCAAGTGAACGACGATATATTGCTGGTGAAAAATTACATCAAATTATGATGAATGCCAGAATGGCAAGTCGACCAAAATTGACACTTTTTGAAGCGTTGCTCGAAGCCCAAGTTCGCTATGGGGTAAAATCGCGAATGGTTCAAGATCCTACCACTCACGAAGCCTCTTATCGAAACTTGCTTAAGCAAATTATCGGTGTTAGTTGCATTATTTCTAAGATTACCAAACAAAAAGAAAGAGTTGGTTTATTGCTCCCTAATGCAACGATTACTGTTGCAACTATTTTTGGTCTATCAGTCAAAAATCGTATTCCAGCCATGCTTAATTATACAGCAGGAACTAAAGGGTTAACCTGTGCAATTACTGCGGCTGAAATAAAAACGATCATTACTTCACGCAAATTTATTCAAAAAGGTAAGCTTGATTATCTATTAGAAGAAATTAAGGACGTAAATTGGTATTTCCTTGAGGACTTGCGTAGTAGTTTGACTTTTGTTGATAAACTTTATGTTGCACTTCATCAATACATTCCACGTTTAGTGAAACGTCAACAATCAAGTGATGACGAAGCTTTAGTGTTATTTACATCAGGCTCAGAAGGCAATCCTAAAGGTGTAGTGCACAGCCATGGTAGTTTATTGGCAAATGTTGAACAGATTCGTACCGTTATCGATCCGACACCGGCTGACCGTTTTATGTCCGCATTGCCATTATTCCATGCTTTTGGTATTACTGCCGGCTTATTTTTACCGTTGTTTTCTGGAAGTCGTACCTTTTTATATCCGAACCCATTACATTATCGTATGGTGCCAGAAATCATTTATGACCAAAACTGTACCGTGTTATTTGGCACACCAACATTTTTAGCCAATTATGCTCGCTACGCTCATCCTTATGATTTTATGCGATTACGTTATGTGGTTGCCGGCGCTGAAAAACTTTCCGAAGCGGTGCGAGAACAGTGGAAAGATAAATATGGCATTCGAATCTTAGAAGGTTATGGCGTAACCGAATGTGCACCAGTTGTTGCCCTTAATGTGCCAATGGCATTTAAAGCCGGAACTGTTGGTCGTCTATTGCCAGGAATGCAATCAAGATTGATACCTATCCCAGGGATTACCAATGGCGGGGAATTACAGCTTAAAGGACCTAACGTAATGAAAGGTTATTTACGAGTTGAAAAACCCGGCGTACTTGAAGAGCCTGTTGCCATTGATGAAAATGGTAATGCAGAAAAAGGCTGGTATGATACTGGCGATATCGTAGATATTGATAAAGATGAGTTTTTAACAATTAAAGGAAGATTAAAACGCTTTGCTAAAATTGCGGGTGAAATGGTTTCACTGGAAAGTGTTGAAGCGCTAGCTAGAAAAGTCGATCCTGATGCCATGCATGGCGCTACAGTAAAAGCTGACGCAGCTAAAGGTGAAGCGCTTGTGCTATTTACTACTTCAACTACATTAACTCGAGAACAGCTTAATCAGGCAGCACAAGATTTAGGTATTCCTGCATTAGCCATTCCTAGAGATATTCGTGTGGTTAAAGAATTACCATTGCTTGGTACTGGCAAAATCGATTTTATTACGCTACGCAAAATGGCTGATGAAAATGAATAATAGCAAGGATTCACTATGAATAAACAGCCTTTATTAACCGTTGGCATGGCTGCAACCATGCTAGCCCAGTTTTTTTCAGCCTTTGCTGATAATGCTATTTTCTTTGCAATATTAGCTTTTATTAAACAACTCAATTATCCAGAGTGGAGCCAATCGGCATTACAAATCGGTTTTGTCATCCCTTTCATCCTTCTTTCGCCATTTGTTGGTCAATTTGCTGACAGCATGTCTAAAGGCAGAGCGATGATGATCTCAAATGGTATTAAATTATTAGGTGCTGCTGTTATTTGCCTAAATATCAATCCATTTTTAGGTTATTTTCTAGTCGGTGTGGGAGCAGCCGGTTATTCACCAGCAAAATATGGTATTTTAGGTGAGCTAACCTCAGGCGATAATTTAGTGAAAGCAAATGGTTTAATTGAAGCATCAACAATTGCAGCTATTTTACTAGGCTCACTTGCTGGAGGCCATATTGCTGACTTAAACATCACATTGGCATTACTTACTTGTGTAATAATGTATGGCCTAGCTGTTATAGCCAATATTTTTATTCCTAAACTTCCTGTCGCTCGAAAAGACATTGAGTGGAAGTTTATGAGTATGATAAAGGATTTTGCTAAAACCTTTAAAATCATTTTCAATAATAAACAAGCACTTTATACTTTACTTGGCACTAGCCTATTTTGGGGAGCGGGTATTACCTTGCGCTTTTTATTAATTAGCTGGGTGCCAATTGTGTTAGGTATTACTGACAACTCAACCCCAACAAATCTAAATGCTGTTGTGGCAATAGGTATTGTTGTTGGTGCTGGCCTTGCTAGTGCTATGGTTTCAATATCCAATACATTACGGTGTATTCCAGCAGGAATATTAATGGGGTTTGCCGTCATTGCATTTACCTTGCAAAGCAATATGACGAGTTCTTATATTCTATTAGTGATTATTGGTGCTTTAGGTGGTTATTTTTTAGTCCCACTAAATGCATTAATTCAAAAAATGGGGAAAGAGCTTATTGGTGCTGGTAGTGTAATTTCGATACAAAACTTAAGCGAATATAGTGCAATGATGATTATGCTCAGCGCTTATACGTTAGCTATTGCTTGTGGATTATCTGTTATTACAATCGGTGTAGGTTTTGGTATGCTATTTGCCATTCTTATCGGGTTTGTATGGTTAGGTTTAAAATCACATGTCAAACATTAATTTATCGGCAATGATCACCGAAAATCGCAATAGTGCGAGCGAGAACATCGACTGCGCATCCACCCTTGAAATACTTCAAATTATCAATAATGAAGATAAAAAAGTGGCAATCGCAGTCGAAAAACAATTAGCTAATATAGCCAATGCGGTAGATGCAATCAGCCAGGCTTTCTTAAATCATGGCCGTTTAATTTACCTTGGTGCCGGCACTTCTGGACGATTAGGTATTTTAGATGCGAGCGAGTGCCCACCTACTTACGGAACGCCTCCAGAACAAGTCGTTGGATTAATTGCTGGCGGGCACCCTGCCATATTTAAAGCGGTTGAAAATGCAGAAGATTCACCTGAGCTAGCAGTTAATGATCTAAAAAATATCAATTTTAGCAAAAAAGATATTTTAGTAGGTATCGCAGCAAGTGGACGCACACCTTATGTTATCGGCGGTATGCAATATGCTCAATCACTGGGTTCAACAGTAATTAGCTTATGTTGCAACCCCAATGCACCGATGATTAACTTGGCCAATATTGCCATTACCCCAATTGTTGGCGCAGAAGTAGTTAGCGGTTCATCAAGAATGAAAGCCGGTACAGCACAAAAATTAGTACTTAATATGTTAACCACAGCCAGCATGATTAAAATTGGTAAGGTTTACGGTAATTTAATGGTTGATGTTGAGGCCACTAATGCTAAACTCGTAGAACGTCAAATATCAATTGTCATGCAAGCAACCGATTGTAGTCGGGAGACGGCTATTTCAACACTAAGTCAATGTAACAAAAATTGTAAAACAGCTATTTTAATGATTCTTGCAGGGTTAACAGCTCAGCAAGCAAAAACAGCATTACAACAAAATAATGGTTTTATCCGTAAAGCATTAGAACAAAGCAATAAATAATCTTTCTTAGCATTACACAAATATTACTGTTCTGATAAAGAAAGATTATTTTAAAATTTAGCGATATATTTTATCAAACCTTGATGAAGATCGAATTTATAAATCATATTGTTAACTAAAATAAGTAAATAGATTTATTTTATTAACTTTATATTAGCAATAATATAAAAAACTGGGAGGTACGTTATGGTTGGAATAATCTTGGCAACTCATGGTGAGTTTGCTGAAGGTATTTTACAATCAGGGACGATGATATTTGGAGAGCAAGAAAACGTTAAAGCCGTTACTTTGCATCCAAGTGATAGTCCTGAAAGCTTAAAGGAACGGATGCTGGCAGCAATTGCTACTTTCGATGATCAAAATGAAGTGCTTTTTTTAGTCGACTTATGGGGTGGAACACCATTTAACCAAGCCAATACACTCTGTGGTGAACATCCAAATTGGGCTATCGTTGCAGGTTTAAATCTTCCAATGTTGATTGAGGCATACTCATCACGTTTATCGATGGAGACCGCCAAAGAAGTGGCTGCCGCCATTATTGAATCAGCCCAAGATGGTATTAGAACAACGGTTGAAGTGGCAGCTAAAACAACGCCAAACAATCAACAAACAAGCACTATCCCTGAAGGTACTGTTTTAGGCGATGGTAAATTGAAAATTGTATTAGCGCGTGTTGATTCACGCTTGTTACATGGACAAGTGGCAACCTCTTGGACTAAAGCGACTAACCCTAATCGTATTATTGTGGTTTCAGACTCAGTTGCCAAAGATGAATTAAGGAAAAAACTGATTGAAGAAGCCGCACCTCCTGGTGTTAAAGCCAATGTTGTGCCAATTAAAAAAATTATTGAAGTTGCGCATGATCCCCGTTTTGGTAACACCAAAGCCTTATTACTTTTCGAAAACCCTGAAGATGTACTTCGCGCTATAGATGGCGGTGTTGATATTCAAACATTAAATGTTGGTTCAATGGCGCATTCTGTCGGCAAGGTAATGGTCAACAAAGTGCTATCAATGAGCGCTGAAGATGTTGATACATTCGAGAAATTAAAAGCGAAAAATGTGAAATTCGATATTCGCAAAGTACCTAATGATTCTGAGGATAATATGGATGAATTATTAAAGAAAGCGAAACAAGAATTAGCTGAACAAAAGAATTAGTTTAATTAAGGGGTTATTATTATGACTTTATCAATTATTGCTATCATTTTAGTGATAGTTATTGCGTTCTTAGCTGGAATGGAAGGTATTTTAGACCAATTCCAATTCCATCAACCATTAGTTGCTTGTTCACTAATTGGTTTAGTAACAGGAAATCTAGAAGCTGGCGTAATGTTAGGTGGTTCATTACAGATGATAGCATTAGGCTGGGCAAATATTGGCGCAGCGGTTGCACCTGATGCCGCGCTTGCTGCTGTTGCTTCATCTATTATTTTAGTTCTTGGTGGACAAGGTGAGGCTGGAGTATCGACAGCTATCGCTATTGCCATCCCACTAGCAGTTGCTGGCTTATTTTTAACGATGATTGTGCGAACTATTGCCGTCCCATTAGTGCATTTAATGGATGCTGCAGCAGAGCAAGGTAATATCCGTAGAATCGAATGGTTACAAATATTAGGGGTTTGTTTACAAGGTTTACGTATTGCAATACCAGCAGCAGCGCTGTTATTTATTCCTGCTGAAGTGGTAAAAGACGCATTAAATTCAATGCCTAAATGGCTATCCGAAGGTATGGGTATTGGTGGAGGCTTGGTAGTGGCTGTTGGTTACGCGATGGTAATTAATATGATGGCAAGTCGTGAAGTTTGGCCATTTTTCATTATTGGTTTTGTTGTTGCCGCGATATCACAATTAACCTTGATTGCAATTGGTGCTCTAGGTATTGCTCTAGCACTAATTTATCTAAATCTTTCTGAACGTGGCAATTCATCAAATGCTGGTAGTAAAGGCGATCCACTTGATGATATTTTAAATGATTACTAAGAACTTGGAGAAGAACATGACAGATCGAATTCATTTATCGAAAAAAGACCGTTTATCGGTAGCTTGGCGTTCAACTTTCCTTCAAGGTTCTTGGAACTACGAACGTATGCAAAATGGTGGCTTGGTTTATTCAATGATTCCTGCTATCAAAAAATTATATACCACAAAAGAAGATCGTTCGGCAGCACTTAAACGCCATTTAGAATTTTTCAATACACATCCTTATTTAGCATCGCCTGTACTTGGTGTGACTTTAGCCCTAGAAGAAGAACGTGCTAATGGTGCGCCTGTAGATGATGTCACTATTCAAGGGGTAAAAGTGGGAATGATGGGACCTTTAGCTGGGGTTGGTGATCCAGTTTTCTGGTTTACACTTCGTCCTATGCTTGGTGGACTAGGTGCCTCACTTGCCTTAAGTGGTAATATTCTAGGTCCAATTCTATTCTTCCTACTTTGGAACATTATTCGCATGTGCTTCATGTGGTTTACCCAAGAATTAGGTTACCGTACTGGTTCTAAAATTACCGATAACTTAAGTGGTGGTGTACTCCAAAAAATCACTAAAGGTGCGTCTATCTTGGGGATGTTTGTACTGGCGGCTTTAGTACAAAGGTGGGTATCAATAAAATTCCAACCAGTCGTATCCACAGTAAAATTAGATAATGGTGCATTTATTGACTGGAATTCCCTACCTGCTGGTGCCGAAGGTATACAAAAAGCATTGATGCAAATGCAAGATGGGCTCGCACTTAGTCAAGACAAAGTAACGACTTTACAAAATAACTTAGATCAGCTAATTCCTGGACTTGTGCCATTACTATTAACGTTCTTCTGTATGTGGTTACTTCGTAAAAAAGTATCACCTATTATAATTATTCTTGCACTATTCTTAGTCGGTGTTACTGGTCATGTTATTGGTCTTTTATAAAGCCAACAATGTTGACTAAAAAAGTTGAGGAGCGCACTTTTTAAGCAAAATTGCTGTTTTTCCTCAAACATAAATCACCCTTTTCTCCATAAATAATGAGAAAAGGGTGCCTTAGCAACTCAGATTAAAATAATGGATATAAGTAGCTAAATGGTTCAATCATTAAATACCAAAGTAGATTTAACAGTAAAAGCGACTGCTTTTTCAGGTTTTTCAGAATATGGCCAGATTATGATTGGTGATAAGGCGTTCGAATTCTATCATCAACGCGATCCTCGGAAATATATTCAAATTCCTTGGGAAGAGGTCGATTATGTTATCGCATCGGTATTTTTTAAAGGTAAGTGGATATCTCGTTACTCCATACAAACCAAAAAAGACGGCACGTTCGCTTTCGCGTCCAAAGAGCCCAAAAAAGTATTAAGAGCAATGCGTGTCTATGTTGATAGCAAAAAAATGGTCAAAGCGTTAGGATTTTTTGACGTGTTAAAACGAGCTTTGTTCCGGAAAAAGTCTTAAAGATCAACCATCACTTTTAAAATATATCATTATATAGCAAGCAAGCTCACCATTATCAATGAAGCTAATTATTTATAATATAACTAGTTAAAAAGATGAATTTATGTTCATTTATAACTAAGCTTGTCGATAACTGATGCTACCTAACTTTTTCACACACAATCAGCCATTGCACTTTTTGCTAGAAAGAGTATAATTTTGGGGCTTTGATTTTGTCCGTGTTGGGCAAAAGAAAGATTATTTTTTAATTTAAGAGGATGTTATGGTAACTATTCGTTTAGCTCGTGGTGGCTCTAAAAAGCGCCCTTTTTATCAAGTAGTTGTCACTGATAGCCGTAACCCACGTGATGGTCGTTTTATTGAGCGCGTTGGCTTTTTTAATCCAATTGCACAAGGTAAAGCAGAAGAATTACGTTTAGATCTTGATCGCGTAAATTATTGGGTTGGTTTAGGTGCTACTATTTCTGATCGTGTTAATACATTGATCAAACAAGCACAAAAAGCTGCTTAATTAAGTAATAGTGTAAAGATGAATACTGAGAATCTAATCGTTGTTGGTAAACTTGGTTCAAGCTACGGCATTCGTGGATGGCTCAGGATTTTTTCGTTTACAGAATTTCCAGATAGTATTTTTGATTACAAACCTTGGTATATCCAGCGTGCTGGAAAATGGCAGGAAGTAATCGTTGAGAGCTTTAAGCCTCATAATCAAGATATGATTGTCAAACTCAAAAGCGTTGATGATCGAGATCAAGCCAATGCGTTAACTAATGCTGAAGTATTCGTTGATGCAGAAGAATTGCCTGAGCTTAATCAAGGCGATTTCTATTGGAAAGATTTGATTGGCTGTAGAGTGAAAACAATTAACGGTTATGATTTAGGTCAAGTAACTGATTTAATGGAAACCGGTTCTAATGATGTGTTGGTTGTTAAAGCAAATCTAAAAGATGCATTTGGAGCAACAGAACGTTTAATTCCTTTTGTTGAAGAACAATTTATTAAACAAGTTGATTTAACAACAAAAATGATTGTGGTCGATTGGGATCCCGCATTTTAATCGGTATGGTAAGAATATGTGGATTGGCGTAATTAGCCTTTTTCCCGAAATGTTCCAAGCTATTACCTGTTATGGTGTAACTGGTCGAGCAGTAAAAAACGGACTGTTAACAGTAGAATATTGGAACCCGCGCGATTTTGCGCATGATAAGCATAAGACTGTCGATGATAGGCCTTATGGTGGTGGTCCCGGCATGTTAATGATGGTACAACCACTTAGAGATGCGATTCATGCGGCGAAAGCAGTAGCAGGTGAAAATACAAAAGTAATCTATCTTTCCCCACAAGGGCGCAAATTAAACCAACAAGGTGTTTGCGAGTTGTCACAATATCAAAAATTGATTTTGATTTGTGGTCGATATGAAGGTATAGATGAACGCGTTATCCAAACCGAAATTGATGAAGAATGGTCAATTGGGGATTACGTGTTAAGTGGCGGTGAGTTACCGGCGATGACAATGATTGATGCATTAGCAAGGTTTATTCCAGGTGTATTGAATCATGAATCATCAGCAGAAGAAGACTCTTTTGCAAACGGTTTACTTGATTGTCCACACTATACCAGACCTGAGGTGTTAGATGGAATGGCGGTGCCTGATGTGTTAATGTCTGGTCACCATGAAGCGATTCGTCGCTGGCGATTGAAACAATCACTAGGACGAACTTGGTTGAGAAGAGAAGATCTTCTTGAAAATCTAGCTCTGACTGATGAAGAGCAACGTTTACTCACTGAATTCCAATGTGAATATCGTGATAAACCGAGCCATTAATATTTCAGTATAACTAGTAAGAGACAAAATTATGAAAAATGCAATTATTCAGCAATTAGAACAAGAACAAATGAAAAAAGACATCCCGTCTTTTCGTCCGGGTGATACGGTAGAAGTTAAAGTATGGGTTGTTGAAGGTAACAAAAAACGTCTTCAAGCATATGAAGGTGTGGTTATTGCAATTCGCAATCGTGGTTTACATTCTGCATTTACAGTACGTAAAATTTCGAATGGCGAAGGTGTTGAACGAGTATTCCAAACTCACTCACCAACTGTTGATTCAATTACTGTGAAACGTCGTGGTCAAGTACGTCAAGCTAAACTTTACTACTTACGCGAACTTCGTGGTAAAGCGGCTCGTATTAAAGAGCGCCTTAACTAATTCAAATTGGTTAATATTTAATAAACTATTAAAATTATATCCAATTAAATATGGTCACCTTTATGGTGACCGTTTTTATGTGTATAGTTGATTCCCGCCAACAATTGTTGACAGATTTCAAGCAATATCTAAAGCTATAAAGGGTAATACTATGGATAACTATCTTGTTGAAATTCTCGCCACCACAACCAAGTTATTCGCGTTAATGACACCACCAGCAGTGCTAAGTGCATTCTTAAGTGGTACTAAACAATATGATGAACAACAACGCCGAAAGACTGCACTTAAAACATCGTGTGCCGTTTTTATTATTGGTATTGTGTTATTCTTTTTTGGTAATGCCATGTTTAGTGTGTTTGGTTTTACACTCGATGCTTTTAGAATTGGGTCGGGAGCATTACTATTTATTACCGCTGTTTCATTGATGAATGATTCACCTGAAAAAAATAAAATTCATACTGATGATGATGATATTAGTGTGGTTCCTCTTGCAATACCTTTATGTATGGGACCAGCCTCCATTGGTACGATTATTGTTATGGGGACAAGTTCGGTAGGTATGCAAAACCTGATTGGCGCCCTTTCGCTATTGATTGCCTCAAGCGGTATTTATGCCATGTTACTATGCGCAAAAAGCATTGCTAACGTTTTAAAAAATACTGGTATTGCAATTTTGTCAAAACTTACTGGGTTATTAATATCAGCTATTGCCGCTCAAGTTGTATTTACTGGCGTCTCTGCATTTTTAAAATAAGTTTTATAATTCAGATAATTAAAAGTTCAATTCTAACAGTAAGTAATCACCTATAATTGATAGTTAAGGTGATTACATAAACTGATAATAAAGTTAATCGGATTTACGTTTTTTGAAAAAGTAATATGAAGCTAAAATTACGAAAATTAAGATTACCTCAGATAATAGAATAAAATGCCCTGATTCACCAAACCATACCCCACCAATAATAATAATGTTAACAGTAATAGAAATCATCGCTAACCAAGGAAATAGCGGAGATTTAAATTTGATCATATCTTCAGAGTATTTGCCTTCATTCACTCCCTTACGAAATTGATATTGGCACCAAGCAATAATAATCCAAGCAAAACAACCAACTTGTCCAGTACTTGCTACCAGATAGAGATATAATTTTTCAGCAGCAATATATTTAGAAAACAGCGAAACTAACGCAATAATTGCGATAAATAATATTCCTTTAGTTGGCACGCCTCGTTTATTGACTTCTGAAAAGTATTTTGGTGCTAAATCATCTTGAGCCATCGACCATAGCATTCTCGAGCTGGCATAAACAGCCGAATTAGCGGCCGATATTGCAGCACAAAAGATAACAAAGAGCATCACATATGAAGCAAAGGTAATCCCGGCTTTATTGAATACCCAAACAAATGGGCTAATTTCATTATGGGTTGCTCCATAAGGGTAAACTAGTGCTAACACCGCAATCGCTAACACATAAAACAAGATAATACGAAAAGCCACACCAGTGATAATTTTTGGCAATACGCTTTGAGGTGATTGCGCTTCACCCGCTGCACTACCAATTAATTCGACGCCCTGAAATGAATAAGTAACAATTGTCATACAAACAAAAATTGATAGAAATCCACTAGGAAACCAACCTTGTTCGGTTTTAAGTGTTGGTAATACATGTGTTTGATTATATTGATGATAGAGTAAATAAATGCCAACAGCTATAAATGCAATAATGGCCAATACTTTTATCGTTGAAAACCAGTATTCACTTTCGCCAAAAGCTCTAACAGACGTTAAATGGACACAAGTAATAACGGTTAAAATAATTAGACTAAGAATATAGATGGGAATAGAGGAAAAAACTTGGTGAGCGATCATCGAAGCTGCAGTTAAGTCAGCAGCCATAGACAGTACCCAGCTTAACCAATATAACCAGCCAATGGTATAACTCCAAATAGGATGTGGAATAAACATTAGTGCATAATGCTGAAAAGAACCCGCATGTGGGAATGCACAAGAAAGTTCACCTAAGCAAAGCATGGTCGACAGCATAATACTACCCGCAAGTAGATATGCGATAATCGTGCCTAACGGTCCAACCGTGCTAAGTGGTGCTGCAATACCAATAAATAATCCAGTTCCTATTGAGCCACCTAACGAAATCATCAATAAATGACGATTTTTTAAGTTTTTCTTTAAGGTACTGGGATAAGGACTTTCTTGAGATTCTGATGTTGCCATGTAAACCGCCTAGTAATCAATAATAGCTGCTGGTTGCCCAGCAGCTGATAGATATTAATAAACAAACCGTTTTTCTACACCATTGGTTTGGCAAGCCATAAGTAGGGCTGTATAATCAAGCTCAAACCCAATCATATCGCCAACACGTAATGTTTCAGAAACATCTTCAATATCAACAATAGTATGATCGCTGGTTTGACCTAAGACCGTAATGTTGTCATTAATCGGTATACAGCTTTCTGCTGGCACATCTTGACGGCCAAAAGCGAGAAGCGCGCGTTTACGAGTACCATGATCAACAAAAGTTTTGCTGTTCAAAAAGGCATCAACACCTAATTCTCCAACAGGAACGGTTGGTTTACTATTAAGCTCGATGATTTGTGCATACAATTTATACATGTCACTACAAGCTTTTTCTACAGGTTTGTTTGAGTGATGAAACTCATCAAGATATTTCATATCCACATACTCAATACCAAACTCATGTAAACCACCAATTCGAATGTGATTAAGCCCTTCTGGCCAGATCCCTTTATCAAGCAGATGGTAACTTGTACAATTACCAGCTGATAGATACTTGATCTTGATATTACAAGCTTCTTCTACTTTACGCGCTATGTGTAAAAAATCCACACCATTTTTAACAGTTGGTAGAACAGTACCATAGCAGTTGAAGTTGGTCCCAAGCCCATAAAGCTCAACACCTGGTAAAGATAAGATTAGTTTGACTGTTTCGATGATATCATCGACATGTTCAAACCAAATACCTTCACGTAAATCGCCCATATCAACCATTAAAAGTACTTGATGGACTTTTTGTTGTTTTACCGCTTCATCAGAAAGTGCTTGAATAACTTGTTTTTCACTGTTTAAGCTAATATCTGCGTATTTCACTACTTCACTGATCTCACTTAAACAAGGACTGCGTAATAAACAAGTTTTACAATTTAAAGCATCTTTAAGTTTCTTCAAATTGTAGGTTCTTGATTCAGCAATCACATCAATACCACCATCAAGCACCGCTTTGGCGGTTTCAACACAGCCATCAAAGACTTTATTTACCGCCATCACTTCAATGCCGTGTTTAGCAAGAAGTTCTTTTTCAACACGGGCATTGTCTTTTAATTTACCTAAATCAATTTCCAATATAGGTTTGTACATAAATTTACTCCTCTATATCTTATTGCAAGCGGTTACGTCTTTGTGCGCGATGGTATATCCATTCAGCTAACACAATTGCAAGCACTGCACCACCAACAATTTTAGCGATGTACTCAACATATCCACCCATATCAATTTGTGCTGGTGGAATAAAGACTAAGATCACCGCAAATAGCGTAGATAAGAAACCTAAACCAGGTAAAATAATTGGTAAAACTTTACCAGGAATCTTGAAGCTACGTGGTACATCTGGTTGAGTAATACGTAAGCGATAGTACGCAATAAACATCACTAAATAAGGAATAAAGTAACAAATGGTTGTTAATGCAGTTAACATCCAATATGCAGCAGCAATACTTGGTGATACGAATGTTGAGAAACAAAGTACCGTTACAATTATTGCTTGGATAACTAAAGCAAATGCTGGTGTTTGATATACAGGATGTAATCGACCAATACGTTCACCAAGTAAGTTATCTTCTTTTGATGCTTCTTGTAACATATAGATAGGACCAACTAACCATGAGTTAATTTGACCTAATGCACCAAAGAACAAACAAATTGCCATTACTGGTAATAACCAAGGCATGTGTAGCTCTTTAGCAGCAGCTTCCATCGCTTGCATTACTCCGGCAACAATATCAGTATCAGCAGCAGGTAATAAGGTATTAATTGCCCAAGTACCAATCATATAGATACCAACGATAACAACTGCAGATACCGCCATCGCTTTAGGGAAGTCACGTTGTGGATCACGAGTACGACCAGCGATCATTGGTGCAACTTCTAGCCCAGCAAAAGCAAACATCATGCTTGATAAAAATACAATAGTATCCCAGCTACTTAAATCCGGAATCCAATCACTAACATGGCTATAATCAGTTGCCATTGGATGACCAGTCATTAACCATACAATAGCTAATAACACGATAATAGCAGCAGGAATAAATACACCTAACCATGCACTAACACTGTTAATGATTTTAGTCCATTTCATGCCTTTGATATTCATTAACGTTAAGATCCAGAATACTGCCATGGAGCCAACACCAATAAATACTTGATTCTGAGCAAGTTCAGGGCTAAACATATAACCAATTGCAGTAAAACCAAACTGCAACATTAATGGGAAGAAAAGCACACATGAAAACAGGAAGCAAACAACCACTATCCAACCGACACGTTTACCAAATGCTTCTTTTACCCATACAAAGATCCCACCATCTTTTGGCCAGCCTGTTGAAAGCTCACCACAAACCATGGCTAATGGAAAAAACAAACAAAATGCAGCAAGTAGCCAAAGCACCATTGCTGACGCTCCGTAAGGAGCAACATTAGGAATTTGACGTAAACTCAATATTGCAATGACATTCATAAACACAATGTCTTTAATACCAAGTAAACTTGAATCTTTAGAATCACTCATAATAACCTCACATAATAACAACTGGGGCAGTTATTGCCCCAGCCAGTTCATGATTAATACACGTCGTATCCAACCATATCCTCGTAAGTGTCTTCACGGCGAATCAATCGATCTTTGCCTTCTTTATCAATCATAACAACAGCAGTACGTGGGCGGTTGTTATAAACTGTTTGGCTTTCGATGGTATAAGCACCGGCATCAAGGAAAGCAATGATATCGCCAATTTGTGTGTCTTTAGGTAATAAGAATTCTTCACCTTTAACACCCACATGGAAATAGTCACCACCGTCACATAATGGACCCGCTAATTTAATGTACTCATCATGTTGCTCAGTGATTCTTGATGCATCATAAACATAGAAGAACCAATCAAAGTGTTGACTGTCAGATAATACGCTGTAACCCGCATCAACAAATTTCCATTCAACATGTTCTTCGATGTTACCGTCTAAATCGTAGTTAGTTTTACGTTTTTCACAAGCAACTTCAGTTAATAGCACACCAGCTGAACCGGTTACTTTACGACCTGGTTCGATACAAATTTCAACGTCAGTACGCCATTTATGTACTTCACTGATTACCGCATCGGCGAAATCTTGTGCAGTAATACCAGCATACATATTGTCTTCTAATGGATTACCATTTTCTTCGTCATATTTATATGGAACAGGAATACCACCACCAACGTTGATTAAATCAAATTTAATGCCAAGAACTTCTTCTAAACGGCGTGATTCATCAACTAATACTTTAGTCGCTTTTGCAAAAGGTTCTGCTTCTGGTACTTGATCCCCTACGTGCATATGTAAACCACGTAAATGAACATAAGGCATTTCAAGAATACGACGGCAAGTCTCTTCAGCTTGTTCTAAGTCGATACCAGATTTAGCGTGATAAGCGGTTACTAATTCTGCGTGAGTTGCTGACGGTACATTTGGTTCAACACGCACACAAACATTTGCAACTTTTTTCAAACGTCGAGAAATCTCATCAATAATATCAAGCTCATATAGGCTATCTACGTTGATGATGTAAAGATCGTTTTGGATAGCAAATTCTAAATCAACCGGTTTTTTAACCACACCGTTGAAAACAATTTGGCTACCTGGAAAACCGATTTCTAAACATTTACGAACTTCAAACATTGAGTTAGCTTCTGCATAGATACCCGCATCTTTAATCGCTTTAAGCACACCCATTACTGAACATGTTTTTGACGCATAGAAAATCTTAGTATTTGGATGGGCTTTAAACGAATCTTTGATCTCCTGAATATTACGGTCAATTTCTTTTTCAGAAAATACGTAAAAAGGTGTTGGATATTTCTTTGCTAATTCTTCCAAATTCACACCATCAAAACAAAGTTTACCGCCTTGAGCACTGAAACGACGATCTTTAGTTATAAGATCTGTGCGTATTTTGTTATAATTTGACATAATTGTGTCGGACATATGACCTCCAGTTAATTAGTACATAAAAAAGGTAAGTAAAAAGATTACTCACTTACAATGCAATCAACGTGCCAACTTAAAAAAACACAAACAATCAATTGTTTAACAGAATAATTACAAATTTAATATTAGTCATTTAGTAAAAAATATGTTTTTATGACAAAAATTTGTCACTTTTTTTAGTAATAATTGAAAGATATTTAAATTAACGCTCGCTATACTTAGTAAGAATCCAACTTTCAAAAGGTTTTAGTATCATGATAATTGATCCTGAATTATTACAAGCATTGGAAATATTTAAACATTTTTTTGATCTAATACATCAGCCTATGGCTATTATTGACAAAGAAGGTAAATATATTTACTACAATCAGGAAAGTGCAGAACTTGATGGCTACCCAATGGAACAAGCCATAGGTAAACCAATGCTTAAAGTTTACCCTAATTTGAAAAAAGAAGATAGTACTATGCTACAAGCTTTACAGGGTAAAGAATATCAAGATACCTATCAAACCTATTATAATCATGTGGGCAAATTAGTTGATTATCAACATACAACGGTTCCTCTTTATAATCACAAAAAAGAAATTATTGGCGCGGTTGAAATTGGTCGTAATTTATCTAATGTTAGGCAACTGCAAGATCAGGTATTCAGTCTTAATAGAAAATTATATCAAAATAAAGAACAGCCATTACCAGAAATCGTTTTTGCTTCAAAAAAAATGCAGCAGGTGATAGACCAAACTAATATTTTAGGTAGTAATGATGTGCCAGTATTGATTGTTGGCGAAACCGGCACAGGGAAAGAGCTATTTGCTAGATTAATTCACCAAACTAGCCAACGCCGTGATAAAGCGTTTATTTCACTTAACTGTAGCGCTTTGCCTACAACATTGATTGAAAGTACTTTATTCGGGACTGTCAAAGGAGCGTTTACTGGAGCTGAAAATCGCCAAGGTTATCTTGAACTTGCTAATGGTGGTACGTTATTTCTTGATGAACTTAACGCGATGCCACTTGAAATGCAAAGCAAACTGTTACGATTCTTACAAGAAAAAACCTATTGGCCACTAGGCGGGAATAAAGAGCAACATGCTGATGTTCGAATTGTTGCAGCTATGAATGAATCACCGGCTGATTTATTAAAAACCGGCAAAATGCGTAGTGATCTATTTTATCGATTAAATGTCGGATTAATTAAACTGCCAGCACTACGCGAAAGACAAGAAGATATTCCTGTATTGGCAAGATACTTTATTGATAAACATAAAACTGATGTAAGTGTTTTGATTACTGGTATTAGTGAACATGCATTACAGCAACTTATGTCAGCGCCTTGGCCGGGTAATGTGCGAATGCTAGAAAACGCTATTGTCCGAAGTATGGTTTTACAAAATGAGCCAGGAGAATTGCAGCAGATTATTCTGGATGAAGAATTATTTGACCTTCATAGCCCTTATCCACAAGATGAAGCCAAGCTTGAAAAAACGACTACCAGCGAAATAACTGGTAATCTTACCGAACAAGTCGAAAATTATGAAAAGCAACTTATTATTGATGCATTAAATCAGGCCAATGGGAAAATTATTACAGCGGCAAAATTACTCGATGTTTCGCGAACCACATTACAATATAAAGTTAAGAAATATGATATACATATGGGGGTAATTGATAATTAATCAAAGGATTGCGCGCAAGCAAATGCACTGCTCCAAGCCCATTGGAAATTATAACCACCTAGCCAACCAGCTACATCAACAACTTCACCAATAAAATAGAGATTGAGGTGATTTTTCGCCTCCATCGTCTTTGACGATAAAGCATCACAGCTCACACCACCCAAAGTTACCTCAGCTGTACGATAGCCTTCCGTTCCATTCGGTGTAACCATCCACCTAGTTAATGTTTGGTAAAGCACTTGCTGCTGAGTAGGCGTTAATTGCTTAACGGTTAAATCGACTATCAAATTTAATTGCATCAAAGCTTCAATTAACCGCTTCGGTAATATTTGCGCCAAACAATTTTTAATGCTTTGATTGCGATTATTTTCTAACAAGCGTTGAAAATCACCTTCAAAGCTTACGTCTGGTAACAAATTAATGGTAATGGCTTCACCTGCTTGCCAATAACTAGAGATTTGTAAAATCGCTGGTCCAGATAATCCTCGATGAGTAAACAGCAAATTCTCTTTAAAAGATATTCGTTCATTAGATACTTCAACCGGCACGGCAATGCCCGACAAAGTGGATAATACTTCTAGCAAAGGTTTATGTAAGGTAAATGGCACCAACCCTGCTTTTACGGGCACAACAGGAATCGAAAATTTTTCGGCAATTTTATATCCGATAGCGGTCATACCTAGTGCTGGCATAGATTGCCCACCAGTTGCTACAATTAATTTATCAGTATGAACAAAACCTTGTGAAGTCGATAATTTAAATCCTTGCTGCTCAGCCTCAACATCTTCAAGCTGAGTGTTTAACATGAATTTAACTTGCCCCTTTTGGCACTCTTGGGCAAGCATATCAACAATATCTTGCGCTGAATTATCACAAAATAACTGTCCATGATCTTTTTCATGATAGGCAATATTGTATTGATTAACCAGTTGAATAAAATCCCATTGAGTAAAGCGCTTTAATGCAGACTTACAAAAATGACGATTTTCTGAAATATAATGGGTTGATTCTACGTTAAGGTTGGTAAAATTACATTTACCACCACCAGACATTAAAATTTTGCGTCCTAATTTTTTACCATTATCAATAACAGTTACATCATAACCTTTTTGTCCTAATAATCCGGCACAAAAAAGCCCAGCAGCACCCGCACCAATAATTGTAATTTTATTTTGCATATAAGACCTATTACCCATAATAAAGATTATCTATTATATAAGAGTAGCGATTCTAACTCACTCATTCTTGAAAAAATGTGTAAAAATCGCCAATTTTGATGCTCAAAAACCCCGTTCCTCAACTTTTTTTTAATCAAATATTAATTATTATTATGAGAAAAAAACCAATTTCTGAAACTTTTGTCTCTATTAAATTTTAATTATAGTATAAACAAATAGTTAATATGAGATATTAGCTTCATTAATAAATATAGACTGAGTTATTAAAAGATTGACTTATAAGTAATATTTATTTGACCAAAAACCTATTTTTAATTACCTTCACACCTATTATGGGATTAATGCCTATATCTTCTCAAAAAATAATAACGATGAATTAGAGGCAATGATATGTTATATAACCAGCATCATGAGAAAGATAACTGCGGATTTGGTTTAATCGCTCATATAGAAGGGCAACCAAGTCACAAAGTGGTGCGTACTGCAATCCACGGACTTGCTAGAATGCAACACCGTGGTGCCATTTTATCCGATGGTAAAACGGGCGATGGCTGCGGGCTTTTAATGCAAAAACCAGATCGATTTTTTAGAGTTGTCGCAGAAGATGCCGGATGGCGTTTGGCAACAAACTATGCTGTAGGCATGCTATTTTTAAGCCAAGATGAAGCCGAAGCCCAAGCAAGCCGTGATATTGTAGAAGAAGAGCTAGCCGAAGAAACTCTATCTATTTTAGGTTGGCGTGAAGTACCAATTGATAAAAGCGTTCTGGGTGAAATTGCCCTGTCATCACTGCCAAGAATCGAACAAGTTTTTGTTAATGCCCCTGCTGGATGGACAAAAATTGATTTAGAGCGTCGTTTATATATGGTACGACGCCGCATAGAAAAACGTGTGCAAGATGATACGTTTTACGTATGTAGTTTTTCAAATCAGGTCAATATCTATAAAGGCTTATGTATGCCTAAAGATTTACCTAGATTCTATTTAGATTTGGCTGATATTCGTATGGAAACAGCAATTTGTTTATTCCATCAGCGTTTTTCAACCAATACCGTACCACGTTGGCCACTTGCTCAACCATTTAGACATTTAGCCCACAATGGTGAAATTAATACTATCGAGGGTAATCGGCAATGGGCTAAAGCGCGATCTTACAAATTCAAAACGCCACTTATACCCGATTTACAAGATGCCGCGCCGTTTGTTAATGTTACAGGCTCGGATTCAAGCTCGCTAGATAATATGCTTGAATTATTTTTAGTAGGCGGTATGGATATTGTTCGTGCTATGCGTTTACTTGTGCCTCCTGCATGGCAAAACAATCCGGATATGAATGAAGATCTCCGTGCTTTTTTTGATTTCAACTCTATGCATATGGAACCGTGGGACGGCCCTGCAGGTATCGTTATGTCCGATGGACGTTATGCCGCTTGTAACTTAGATCGTAATGGCCTTCGCCCTGCACGTTATGTGATTACCACTGACAAACTAATTACTTGTGCATCCGAAATTGGTATTTGGGATTATCAACCAGATGAAGTAGTGACCAAAGGACGTGTTGGCCCCGGTGAATTACTAGTGATTGATACTGAAGAAGGTCGCATTTTACAATCGTCAGAAACGGATAACGATTTACAAAAACGTCATCCGTACAAAGAATGGATGGCTAAGAATGTAAAACGGCTGATTCCATTTGAAGATCTTCCTGATGATGATATCGGCTCTCGTGATTATGACGATACTTTACTAGCGACGTACCAAAAACAATTTGGTTATAGCAGTGAAGAACTTGACCAGTGTATTCGAGTTTTAGGTGAAAATGGTCAAGAAGCAACAGGCTCTATGGGCGATGATACGCCATTTGCGGTATTATCAAGTCGTCCTCGCTTAATTTATGATTATTTCCGACAAAAATTTGCTCAGGTAACTAATCCACCTATCGACCCATTGCGTGAAGCACACGTGATGTCACTATCAACGAGCATTGGTCGTGAAATGAATGTGTTTGCTGAAGCTGAAGGTCAAGCTCATCGAGTTGCTTTTAAATACCCGGTATTAGTTCATTCGGATTTTAAACAATTAACGACCTTAGAATCACGCTACTACAAATCTGAAACGCTTGACATCACTTATGAAATTGATGGTAGCTTACGTGATGCAATTGAACAATTATGTGGTGATGCCGAAGCAAAAGTACGTGAAGGAACTGTACTACTAATCCTATCTGATAAAAATATAGCGCCAGATCGCTTACCTATTCCAGCCCCAATGGCTGTTGGCGCAGTGCAACAACGTCTAGTTGAAAAAAATCTACGCTGTGATGCCAATATCATTGTTGAAACCGCAAGCTGTCGAGATCCGCATCAGTTTGCAGTCTTGCTAGGGTTTGGCGCAACTGCAATCTATCCATACTTAGCTTATGAAACTTTAGCGCAAATGGTCGATAATGGTACGATGAATAAATCTTACCGTGAAGCGATTATTAATTACCGTAATGGTATTAATAAAGGCTTATATAAGATTATGTCAAAAATGGGGATTTCAACAGTCGCCTCTTACCGTTGCTCTAAACTATTTGAAGCAGTTGGTCTCCATGAAGAAGTCGTTGAGCTATGCTTCCAAGGTGTAACTAGCCGTATCAGTGGTGCCAATTTTGAGGACTTTGCTCAAGATCAGTTTAATTTATCTAAAAAAGCATGGTTACGACGTAAACCATTAGAACAAGGTGGATTACTCAAATTTGTTTATGGTGGTGAATACCACGCTTATAATCCAGATGTGGTGCAATCACTACAAAAAGCAGTTAATGAAGGTAATTATGAAGATTATCAACGTTATGCGGATATTGTAAATAATCGACCACCAGCAACTCTACGAGATTTATTAAAACTAAATCCTCCTGAAAACGCGGCTATTTCGCTTGATGAAGTTGAACCAGAATCATCATTGTTTAAACGCTTTGACTCCGCTGCCATGTCAATCGGTGCCTTAAGCCCAGAGGCGCATGAATCATTAGCTGAAGCAATGAATACATTAGGTGGTTTTTCTAATTCTGGTGAGGGTGGAGAAGATCCCGCTCGTTACAACACGATAAAAGTATCACGTATCAAACAAGTGGCTTCTGGTCGATTTGGTGTTACACCAGGCTACTTAATGAGTGCCGATGTTATTCAAATCAAAGTAGCCCAAGGCGCAAAACCAGGTGAGGGAGGACAATTACCTGGTGATAAAGTCACCCCTTATATTGCAAAATTACGTTTTTCTGTGCCGGGAGTGACATTAATTTCACCTCCACCACACCACGATATTTATTCAATTGAAGATTTAGCTCAATTGATTTTTGACTTGAAACAGATTAATCCAACTGCAATGATTTCGGTTAAATTAGTCTCTGAACCAGGAGTAGGCACTATCGCAACAGGGGTTGCTAAAGCATATGCAGATTTAATCACCATTTCAGGTTATGACGGTGGTACTGGTGCCAGCCCATTAACATCAGTTAAATATGCGGGTTCCCCTTGGGAGCTTGGCTTGGTTGAAACCCAGCAATCATTAGTTGCTAACGGGTTACGTCATAAAATACGTTTGCAAGTTGATGGTGGGTTAAAAACCGGGGCAGATATTGTAAAAGCTGCAATTTTAGGCGCTGAAAGTTTTGGTTTTGGTACTGGGCCAATGGTTGCATTGGGTTGTAAATACCTCCGTATTTGTCACCTAAATAACTGTGCAACCGGCGTAGCCACTCAAGACGAAAAATTACGTAGCGAACATTATCATGGATTGCCAGAAAAAGCGATGAACTACTTCCGTTTTCTTGCGCGTAATACTCGAGAAGTTATGGCTGAACTTGGTGTTAGACAAATTGTTGATTTAATCGGTCGTACTGATCTGCTTATTGAACTAGATGGTATTACTGCAAAACAGCAAAAACTGGATTTATCAAGTTTACTTAAAACAGCATCCCCTATTGAAGGCAAACCAGTTCACTGTATTGAAGATAACAAACCATTTGATAAAGGTGTGCTTAATAAAGAGATCATAACTCAAGCACAAGATGCGGTTGATAATCGTCAAACTAAAAGTTTCTACTTTGACATTCAAAATACAGATCGCTCTGTTGGTACCACTTTATCCGGTTATATTGCTAAAAAATATGGCGATCAAGGCTTGGTTACCTCCCCTATTTCATTGAACTTCAATGGTACTGCAGGTCAAAGTTTTGGCGTTTGGAATGCTGGTGGTGTGGATTTAACCCTTACAGGGGATGCTAATGACTATGTTGGTAAAGGCATGGCGGGTGGTCGCATTGTCATTCGTCCACCACAAGGCTCTGCATTTTTGAGCCATGAAGCAACCATTGCTGGTAATACCTGTTTATATGGCGCAACTGGCGGTAAATTATTTGCTGCTGGTCGAGCGGGTGAGCGTTTTGCTGTGCGTAACTCTGGAGCCATAAGTGTGGTTGAAGGCATTGGTGATAATGGCTGCGAATATATGACGGGCGGAATTGTCTGTGTTTTAGGAAAAACTGGCGTAAACTTCGGTGCTGGTATGACTGGTGGTTTTGCTTATATTTTAGATACCGATGGTGATTTGCATAAGCGTATTAATAAAGAGTTGGTTGAAATGTTAAATGTTGCTGACTACTCGATTCATGAAGAACATTTACGTGGTTTAATCATGGAACACGCACAGCTTACTCACTCATCTTGGGCAGAAGAGATATTAGCTAATTGGGAAGATTTTGCGAAACAATTTGTTTTAGTTAAACCAAAATCTAGTGATGTTAAAGCGTTATTAGGTCACCGTAGTCGCTCTTCAGCAGAGCTACGTGTGCAAGCACAGTAAGGAGAAAACACGATATGAGTCAAAATGTTTATCAGTTTATCGATTTACAACGTGTTGATCCGCCTAAAAAATCGCTAAACGTCCGTAAAATTGAGTTTGTTGAAATTTATGAAGGCTTTTCAGCCTCGCAATCTCAAGCACAAGCAGATCGTTGTCTGGCTTGTGGTAATCCTTATTGTGAATGGCGCTGTCCAGTACATAACTATATTCCTAATTGGTTAAAATTAATTAATGAAGGAAAGATTTTAGAGGCGGTTGAGCTATCTCACCAAACCAATAGCCTACCAGAGGTGTGCGGTCGAGTTTGTCCGCAAGATCGTCTTTGTGAAGGTTCCTGTACTTTAAATGCTGAATTTGGAGCCGTAACGATTGGCAGTATTGAACGTTATATTACTGATGAAGCCTTTAAAATGGGATGGAAACCAAATCTATCTAACGTGGAAAAAACTGGACTAAGAGTCGCAATTATTGGTGCAGGCCCTGCTGGGTTAGCTTGCGCTGATGTCTTAGTACGTAATGGTGTTACACCAGTTGTTTTTGATCGTCATCCGGAAATTGGTGGCCTATTAACTTTTGGTATTCCTGCTTTCAAATTAGATAAAGAAGTCTTAATTCACCGCAGACATGTCTTTACCGAAATGGGAATTGAGTTTCGCCTTAATACTGAAGTGGGTAAAACTGTACAATTAGCCGATCTCATCAATGAATTTGATGCAGTTTTTGTTGGTACTGGTACTTATCAATCAATGCGTGCAGGCCTAGAAAATGAAGATGCCGATGGTGTTTATGATGCCCTACCATTTTTAATTGCTAATACCAAACATATTATGCAACACCAACAAACTGATGATGCGCCTTATGTCGATATGAAAAATAAACGCGTCGTGGTATTAGGTGGTGGTGATACAGCAATGGATTGCGTTCGAACGTCTATACGTCAAGGTGCAACTGAAGTGACTTGCGCCTATCGCCGGGATGAAGCTAATATGCCGGGTTCTAAACGCGAGGTTAAAAATGCTAAAGAAGAAGGCGCACAATTCCAATTCAATGTACAACCTCTGAGCATCGAAATCAATGATGCCGGTCATGTTACTGGTGTAAAAATGGTAAGAACGGAGCTTGGCGAACCTGATGCAAAAGGACGTCGTTCTCCGGTGATAATTCAAGGATCGGAATTTGTACTTCCGGCAGATGCAGTTGTAATGGCATTTGGCTTTAAACCTCATTCTATGCCGTGGTTAGCCGAACATGGTGTTGATTTTGATGATAGAGGGCGCATAATCGCACCACAAAGCAAAGGTTACCAAACCAGCCATCCAAAAATCTTTGCTGGTGGTGATGCGGTAAGAGGATCGGATTTAGTGGTAACTGCCATTAACGAAGGTCGCAAAGGGGCAGAAGGGATTTTAGATTACTTAGAAGTATAAAGTGATTAACTAAGTAAACCTTATTTCCATTCCCTACTGAGTGGGAGTAAGGCTTATTACTTAATATTTATTGATCTGCCTAAACCATAACGTTTATTGATTACAACCTAAATATCGTCATTTATCGGGTTGAAATCGCCAATGCATATTCACTTTGATAATTGGCATTAATGACTATTAGCTGATACCATGAAATTGTATCAGCTAATAACCTTTAGTTATTGTATTATTTGGTTATAAATAGACAATCTGAGAACCATTTTCAGGATTTTTAGTCGCCTCAGCAAACCCTTCTAAGAAAAAGGCTAGATGATCAGCTTCATCCCCTAAAAGGCGCCCTTTGACTTTATTCCAAGTTAATAACACGATAGCTGCTTGTGGTTCACAACAAATTAACATCGGTTGTTCAAGTTCTTCATTCCAATAAAACTCACCGCCGTATAATTTTTGGGCTGTCAGTAATAAGTAACAACCATACTCTTGAGCAATCATATTAAGCTGTTCTTCAGGGATACTAAAATTTTTCTCAGCTAATTCACCAATAATAATTTCAACAACAGCAATACTTTTTTCGGAATAATCGAGCTGGTTAATACTCCACGTTGGGCTATGTAAAATGGCATTTTGTGCCCATGCTTCGATTTCTTGATATAATTCATTTTTTTGTTCAGTCATTTTGATTTACTTCGCTAGATAATTGTTCAGATTGTTTGACAATTTGCCATGCATCTTCCATTTCTTCAAGTGTTGCGTCAATTAAATTGTGATTTTTTTGTTTAAGTAATAATTCTACCTGCTTAAAACGCCTTATAAACTTGTTATTGGCATTTTGTAAACATAACTCAGATTTAACTTTTAAATGTCTGGCTAAGTTAACGGTGGCAAAAAATAAGTCGCCAAGCTCTTCTTCAATTTTGGATTGATCTTGTGCGGTTTTATTCAATTCCTCTTCCACTTCGCTAAGCTCTTCTTTAACTTTATCAATAACAGGTTTTAACTCTACCCAATCAAATCCAACTGATGCACAGCGTTTTTGTATTTTTTCAGCTTTCATTAATGCTGGAATGGCGGTGGGAATATCATCTAATAGTGAATATTGTGCTCGTTTATCACGTTCTTGTTGCTTAAGTTGTTCCCAATTTGGCTTAACAGTAGTATCATTTGAAAAGACATGGGGATGACGACTAATCAGCTTATCAGCAACAGAGAGGCAGATATCATCAAAATTAAATAAACCTTGTTCATTTGCTAAGTCAGCATAAAAAACAATCTGAAACAGTAGATCACCCAGTTCATTTTTAAGTTCAGCCATATCTTTTTTTTCTATGGCATCTAAGACTTCATAAGTTTCTTCTAGAGTATATGATTTTAATGATTCAAAAGTTTGCTTACTGTCCCATTCGCAACCTTTAATTGGATTACGTAATTGTTTAGTAATAGCTTGTAAACGTTCTAATTGGTTCACGATATTTCTCACAAAGTAGTAATTGTTAAATAACATTGTATCAAAACAAAATAGTAATGTTTTAATAACTAAATAGTAAGCATCCAAAATTTAATAAAAATATTTCCATTTAAAAACAATGAATAAAAATTTAAAAACAACAAAATCACACAGATTTACACTCAAAATACACAATTAAGTATATAATACATTTAATTTCAACTTAAAAAACACTAAAAATATGAATAAACTACGAGAACTTACATTTAGAGGTATTATTCTTGGTGCACTGATAACAATGATTTTTACTGCATCAAATGTTTATCTGGGCTTAAAGGTCGGTTTAACTTTTTCATCTGCAATTCCTGCAGCTGTAATTTCTATGGCGATTTTGCGGTTTTTCCCTAATTCAACCATTTTAGAAAATAATATGGTTCAAACGCAAGCTTCTGCTGCAGGGACATTATCTTCAATCATTTTTGTTATTCCGGGCTTATTAATGATGGGATACTGGCATGATTTCCCATTTTGGTTAACCTTTGCTGTATGTTTGGCTGGTGGTATGTTAGGTGTGTTATTTTCTATACCGCTTCGACATGTCATGGTAGTAAAAAGCGATTTACCTTACCCTGAGGGTGTTGCTGCTGCCGAAATATTAAAGGCTGGGTCAAAGGCAGAAGGAAATGACGCTAATGGTGGATTAAAAGATATTTTATTCGGTGGCGTAATTGCTTCTTTAGTCAGTTTATTTACTAATGGATTTAAACTGCTATCTGGAAATACAGCTTATTGGTTCACAGCAGGCAAAGCAATATTTCAAATACCCTTAGGGTTTTCTTTAGCGTTATTAAGTGCTGGCTATCTAATTGGTATTATTTCAGGTATTGCAATACTACTTGGGACTATTATTGCTTGGGTATTTGGCATACCGATTTTAACAGTTATCAACGGTTATGATTCAAGTTTACCTTTATCTCAAGTTGCCATGCAAATTTGGGACAACGATATCCGTTTTATTGGTGCAGGAACGATTGCTATTTCAGCTGTTTGGACTTTGCTCTCTTTAATAAAACCAGTTATTGAAGGAGTGAAAATTTCTTTTAAAACTCTACGTTCAGATGTGCCAATAAAAGACACAACAGAACGCGATCTATCCCCTAAATGGATTTTTTCTATTATGGGGATGATGTTAGTCATTTTAGTCGTGACTTTTTATTCATTTATAGCTGATAGTGGCTTATCTACAGGCATAGCTTGGTCATTAGTTGCATGTGCGGTATTGTTTTCTTTTATTATGGGTTTTTTAGTTGCTGCAGCTTGTGGATATATGGCTGGTTTAGTCGGATCATCAGCAAGTCCTATGTCTGGTATTGCAATAGTTGCAGTTATTGCTGTTTCACTTATTTTATTAGGACTAGGTGAAATTAATGGCATGTTATCAACGATTGAAGGATCGAATTTTGCAACAGCATTAGCATTATTTACGACAAGTACTGTTTTAGCAATAGCATGTATATCAAATGATAATTTGCAAGATTTAAAAACAGGCTATCTAGTCAATGCAACACCATGGAAGCAACAAGTTGCTTTATTAATTGGTTGCTTTGTGGGTGCTTTAGTTATAGCTCCTATTCTAGAAACCTTATATCACGCTTACGGATTTACAGGTGCTGTTCCTCGCAGTGATATGGATCTTTCTCAAGTTTTAGCTGCTCCTCAAGCATCTTTAATGACAACTATTGCACAAGGTATTTTTTCGCATAAACTTGATTGGACAATGATTTTTATTGGCCTAGTATTAGGGGGAATAATTATCATCACTGATTTAATTTTTGCTAAAAATAACTCAAAATTTAGATTACCAGCTCTTGCTGTCGGATTAGGCATTTATTTACCACCAAGTGTCACTACACCGATTTTTGTTGGCACATTACTATCTTGGATTATAAAACGTTATACTTATGCTAACGCAAAGAAAAATAATACTGATCCAGAAATACAATTTAAAAAAGTTGATAGCAAAGCAGCTTTAATTGCATCAGGCTTAATTGTTGGTGAAAGTTTAATTGGCGTTATATTAGCGGTAGTAATTGTGATAAGTATTACTAATGGAGGAAGTGATGCCCCATTGGCAATATTTAAAAACTTAGGAAATTTACCACAATACCTAGGATTATTTGTATTTATCCTTATCTGTTGGCTTTTTATTCGCAGAGCTTTGTCGGCGATAAAAAGTAAAATTTAAGTGATATTAATATTTAGGCAATTATTACATTAATTATTAAATATGATTTTTATTCAACATATTAATAAATAATCTTATTTTATCATTTTCCGCATTGTTTACCGTATCAATCATAAATATTCGATTCAAATGCAATGCGGATAAATCACCAGTAAAACGTATTGCATAAAGTTCTTTTTTTGTTAGCATAGCTTTTTTTTAGAGTAATAGATGGCAATATTATGATTGTTTTTGATTCTATCCAAATTCGTCGTGGTGTTAATCTGCTTTTAGATAACGCTTCAGCAACAATTAATCCTAAACAAAAAGTTGGATTAGTAGGTAAAAATGGTTGTGGTAAATCCACCCTTTTTTCATTAATTAAAGGCGAAATTCACTCTGATGCTGGAAGTGTATCAATACCTACACAATGGCAGCTTGCTTGGGTTAATCAAGAAACACCTGCTTTAGATGTTCCAGCTATTGAATACGCTATTGATGGGGATCGAGAATATCGCCAATTAGAACAAAAACTAACGATTGCTAATCAAGAAAATAATGGTGAGCAAATTGCGATCATTCACGAACAACTCGATACCATTGATGCTTGGACAATACGGGCAAGAGCCGCAACACTATTACATGGTTTAGGATTTTCTAACGAACAACTCAATTTACCGGTTAAATCCTACTCCGGTGGTTGGCGGATGAGACTAAATTTGGCGCAAGCGTTAATGTGCCGTTCTGATTTACTGCTGCTTGACGAACCAACTAACCACCTTGACTTAGATGCAGTGATTTGGCTTGAAAAATGGTTGAGTAATTATCAGGGAACGCTTATTTTAATCTCTCATGACCGAGACTTTTTAGATCCACTTGTTAATAAAATTATTCATATTGAACAAAAAAGTTTATTTGAATATACCGGAAACTATTCTTCATTCGAAAACCAACGTATAACTAAATTGGCACAACAACAATCATTATACGAAAGTCAGCAACAAAAAGTCGCCCATCTGCAAAGCTATATTGATCGCTTTAGAGCAAAAGCAACCAAAGCAAAACAGGCTCAAAGCCGAATTAAAATGTTAGAAAAAATGGAGCTTATTGCACCGGCACATGTGGATAATCCTTTCCATTTCAATTTTAAACCTTCTGAATTTTTACCAAGTCCATTATTGATGATGGATAAAGTGGTTGCTGGTTATGGAGATAAAATCGTCCTTGAAAAAATTAAATTAAATCTTGTTCCCGGTTCGAGAATTGGTTTATTAGGACGGAACGGAGCTGGTAAATCGACTTTAATTAAATTATTAGCGGGAGAATTACAACCTAAAGAAGGTCATATTAATTTAGCCAAAGGTGTTCAATTAGGCTATTTCGCTCAGCATCAGTTAGAGTATTTGCGTGGTGAAGAATCCTCACTTTGGCATTTAACCAAGCTTTCTGATCCTAAAATAACAGAACAAGAATTGCGTAATTACTTAGGTGGTTTTGATTTTCATGGCGATAAAGTCAATGAACCTGTAAAAACATTTTCAGGTGGTGAAAAAGCTCGATTAGTTTTAGCATTAATTGTTTGGCAAAAGCCAAACCTACTGTTACTTGATGAGCCAACTAACCATTTAGATTTAGATATGCGCCAAGCATTAACTGAAGCGCTTATTGATTTCGAAGGCGCGTTAGTTGTTGTATCGCATGATCGCCACTTACTACGTTCAACAACTGATGAGTTTTATTTAGTTCACGATCACAAAGTTGAACCATTTAATGGTGATCTCGATGATTATCAAAAATGGCTTGCCGACGAGCAGAAAGCGGAAAATCAGCCTGAACCAGATCAAGATACAGCTAAAAAAGATAGTGTCCAAAATATTTCTTCGCAAGAACGAAAAGAACAAAAACGCCGTGAAGCGGAATTAAGAGCGCAAATGCAGCCAATTAAAAAATTGTTGCAAAAAGAAGAGCAAAAACTTGAACAATTGAGTACCGCTCTTAAAGACATTGAATTGCAATTATCAGATCCGATTATTTATGAAAATGATAAAAAATCAGAATTAACTGAATTATTATTAAAACAGAGTCAACTAAAAAACCAGCAGGAACAAGTAGAAATGAATTGGCTGGATTTACAACAACAATTAGAAGATCTTAATTGTGAGCAGTGAAACGGCTTCTTAAATTTTATTGTTGTTAATTTGAAGTGCACTCAGAATAATCTTTAATATTAATCATTGCCGCTAGTTATTTTCCCTTTAATGGCTAATTTTGGATATTCCAATATAGGCTTCGCACCACCAATATATCCTTTCTTGGTCACTGTTTACTAAGAGTTATCTGATTAAAGAACAAACGATTTAAATGACAACAAAAATACCTCCTTAGAAGAGGAGGTATTATACTTTAGTAAAAAATGATAAAAACAGTTAAGCAAACCAGATTGTATCACTAAAAATGATTTATTAAATCTGTATAGGTAATTTACTCATCTAACACAAACATTCCTTCTGGATGAATTTTTAGATAAAATTCATCGCCTACTTTAGGTTTTAATAAAATAGAATTAACTTGTAAAAGTAAAATTTGATCATGCCAGTTAACTGAAATTTCATACTGAGCCCCCATGTATGCTACATTTTCGACACGACATTTTTGGCAATCTTCAGCGCGGTTTTCCATCAATTCAATAGCCTCTGGCCTAACACCAACAACGCATTGTGTTGATTTAGGTTTGATTTGATCTTGGCAATCGAGCTTATAACCAAAAATTGAAATATAACCATTGTCATAATGCGCAGGGAAAATATTAGCGTCCCCCATAAAATTAGCCATGAACCTTGAAGCGGGTCTGCGATATAAACGTTGTGGTGAATCAACTTGCATAATGATCCCCTTTTTCATAACCAGTACCCTATCCGATACAGCAAAAGCTTCGCTCTGATCATGAGTGACATAAAATGAAGTAATATTAAAACGTTGCTGTAGTTCTCGTATTTTCTCTCGCATACTGCGACGTAAATTGGCATCCAAGTTACTTAATGGTTCATCAAATAATAAAACTTTAGGCTTAAGTATCAACGCACGGGCTAAAGCAACACGTTGTTGTTGTCCACCCGAAATTTGGTCGACAAAACGATCGGCAAATCCGGCTAGATCAACTAATTCTAATGCTTCTTCAACCCTTTTTTTACGCTCCTCTTTAGGTACACCAATCATTTTCAATCCATAACCAATGTTTTCACCTATCGACATATGTGGAAAAAGTGCATAAGATTGAAACACCATACAAATATCTCGTTGCTGAATAGATAAATTAGTTACATCTTCACCATCAATAAATATTTGCCCTTCACTAGGCTTTTCAAGTCCTGCAAGTTGACGCAAAATTGTGGTTTTTCCACAGCCTGAAGGGCCTAGTAAGGTAATCATTTCACCTTTAGCAACAGATAAATTGAAATTTTCAATCACCGTGTTTTTACCAAATCGTTTAGTAATATTTCTTAGTTCAACATAATTCTCATTCGACATAATTCATTCCTACACAAAAGTTTTTTAAGATTAAACTTTTAATTTAATTCAAAAAATTTATTAACCTTATAGATTCTATTTATATAATTAAACAATCCTAAGATTCAAGCATAACCAAAAGCTACTTACGTTCAATTAAACCTATAGTCCTTCTGAGACAAACTATTGGGTATTTTTAGCAGTTGAACGAGAAGTTCTTGATTCACCAACTAAATAATCAAACAACAAAATAATTGACAGCATAACTACAATTAATATTGAGCCGTAGGCAATGGCAATACCGTATTCACCATCTTCAACTCTATTTAAAATATAGGCAGTTGCAACACGTGTATCGGGTGTAACCAAGAACACAATTGCGCTCACCGTAGTAATAGCTCGCACAAAGCTATAAACTAAAGCTGATAAAATCGCTGGGCGTAAAAGCGGAATTAAAATATAAAATATAGTTCTAAATGATCCAGCCTTTAAGCTTAATGAAGCTTCATCTAGAGATTTATCTAATTGCCCTAGCCCAGCTATTCCAGCCCGAATACCAACCGGTACATTACGCATAATCATCGAGATAATCACTATAGCAGCGGTACCTGTTAGATAAAAAGGGGCGGTATTAAAAGCTAAAATATAAGATACTCCAGCAACTGTTCCTGGCACAGCAAAGCAAAGCATTGTAGTAAACTCAATAATCTTTTTACCTTTAAAATGTTGTCTAACAACAACATAAGCGATTAATAAACCCAAAAAGGCTGTGATTGGCGCAGCAATACCTGCAAATAATAAGGTATCTAATAAAGATGGCCATGCGCCATCGCTAAATCCTTGTCCAAATAGATTAATGAAATTTGCCAATGTTAGGGTGTAATCAACGCCCCAATTAACCGTAAAGCTACCATAGAAGATACTTCCATAAAGCAATCCATTAAATAGTGTCCAAAATGCAAATAATCCCACAATGATCCATTTCAAACTAATTGGTAATGGCTGAACATCACCACGAGAAAATTTTCCTGAAACGGTAACGTAAGATCTTTTACCAATCCAAAGATACTGTACACAAAATATTGCTAAAGAAAATAGTAATAACACACTACCAAGGGTACTTGCTGAAGGATAATCTAACTGTGCCCCAGTAATATAAAAATAGATCTGTGTAGCAAGCACATCAAAATTACCACCTAAAACTAAAGGGTTACTAAAATCGGCAAGTGATTGTACAAAAACAATTAAAAATGAATTGGCTAATGCTGGTTTTATTAATGGCAGAAAAATAGAAAAAAATGTCTTATAGGGTGTTGCTCTTAGTGTATAAGAAGCTTCTTCCAATGAAGGATGAACTGTTTTGATAGCACCGTCTAAAATCATAAATGACATTGGAGCAAAAGCTAATACCTGTGCAAGCCAGATACCAGTAAAACCATACAACCAGTTAGTATCAGATAAACCTAAATAATTAGCAGCAAATTCAGTAACATAACCAGATCGCCCCATCATCAGCGTAACACCAAGCCCAACGACAAAAGGAGGGGTAACAATTGGTAATAGAGAAAAAATTCGACCTATAACCACCGAACGCTTAGCGATTCTAGCAGTATACAGCGCACAGATTAAACCAAAAAATGTTGCACTAATTCCAACAGCAATACCTAATAAAATAGAGTTAAAAATCACCCGAATAATATAAGATTTTGACAAAATATCGATGAATTGGAATGGTACAAACTTCTCTCCGTCAGTAAACATTGGCATAAAGATAGTAATAGTTGGGTATAAAATAAATATTAATATCAATACGATAATTGTTATCATTGATCCAATAACAAAGCAATCCCCACCCATCCACTCAAGGCGAGCAAATGCATGAGTCATTATCATCCCTAAGCCAATAAACAAAAATATTGTCGCATAGCCCATGCTGTGATTAAAAAACCATGAACTTGTTACGGTAAATACCATACAAAATAATGCATAAACAGCATCAAAATAATGACGAGGTAGCGCAGAACGATCAAGAGGCTTAATAGGTCTTACTAATAAAACTAATGGTAATACAAACCATACAATACTAATACCAATATTTGACCAACCATATGATTCTAATAATTCATCAGTAGTTGATTCAAACAATCCATAATCTAATCCATAGGATGGAAATAAAATAAAAGAAATAACAATAAAAGCTAACCAGAAAAAAACTGGATCACACTTACACATTTGCTGTTTTAATTGACTAGAAATACTATATGACATAAATTCACCACAACTAACATAGTGCAAAAATTTTATTATCTACACAAAAAGAAGTAATTAGTAATTACTAGCTGATATACACAGCTAGTAGTAGGTAATATTCCAGAAAAATAATGTTATTTTTCCATTTTGACGTCATTAACCCATTTGTTAATTAAATAAGTTCGCATTTTGGAATCACCATATTTATCAAAATCATACTTAATTAGGTTAAGATCATTTAATTTTAGTGCTAGTGGTGAGGACTCTGCTGTTATATTAGTTGGAATCTGATAGGATTTGGCTTTTTGCCAAGCAATTTCTTGTGCTTGCTTAGATAATACCCAATCAACAAATAACTTAGCATTATCTAAATTACGTGCTCCTTTAATAATACTTATACCTCCGATCTCATAACCAGTGCCTTCACAAGGTGAAATTAAATCTAATGGCGCTCCGTTTTCCTTTTCTAATGAATAGTCATGTAAAAAACCGATACCAATCATAGTTTCTCCTCTTGCAGCATTACGTGCCGGAGCTACTCCAGATTTAGTATATTGAGAAATATTACGATTAAGCGCTTTAAGATAATCAAAGGCTTTATCTTCACCCCATAATTGAGTAAAAGTCGCTAGTGCTGTATAAGCGGTGCCAGAACTTTGTGGATCAGCAATTTGGATTTCACCTCGAAATTCAGGTTTAATCAGATCAGCCCAACATTTTGGTACTTCAACACCTAGCTGTTTTGCTCTGTTAGTATTTACACCAAATCCTAAAATACCAATATAAACGGCTGAAGAATAATTCCCTTTTATTTTAGCTGGATCACGGAATTCTGGTATGATTTGCTCTAAATTTGGTGATTGATATGCATACAATAATCCCATTTCACCGGCTTGAGAATGTGGATCTAGTGTTCCACCATACCAAATATCTGATTGCGGATTTTCTTTTTCTGCTTCAATTTTTGCCAATGTACTACCACTACCATTACGAATAAGTGATGTTTTAACATTATATTTTTCGCCAAAAGCCTTCGCTTCTTCCTCACATAACGCGTTTGTACCACTACAATAAATAACCAATCGACCTTTGGCATTAGCAACCGATGCACTTCCAACAGCAATTCCCATCAACATCAATAATGTTAATATTTTTTTTTGCATAGTTAATTCCTTCCCTTAGATAATTAATATTTTCTTTTTCATTGAATAAAAAACTATAATTTTTATATGTTACATAAAATGCATAATTGATACTGTGATAACGATCTAATTTTTTAGACAATTTATAATATTTACAACTATTTAATAAGAATGTTGTTTAAGACTTAAAGTTAAGTACATCATTATGAACTATCAAAATACTTGTTAGGAGAGATACTTAATGAGGTATGTAGTGATAGGATTGAACTTTTGAAGAAAAAAATATAAAAAAAGTATCCAATTTGTCGGTGATGAAAAAAATTCACCAACATTTTATATCGTACTTTTTATCGAAAGAATAGAACGTTGACGTTGATATCAAAACAAGGCTATCTACGTCATTACGTTTAAGTAGTGAATAAAGAATAATAGTTGTTATTTTATAAGGCAGGTTAAAAAAAATCACAGAATAATTTCTGTGATTTTTCTTTTCATTGAATTAAAAATATTCAGATAAATTAGCTCTTTTCTACTTGGCTAAAATCAAGTTCAACCGGTGTTGAACGACCAAAAATGGATACCGATACTTTTAGGCGACTTTTTTCATAATCAACTTCTTCAACTACACCATTAAAGTCTGCAAACGGTCCTTCATTAACTCGAACAAGTTCACCTGGTTCAAATAGGGTTTTAGGACGTGGTTTATCACCAACTTGTTGTAAACGATTCATGATAGCGTCAACTTCACGCTGGCTGATTGGTGCTGGTCGATCTGATGTTCCACCGATGAATCCTAAAGTTCTTGGAACACTTTTAACTAGATGCCAAGTTGCATCGTTCATCATCATTTCAACTAAAACATAACCTGGGAAAAATTTACGTTCACTTTTACGGCGTTGACCGCTTTTCATTTCGACAACTTCTTCGGTTGGTACTAAAACTTCACCAAAAGAATCTTCCATATTATGTAATTTAATATATTCACGTAATGATTGTGCAACACGTGCTTCATAGCCAGAATAAGCTTGGATCACATACCAGCGTTTTTGTTGTGTTTCACTCATATTAACGCCCTATTAATGTTAAATAAAAGATGACTGAACGGAATAAAGAATCCATACCCCAAAGAGCTGTACCAACAATAATTGTAATAACAGCTATTAATAAAGTTGTTTGTACTGTTTCTTTACGAGTTGGCCATACAACTTTTCTTAACTCTTTTCGTGATTCTTGCAGAAATGTTATAAATGATTTTCCTTTATTGGTTGTAAATGCAATAAATAAGGTTAAAAGCGAAATGACAACAACCGCAATAATTCGAACAACTGTATTTGGTTGATATATATCATTAGGCGCAGAGAAATAAGAATTTCCCCAAACAATTAACGCAATTAATACTAGAACCAAAACCCATTTAAACTTGTCTAGAACTGTGCTTGTATCTTGACTCTCGTTACTTACTAGCATATAGAACCTATAATTATGTTATTTATAATATTATCCATTTTCCAAAATGCTCTTTTTAATAAAAACATTTTGCTAAACAGACTAGATAAGAAAGGGCATCAAACGACACCCTTTCTAAATAGTGCTTGCTTTAATTATTTAATAACCTTAGCAACAACACCAGCACCAACAGTACGACCACCTTCACGGATAGCGAAACGTAAGCCGTCTGCCATTGCGATTGGGTGAATTAATGATACTGTCATTTTGATGTTATCACCTGGCATTACCATTTCTACGCCTTCTGGTAATTCAATAGTACCAGTTACGTCAGTTGTACGGAAGTAGAACTGTGGACGGTAGCCTTTGAAGAATGGAGTATGACGACCACCTTCATCTTTGCTTAGGATATATACTTCTGATTCAAAATCTGTATGTGGTGTGATTGAACCTGGTTTTGCTAATACTTGACCACGTTCGATTTCTTCACGTTTTGTACCACGTAGTAATACACCTACGTTCTCACCAGCACGACCTTCGTCTAGTAATTTACGGAACATTTCAACGCCAGTACAAGTTGTTTTTGTTGTTGGTTTGATACCAACGATTTCAACTTCTTCACCAACTTTGATCACACCACGTTCTACACGACCTGTTACCACTGTACCACGTCCTGAAATTGAGAACACGTCTTCAATTGGAAGTAGGAATGGTTTATCGATATCACGCTCTGGTTCCGGAATATAGCTATCTAAAGCTTCAGCTAATTCAACAATTTTTTCTTCCCATGCTGCATCGCCTTCTAACGCTTTTAACGCTGAACCACGAATTACTGGAGTGTCATCACCTGGGAAATCGTATTGAGATAGAAGTTCACGTACTTCCATTTCAACTAATTCTAATAATTCTTCATCATCAACCATATCGCATTTATTTAAGAATACGATGATGTAAGGAACACCTACTTGACGACCTAAAAGGATGTGCTCACGAGTTTGTGGCATAGGACCATCAGTTGCTGCTACTACTAAAATAGCACCGTCCATTTGTGCCGCACCAGTGATCATGTTTTTAACATAGTCAGCATGGCCTGGGCAGTCTACGTGTGCGTAGTGACGAGTTGGTGTATCGTATTCAACGTGTGAAGTGTTGATGGTGATACCACGTGCTTTTTCTTCTGGTGCATTATCGATTTGATCGAATGCGCGAGCTTGACCGCCGTATTTTTTAGAAAGTACAGAAGTAATAGCTGCTGTTAAAGTTGTTTTACCATGGTCAACGTGGCCGATTGTACCAACGTTAACGTGGGGTTTTGTACGTTCAAATTTTTCTTTAGACATTTATAGTCCCTCAATGTAATACAAATCGGTGGTGAATCACCACATTAACCAAGTATCATATTTAGTTTTAACATAATACTAATTTAAAATTAGCTTTGCATAATAACAGATAAAGCCATCTAGTGACAAGCTTTAAAGCTATCAAATATAATTTTTTTAGAAGTTTAGGAAAGTAACAAGAATGGTGCTGATAGGCAGATTTGAACTGCCGACCTCACCCTTACCAAGGGTGCGCTCTACCAACTGAGCTATATCAGCAATTGGAGCGGGCAGCGGGAATCGAACCCGCATCATCAGCTTGGAAGGCTGAGGTAATAGCCATTATACGATGCCCGCATGTTCAAACTCGGCTACCTAAATGCTTCAATTAGCAATTGCTAATGTTAGATAATGGTGGTGGGGGAAGGATTCGAACCTTCGAAGTGTGACACGGCAGATTTACAGTCTGCTCCCTTTGGCCGCTCGGGAACCCCACCCCGAATCATTATAAACTGTTTACTTAGGAAAATGGTGCCGGCTGCCGGAATCGAACTGGCGACCTACTGATTACAAGTCAGTTGCTCTACCTACTGAGCTAAGCCGGCCTAAGTGCTGCGCATTATGGACTAGAACATTTAACCTTGCAAGCAAAAAAAACATTTTTTTTATTGTTTGCTTAAAAAAAAATCAAAAATATAAAAAAAACCTGAAATATAGACTATTTCAGGTTTTTATTTAATCAAAAATAATGTGTTAAATTATTTCTTTTTTGTTGCTTTTTTAGTCGTTGCTTTTTTCTTAGTTGAAGCAACACCTTTAGCTGCTGTATGTACTGCTACATCTTCGCTGATATCACCTTTATCTTGATATGCACGACCGTAATAAGTATCAAGTAGAATTTGTTTCAATTCTGCAATTAAAGGATAACGAGGGTTAGCACCTGTACATTGATCATCAAATGCATCAACTGCAAGTTGGTCAACTTGAGCTAAGAAAGCTTTTTCATCAATACCAAACTCTTTAATAGAGAATGGAATTTCAAGATCTTTTCTTAATTGATCTAACCAACCAATTAATTTCTCAACTTTCTTCTCGTCTTTGTCTGATGCAGCAGTTAAGCCTAAGTGGTCAGCAATTTCAGCATAACGTCTAACGGCTTGAGGGTAACCATATTGGCTAAATGTACCTTGTTTAGTTGGTTTATCTGTTGCATTGAAGCGAACAACATTACTAATCAGCATTGCATTTGCCACACCATGAGGGATATGGAATGCAGCACCAATTTTATGAGCCATAGAGTGACAAACACCTAAAAATGCTTGAGCAAATGCAACACCAGCTAACGTTGCAGCACTATGCACTTTTTCACGAGCAACTGGGTTTTTAGCCCCTTCTTTATAGCTTGTAGGTAGATATGCTTTCAATATGCTCAATGCTTGTAATGCTTGTCCATCAGAGAACTCGCTTGCCATAATTGACACATAAGCTTCTAAGGCATGAGTTACCGCATCATAACCACCTGCAGCACAAAGTGATTTAGGCATATTCATTACTAAGTTAGCATCAACAATTGCCATATTTGGTGTAATTGCATAATCAGCTAATGGATATTTTTGGCCAGTTGCATCATCTGTTACTACCGCAAACGGTGTAACTTCAGAACCTGTACCAGAAGTAGTTGTCACACAAATTAATTTGGCTTTTTTACCCATATTAGGGAAATGACAAGTACGTTTACGGATATCCATAAAGCGCAATGCTAATTCATCAAATTTTGTTTCTGGATGTTCATAAAGTACCCACATAATTTTTGCGGCATCCATTGGAGAACCACCACCTAAAGCAATAACAGTATCCGGTTGGAATGCTATCATTGAGTCAGTACCTTTACGAACAACACTTAATGTTGGGTCTGCTTCAACATCAAAGAAAGTTTCACAAATTACACCACGCTCTTCAAGTTGATCGGTAATTTGTTTTGAGTAACCATTGTTAAATAAGAATTTATCGGTTACTAAAAATACGCGTTTGGCACCTTGTTCAATTACTTCATTTAAAGCAACTGGAAGTGAGCCACGTTTAAAATAGATAGAACTTGGTAATTTGTGCCATAACATGTTTTCTGCTCTCTTAGCGATTGTTTTCTTGTTGATTAAGTGTTTCGGACCGACATTTTCTGAGACCGAGTTACCACCCCAAGAACCACATCCTAGTGTTAAAGATGGCGCCAAATCAAAGTTATATAAATCACCAATACCACCGTGAGCAGCTGGTTGATTAATTAAAATACGACATGTTTTCATTTTACTACCGAAATAAGCAACACGATCACGATTGCTATCTTGGTCAGTATAAAGAACAGAAGTATGACCCATACCGCCCATTTCAACTAATTTCTCAGCTTTATCTACTGCTTCATTGAAGTCTTTAGCTTTAAACATAGCTAAAGTTGGAGAAAGTTTTTCATGAGCAAATGGTTCTGATAAGTCAACTTTACTCACTTCACCAACAAGCACTTTTGCACCTGCCGGGGCTTTAAATCCAGCTAATTCAGCAATTTTAGTCGCTGGTTGACCAACGATATTAGCATTTAAAGCACCTTTATCATTTAAGATAATACCTTGAACAGCTTTGGTTTCCTTAGCATTTAAAATATAAGCGCCATATTGTTTTAATAAACTACGAACTTCGTCATAAACAGAATCAACAACCACAATAGCTTGTTCTGAGGCACAAATCATACCGTTGTCGAATGTTTTAGACATCAATACTGATGCAACAGCACGTTTTAAGTCAGCTGTTTCATCAATAATTACAGGAGTATTACCTGCTCCAACACCTAATGCTGGTTTACCAGAACTATAAGCTGCCTTAACCATACCTGGACCACCAGTAGCTAAGATAGCTGACACACTATCATGATGCATTAATGCATTAGATAATTCGATAGATGGTTCATCAATCCAACCAATAATATCTTTTGGAGCACCAGCTTTAATTGCAGCATCTAGCACAATTCTAGCTGCTTCAATGGTAGATTTTTTAGCGCGTGGATGAGGTGAAAATACGATAGCATTACGAGTTTTTAAGCTAATTAATGATTTAAAGATTGCAGTTGATGTTGGGTTTGTTGTTGGAACGATACCACAAATAATCCCTAACGGTTCAGCTAAAGTAATGGTCCCATATGGTTCATTCTCAGCGATAACACCACAAGTCTTATCATTGCGATATTTATTAAGAATATACTCAGCAGCAAATAGGTTTTTGATAACTTTATCTTCAACAATTCCCATTCCTGATTCAGCAACAGCTTGCTGTGCAAGAGGGATTCGAGCTGCGGCTGCAGCTGTTGCTGCTGCTACGAAGATTTTATCAACTTGCTCTTGAGTATAAGTAGAATAAGTTTCTTGAGCTTTTTTCACTCGAGTCATTAACTCATTTAACTCATTCATATTGGTTACTGCCATAGATTTCTCCTTGAAAATTAAAAAATAAACTGGGATCGTTTGGCGTCTTCCTTGAACATATTTGTAATAGCAAAACGAAATTGTGGAATATCGTAAATCAGTTTTTTACTTAATACAATAAGATATTTAACAAAAAATGAATGTTCTTTAAAAGAACAAAATTTATTATTACTTTAAGCGAATTAAATTTGAAGATTTTTAAAAAATATAATTAATTAGCTAAAGGAAGCAAAATTGTTTCTTTAGCTAAATTGAATTAAAAATCAAACATTAATTAACTTGTCTAATACATAACTCACAGCCACAAAACCAAAAGTCGCTGTCACGGTAGTAATAGCACCAAATCCGGACTGACAATCCATTTTCTTACTACCTTCAGCTTGATTTTTAGTTGAACAAACCTGACCGTTTGGAGCTGGATAAATTAACTGTTCAGTCGAGAAAACACACGCTATGCCATACTTACCTTTACTATCTTTATTGAGTTTATAATCATTTTTTAAGCGCTCACGCAATTTAGCCGCTAACGGATCTTGAATGGTTTTAGCTAAATCAGCAATTTTAATTTTGGTCGGATCTTTTTGCCCGCCAGCGCCACCAATGGTGATAACTTTTAATTTATTTCGCTTGCAGTGCGCTAAAAGTGCAGCTTTATCACGCACGCTGTCAATGGCATCAATAATAAAGTTGAAGCATGGGTTTTGTTTCGACCCTAAATAATTTGCAACATTATCCGGACTGATAAAATCATCGATGACATTGACGATGCATTGAGGATTGATCTGTAAAATTCGTTCAGCCATAACAGCAGTTTTAGCTTTACCAATATTGGTATTTAACGCATGAATTTGCCGATTAGTATTGGTGATACACACATCATCCATATCAATTAAGGTAATTTGCCCAATACCACTACGGGCAAGGGATTCGGCCACCCATGACCCAACACCACCAATACCAATGACACAAATATGAGCTTGTGAAAATTGCGTTAATGCTGCTTCACCATAGAGCCTTGCAATACCGCTAAAACGTTGAAAGTAGGATTCTGATTTCATAATTGATTATCGAAGGTGCTTATCGTCAAACACCCAACACTCCAAAAACTTGTTTACCAATAATAAAGATAATTTGCTTTGCTAACTAATTTATATATAAATAATGTCGATATATTCGTTTTCAAGGACTCTGGATGCAATATATGCTTTCTCATTGCCAGAAAAGTCGATATTAAACTTGATTCACGCTGCATAATCAGCCATGAGATTGCTATTGGCCATTTTTGTACCTCACTGGAAATGTCCGGCTTTTCGATCACTTTAGTCAAATTAGATCAGCAGTTACAATACCTTTACGACCTACCTTGCCAAACCTTAGGAAGGAGAAAATAGAATGAACTTATCACTACTAATAAGATTATCGCCTTACTTGCAACTGTTTGAGATGTAGCCGCTCCACTCCCACATGCAATGATAATCTTTTTCTTAAAGTCTCCCAATAAATAGATTATTTGATGTCGATAATTTAAAAACTTAACGCGGGTAATATCTGGGATTAGTTATACTAAGTTAGTTAGACAATTGTGATTCTGCTATTAGCAATTTAATAGACAGAATCACAATAAGTATTGAAGGTTATTTAATTTTTGAAAGAGTGAATTGGTGCCGGAATTCGTCCGCCACGATGAATGAAATCGAATGAACTGAATTTACTCACCGGCATCACAGGAGCATGACCGAGTAATCCACCAAACTCAATATTATCACCCACCTTTAATCCCACAGCGGGAATAATCCGCACAGCAGTGGTTTTGTGGTTAATGACACCGATTGCTGCTTCATCGGCAATAATAGCAGAAATCGTTTCAGCGGAGGTATCACCCGGTATAGCTATCATATCAAGACCAACTGAACATACACAGGTCATGGCTTCGAGTTTTTCCAGATTAAGTGCCCCGCAATTAACCGCATCAATCATGCCAGCATCTTCGGAAACGGGTATAAAGGCGCCACTTAAACCACCGACATGACCACACGCCATTACGCCGCCTTTTTTAACGGCATCATTTAACATTGCTAAAGCTGCCGTTGTACCATGTGTGCCGACAACTTCCAGTCCCATTTCTTCTAAAATATGCGCAACCGAATCACCAATTGCCGGCGTCGGTGCGAGCGATAAATCTACGATACCAAATTTCACACCTAAGCGCTCTGATGCTTCTTTTCCAACTAATTGTCCCATACGGGTAATTTTAAAAGCAGTTTTTTTAATCGTTTCGGCAACCACATCAAAAGGTTGACCTTTTACTTTCTCAAGCGCACGTTTAACAACACCCGGTCCACTAACACCGACATTAATCACACAATCAGCTTCACCAACACCATGAAATGCGCCGGCCATAAAAGGGTTGTCTTCAACTGCATTGGCAAATACAACTAATTTTGCACATGCCATACTGCTATTATCAGCGGTTAACTCTGCCGCTTGTTTGATAATTTGCCCCATTTGCTTAACCGCATCCATATTGATACCGGTTTGAGTTGAGCCAACATTGACCGATGCACACACTCGCTCTGTTTGAGCCAGCGCTTGCGGAATGGATTTAATTAAAATCTCATCACCTTTGTGATAGCCCTTTTGTACTAAGGCAGAAAACCCACCAATAAAATTAACACCAACGGCTTTAGCTGCACTATCAAGGGTTTTAGCAAAGGCAACATAATCTTTATCATCACTGGCGCCGGCAATTAATGACATTGGCGTGACGGAAATACGTTTATTGATAATAGGGATGCCAAATTCGGAAGTGATTTGATCCCCAACTTTGACAAGATCTTTAGCCAATGTGGTTATTTTGTCATAAATTTTTTGACGCGCTTTCTCACCATTACTATCGATACAATCAAGGAGAGAAATTCCCATGGTTATTGTGCGGATATCAAGTTTTTCTTCCTCAATCATTTTAATTGTTTCGAGGATCTGTTTTGTTTCCATTAGTCCTATCCTTTAGTAAGAAATGTAGAATTAGAATTGAAATTACAAACGATGCATAGCATCGAAAATCTCTTCTCGCTGAATATTTACTTTTACCTTCAATCTGTCGCCTGTTTGCGTTAGCGAAGTTTTAACTTCATCAAACGAGACTTTTATTTTGGATAAATCAAGCAACATAATCATGGTAAAATATTCATCCATAATCGTTTGGCTCACATCTAAGATATTGATATCTAATTCAAACAGCTTCTGACTGATTCCCGCAATTATTCCGGTTTGGTCTTTTCCAATGACAGTTAAAATCGTTTTCATCACATACTCCGCACAAAATTCACACAATTAAAAGATATTTATTGAGTTGATTATAATAACATCTTCAAAAATTATCGAAATAGGAGTAGATTGTTTTTTTCAACAAAAATAAAAATATCATTAGAATAAACTGAAAGGGCGAAGTTATGATAAATTTCCAAAAATCCAATAAATTGGATCATGTCTGTTACGACATTCGTGGACCTATCTTAGATCATGCAAAACGACTTGAAGAAGAAGGTCAAACTATCCTTAAACTCAATATTGGAAATCCCGCCCCTTTTGGTTTTGCCGCCCCTGATGAATTATTGGTTGATGTCATTCGTAATTTACCTTCTGCGCAAGGATATTGCGATTCAAAAGGGCTTTACTCAGCTCGTAAAGCCATTATGCAACACTATCAAGCCAGAGGAATTACCAATTTAGATATTGAAGATATCTATATCGGCAATGGTGTGTCTGAACTGATTGTACAATCGATGCAAGCACTACTTAATAGCGGAGATGAAGTTTTAGTGCCTATGCCTGATTACCCATTATGGACAGCGGCAATTAGTTTATCCGGTGGCAATGCCGTTCACTATTTATGTGACGAAGAGGCCAACTGGTCACCGGATTTAGAGGATATAAAACGAAAAATCACCCCCAAAACCAAAGGGATTGTGATCATTAATCCTAATAATCCAACCGGCGCAGTTTATAGCAAAGAAGTGTTACTTGAGATTGCCGAAATTGCTCGCCAACATAATTTGCTTATTTTTGCAGACGAGATTTACGATAAGATTTTATACGATGATGCCGTGCATCATTCGATTGCCGCCCTTGCTCCTGACTTATTTGTTGTTACCATGAGTGGCTTATCAAAAACCTATCGAGTAGCAGGCTTTAGACAAGGCTGGATGGCGCTTTGTGGACCTAAACAGCATGTAAAAGGCTACATTGAAGGATTAAATATGCTCGCCTCGATGCGTTTATGCGCCAATGTGCCATTACAACATGCTATTCAAGGCGCATTAGGCGGATATCAAAGCATAAATGAATTTATTGTGCCCGGTGGCCGTTTATATGATCAATGTATGTTAGCTTGGCGGTTGTTAAATGAGATTCCGGGCGTTTCGTGCACCAGACCACAAGGCGCGTTATACCTGTTTCCAAAGCTGGATCAACAAAAGTTTAATATTCACAATGACCAAAAATTAGTATTAGACTTTTTATTACAAGAAAAAGTATTGTTAGTGCAAGGCAGTGGCTTTAATTGGCACAAACCCGATCATGTAAGAATTGTTGCACTGCCACATACCGGTGATCTTGAAGATGCCATTAACCGCTTTGGTAACTTTTTATCAAGTTATAAACAATAATTAGATACCAATAAAAAAGCGCCAGAATTGGCGCTTTTTATTTAATCAGTAATATGAATTAATTATCTTTTTAATTCAGCTAATTTATTACGGATATTTTGTGCACGTTTAGATGAAGATGGATGGCTACTTAAAATTGATGATTCACCGCCACCTAATTTATCAAATGCTGTTGCAAGACCAGCTGGATTAATTTTTCTCTTGATTAAATAATCAAATGAGAAGTTATCCGCTTCTTGTTCTTGAGCTTGTGAGAATTGAGCATTGATAACTTTTTCTGCTAATTTACCAATACTTGATTTAGATAATTTAGCAACTGCTGCATTACCTGATGCTGCTGCTGCATCACGAGCAATTTCTGTAGCATAAGCAACTTGGATTGCTTTTTTACTATGACCTAAAGCTACGTGACCTAATTCATGACCTAAAACACCTTCGATTTCGTTGTCATTCATCATATCCATTAGACCGCTGTAAACACGTACACAGCCGTTAGCCATTGCCCATGCGTTAACATCTTTAGTAATATATACTTTATAGTTAACTGGTGTACCGTTTATATTATTACCAAGAGCTTTGGCAATTTTATTTAAACGTTTAGCGTAAGCACTTTTAGCTGGAGCAATTTTTGATTGAGCATCCATTTGTGCACATGATTTTTGGCTTAATGCTTTCACATCATTATCACTGAGTGTTGCCGCTTTCAAACCTTTCATGCCAAGACTAGTTAAATCGTTAGCACTCATGTTTTTACAACCAGCTAACGACATAGCTGCAACTAAAGGTAGTGCAACAAGCAAAGTTTTTTGATGTTTTTTCATACTCTTTTCCTTATATTAACAAATTTTACTTTTTTCTAACTTAAAGCTAGATTTTTTGAATTTTAACGCAAATTTAATAATAATCAACAAATAATTACTTGCTTAGTCATTATTAGCACTTTAGACTAGTGCCTCATTTTTTGAGGAACACTAATATGCAACTGTCAGATTTTGATTTTACACTCCCAAAAGAACTGATTGCAAAATACCCATCAGAAACAAGAAGTTCATGCCGATTATTATCACTTAACAGCCGTACAGGTCATATTGAAGATAAAGTATTCACTGATATCACTGATTACATCAATCAGGGGGATTTACTTATTTTTAATAACACAAAAGTGATTCCGGCTCGAATATATGGAAAAAAAGCATCTGGTGGAAAAATTGAAATATTGATTGAACGTTTATTAGAAGATAATCGAGCTCTTGCACATATAAAAGCATCTAAATCACCTAAAGCAGGTGCTGAGCTGATTTTAGGTGAGGAAAATAATATTAGCGTTACCATGCTTGCTCGCCATGATACTTTATTCGAATTACAATTTCCTGATGATGTACTTAAAATTTTGAATGAAATTGGACACATCCCTTTACCACCTTACATAGATAGACCTGATGAAGATCAAGATCGTGAGGTATACCAAACTGTTTATAGTAAAGTGCCTGGTGCAGTTGCTGCGCCAACAGCAGGTCTTCATTTCGATGAGCCTTTATTAGAAAAGCTTAAAAACAAAGGTGTCGAAATGGAATTTGTAACGTTGCATGTCGGTGCAGGTACATTTCAACCAGTAAGAGTTGAAAATATTGAAACGCATATCATGCACGCTGAATATGCAGAAGTACCAGAATCAGTTGTCAAAGCAGTTTTAGAATGCAAAGCCCGAGGAAATAAGGTCATTGCTGTCGGTACAACATCAGTCAGAGCGTTGGAAAGTGCAGCAAAACAATCTGGCAAAATTGCACCTTTTTTTGAAGATACTCAGATATTTATTTATCCAGGTTTTGATTTTAAAGTAATTGATGCACTTATTACTAATTTTCATTTACCTGAATCCACTTTAATAATGTTAGTTTCTGCATTTGCTGGCTATGAAAATACCATGCGAGCTTATCAACATGCAGTAAACGAAAAATATCACTTTTTTAGTTATGGTGATGCCATGCTAATTACTAAATAAGTTATAGCCAATTAAATTTTACCTAAATTTAATTGGCAAAATATAAAAATACTAATAATGCTTTAACTTGTTAGTGATGTTATTAATACGATTTATATTAGTTGGATGGGATGTTGGTTGATTTTTAGCGTGAATTGGCATTTTTGTTAGCATATTAACCAATCCTTTGGGATCTATTTTTTCCTTAACTAATAAATCAAAAGCATAATTATCTGCTTCAACCTCATATTGATGGGAAATTTCTTCTTTTACCATAATCACTATTTCATTGGATTTATCAGTAATCTCAATATAAGGCGCTTGTCTAAATAAACTTATTCCGTGTTTTAGTGCAATATGAGCCTGTTCATGAGCAATCACTGCTTGTAACTCATCATCTTCAAGTAATTTCATCAATCCACTATTTATTCGAATACAACCATTAGCTGTAGACCAAGCATTAGGTTCACTATCAAGATAAACTTTGTAACTTAATTCAATATTATTTATTTTTCTAGGTAACTTATTGTTAAGATTAGATAATCTCTTACTAAGAAAATGATAATCGGGTGCAATAATTGCCTTCTTATCATTTTCAATGCAAGCTTGTTGACTAATAGCTAATATATCAGAGTCAGATAATGTTTTAATTCGTTCAGATGAAATGATAGTTGGTTGTATTTGATTTTGACATCCAACTAACATTACTACAAATAAGAAAATAATATATTTCAAAAGCTCAAAGATCCTTATAGATATTGTCTATTTAGGTTTAGCACGATAAACTACGCACCGCAAAAATAATACGATAGCGTATTATATCAATAATTAGCGCCAAACTGTTTATTTGGTCGCAAGAGGTTAACACAAAAAAATGAAATTTGAACTAGATAATACTGATGGCTTAGCTCGTCGTGGACGAATGAAGTTCGATCGTCGTGGTGTTGAATATACAGTTGAGACACCTGCATTTATGCCAGTTGGCACTTATGGTACCGTCAAAGGTATGACCCCAGAAGAAGTCGCTGCAACAGGTGCACAAATTTTATTGGGTAATACTTTCCATTTATGGTTAAGACCTGGACAAGAAATTATGCGTAAGCACGGTGATTTGCATGATTTTATGCAGTGGCCAGGCCCGATTTTAACCGACTCTGGAGGATTCCAAGTTTTTAGTCTTGGTGATATTCGTAAAATTAAAGAAGAAGGCGTCTATTTCCGTAATCCTATCAATGGTGATTCAATCTTTTTATCACCTGAAATTTCAATGGAAATCCAATATGATCTTGGTTCTGATATCGTCATGATTTTTGATGAATGTGCCCCGTTTCCTGCCGAGTGGGACTATGTCAAAAAATCAATGGAAATGTCTCTACGTTGGGCAAAACGTAGTCGCCAACGTTTTGATGAATTAGGCAATAAAAATGCCTTATTTGGTATAGTACAAGGCGGCATACATCAAGAATTACGTGATATCTCGATTAAAGGATTAACCGAAATTGGTTTTGACGGCTATGCCGTTGGCGGATTAGCGGTGGGTGAACCGAAAGCCGATATGCATCGTATCTTAGAAGGAACTTGTCCACAATTACCAGCTGATAAACCACGTTATCTAATGGGTGTTGGTAAACCTGAAGATTTAGTTGAAGGTGTTCGTCGTGGTATTGATATGTTTGATTGCGTGATGCCAACTCGTAACGCACGTAACGGGCATCTGTTTGTTACTAATGGGGTCATTAAAATCCGTAATGCAAAATATAAAGATGACACTACCCCACTCGATCCTGAGTGTGATTGTTACACCTGTAAAAATTACACTAAATCTTATCTTCATCATTTAGACAAATGTGGAGAAATATTAGGGGCACGACTCAATACCATTCATAATTTACGTTATTATCAACGCTTAATGGCTGAAATTCGTGAAGCGGTTGCTAATCAACGTTACGAAGCATTTGTCATCGAGTTTTACCAAAGAATTGGCAAAACCCCCGCTCCTTTCACAAAATAAAAATTATCATTATAATTTTTAGGGGTAACTATTGACACATCGAGGTTAGCGCAGTATTATGCGCATCCTAACGGCGAGTAGCGCAGCTTGGTAGCGCAACTGGTTTGGGACCAGTGGGTCGGAGGTTCGAATCCTCTCTCGCCGACCAATTTAAATAAAAAAGCCTGCTCATTGAGTAGGCTTTTTTATTATTCGCTTCAGTCTAGAGGATGAGAACCGACGGAGGTTAGAGCCGAGCGCAGCGAGACAACGTTGCTTTAGCAACAACCAGAAGAGTTAGTATGAAATGCAAGGAATTCTCTCTCGCCAACCAATTTCATAAAAAAGCCCGTTCTCGTTAATAGGCTTTTTTAAAACTAACTTATTTAAATTTAACTTCAAGTTAACTAAAACAATCCTTCTTATTATCCTAAATTTTTAAAGCTATAAACTCGCTCTTGAACATATTATTGGTTCTAATGATGGCATGTCTGGGGTTAAATCATCTTCTTTATTTATTAAGTTATTCAGCAATAAACGAGCAATATATTCCCCTTTATTATTTGAAGGCAAAGAAACTGTTGTCAATGTTGGAAAACTCACCTTACTAAATTCGCTATCTCCAAACCCACAAACAGCTAACTGGTATGGAACACGAATATGCCTCCGCTGGCATTCATAAAGAACCCCACAAGCTAATTCATCTGTTGTACAGATTAATGCATCTATTTCTGGCCAATTCAATAGAATGTCTGATAGTAACTCACTTCCTGTCGTAAAGTTGGCTGGTTTGGCTGCATTAATAATTCTGTGTGTGGGTAAATGTTTACTTAACATAACTTTATGCCAGCCATGTAACCTTTGTTGGAATATATGATATTGATGATTAGCACAAAGTAATCCTATATTTTTGTATCCTTTGTCAATTACATGTTCAGTTAACATTGACATTGCTAGACTATCATCTAATCCGATTTTAATGTTTGAGCATTCATCATAATGTTTACCTACATTAAAAATAGGAATTGTTTTATTATTAGTAAGAAGTTTTAAGAAATCATCATCTTCAAAATAGAAAAGCAATATAGCTTCAAGATTATGACTATAAAGAATATTTAGCAGTTGAGATTCTCGCTTATAATAAAGATTAGATTCAAATATAAGGATTGTATAACCTTGTTTAGCTAAATATGTTTGTAACGAATTTAATGATATTTGTATAGAATGTTCGAAAATTTTTGTAGTTATAACAGCAATAACTTTATTGGCAGAAGCTGAAGCTAACAAACTGGCAGAAATATTTGGTTTATAACCTAATGTATCGACGGCTAATTGAATTTTTTGGCGAAGTTTATCTGATACCTTATCTGGAGTTCTTAAAGCACGCGAAACTGTCATGGCTCCAACACCTGCGTATTTAGCCACATCAAACAAGGTTGTTTGGCCTGTACCCTTACGTTTTTTTACATCCTGCATACTTAATCTCAAAAGAACAAATCTAATTCATACTATTTATATATTATATCATTTAGGTAATATGAAAAGTTTGTTAGATAAAATGCACTTATTAATATAATATCATTACGTTAAAACAATTAGCTTTTAGCAATATATCAAAAATGCTACCTAAATCACATAATCGAAAAAAAACGCACCAAAAATGATAGCGCTATCACATTTTTATCTTTTTTAAATTTTTATAGTTAGACAATATGTTAATTTTCAATAGAAACATATAGAGATCTATTTCGGAGGTAAAATGTTAAATCAATGGCTAAATTATCAAACCGTCAAAACTATTGATTCTGTACAAGATTGGAAAGAGGCAATAAAAATTTGTGCAGAACCTTTATTAAATAACCATTCAATTTCTTCTAACTATATTGATGCTATTTTTCAACTACATGAATCAATTGGCTCTTACTATGTATTGGCTCCAGGTATTGCAATGCCACATGCTCGTCCAGAACAAGGGGTAAATAAGCTAGGTTTATCTATGTTGCTTGTCAAAAAAGGCGTTAATTTCAATTCAGCAGAAAATGATCCAGTTTATTTAATCACTTTATTAGCCGCTAATGACAGTACTAGTCATATCGAGTTATTAACTCAATTAGCAACATTATTCGCCGAAACAAAAGATATTCAGACAATTTTCAATGCAAAAAGCAGCGATGAAATTTTGTCTGTAATTAATCGTTATTAATCAAATTAAACAAATAAAAGGATAAACAATATGAAAATTATGGCAGTTTGTGGCTCAGGCCTTGGTAGTAGTTTTATGGTAGAAATGAATATCAAAAAAGTACTCAAAAAACTAAACATTGATGCAGAAGTCACTCACGCTGATCTAGCGTCAGCAACACCCGATCAAGCTGATTTGTTCGTAATGACAAAAGATCTAGCTACCAGCTCAGGAATTCCAACCGAAAAATTAGTAGTATTAAATAATATTATTGATATCAACGATTTAGAAAAGAAACTCGTTGAACATTTTGCCAAAAACTAAGCAAATTTTGAGGTGTTACTATGATTCAGGAAATAGTAAAATTTATTGTTGATATCCTAAAAGTTCCAGCGGTACTTGTTGGTTTAATCGCAATGGTAGGATTATTGGCTCAGCGTAAATCGTTTGCCGATACGGTTAAAGGAACCATTAAAACTATTTTAGGTTTCTTGGTATTAGGCGGTGGTGCAACAGTACTCATCAGTGCCATTACCCCATTAGGCTTAATGTTTGAACAAGCATTTGAACTACAAGGAATTGTTCCCAACAATGAAGCTATTGTTTCAATGGCATTAAATGAGTATGGCACAGCAACTGCTTTAATTATGGCGTTTGGCATGATTGCAAATATTATCGTTGCCCGATTTACTCGTTTAAAATACATCTTTCTAACTGGTCATCATACTTTTTATATGGCTTGTATGATTAGTATTATTTTAACTGTCTCAGGGTTTAAAGATTGGCAATTAGTCTTTACTGGCGCATTAGTTTTAGGGCTAATTATGGCGTTTTTCCCAGCTTTAGCTCAACCACAAATGCGCAAAATTACTGGTAATGACGATGTCGCGTTTGGTCACTTTGGTACACTAGGTTATGTCTTAGCTGGTTGGCTTGGAATGGCAGTTGGAAAAGGATCTCGTTCAACCGAAGAGATGAATTTGCCAAAAAACTTAAGCTTCTTACGTGACAGTTCAATTTCAATCTCGTTAACCATGATGATTATCTACCTCATTTTAGCTGTATTTGCCGGTTCAAATTATGTTGAAAGCAATCTTAGCAGTGGTGATAATTATTTAGTTTATGCCATTATTGAGGCAATTACGTTTGCCGCAGGCGTCTTTATTATATTGCAAGGTGTGCGCTTAATACTTGCTGAAATTGTCCCGGCATTTACAGGGTTTTCTGAAAAGTTAGTCCCAAATGCAAAACCAGCTTTAGATTGCCCTGTCGTCTTCCCTTATGCCCCTAATGCCGTATTAATTGGCTTTTTATTCAGCTTTTTAGGTGGATTAGTCGGATTATTTGTTCTAGGTCAACTTAACGCTGTGCTCATTTTACCGGGCGTGGTTCCACATTTCTTCTGTGGTGCAACTGCTGGTGTATTTGGTAATGCAATGGGTGGACGTCGAGGCGCAATGCTTGGCGCATTTGCTAATGGTTTATTAGTGACATTCTTACCTGTGGTATTATTACCTGTGTTAGGATCACTTGGTTTTGCCAATACAACGTTTTCTGATGTCGATTTTTGTGGTGTAGGCATTTTACTTGGTAATATGGCAAAATGGTTTAATAAAGATGTTATCATGATGATTATTGTTGGTATCTTCGCTTCATTAGTTGTGTATAACTATGTAGCTAAACCGAAAAGCGATATCCATAATGATTAATAGATAATATTGTATAGATTAAAATCCATCTAATTTGCCAGACTAATCAGTCTGGCAATTTCATAAAAATAGTCATTGTATAGTTGTTTTTTAAAGGAATGAAAAAAGGAATGATAACCAACAAAATGGAATTTATGTCACTGAAGATATTTATCTAAAAACCGCAACGACTCATTATGCCAATATCACATTATTGATTCAAATCGTGTTTTGTTCAGTCAATTTATGGCATGGCCAAACAAATGTGAGTCAGATACGGCTAACTTTTTAGCAGATTGTTTTATCAAACATCAACAAGATGAAACTAAAACCTATGTCATTTTAAATAATAACATACCAGTTGGATTACTTTCCTTTAACCACATTGATAAAAGCAATAAAACAGCTTATATAGGCTATTGGCTAGATAGCAAAGCACAAGGTAAGGGTATTATTACACAAGCTATCCAAGCACTCACACATTATTATGCGATAAAAAAACTTATTAAACGTTTTGTCATTAAATGTTCTGTCACTAATTTAAAAAGTAATCAAGTCGCTAAGCGTTGTGGTTTTGATTATGAAGGAACACTTAAACAAGCAGAATATCTTAATGGCACTTATTATGATCAAAATATTTATAGCTTAATTTCAAGTTATATCTAAATTTAAAAAAATAAACCGACAATAGTCGGTTTATTGAATGTATTTATTAAGGAATATATTTCAATTAATGATATAACCATACACAATTAATGCAGTTATAACGATTAAAGTTCCACAAGCAATAACGTATTGTGTTTTGACACGATATCTTTTCATTTCACCAAGCGAAAGCTCTTTATTATGATTTTTTCTGTGATAATAGTAGTACAAAGGTAAGCCTATCAATGTCAAACAGATTGAAGCAATACCGTTTACAGTTTGATAAATCAACATACCATAAATAACATAAGCTGCTCCGCTTATAGCCACAATGGGAATAATAGGATAACCGATAACTTTATAAGGCCTAGGCACGTCAGCATATTTTTTTCTGGCAATAATCACGCCAACAAAAGTAAGTAGATAAAATACCCAAATCGCAAACATTGAAATCTCAGATAACCGATCAGCATCTAGTAATATTGAATACAAAAATGAAAAAATGACCAAAACAATAATGGCATTAACCGGAGAACGGCTATCTTCATCAATAGTACTTAAAAAACGTGCTCCAATAATCGTACCTCGTTCCGCCATACTAAACATAGTTCGGGATAACGTCATGATATAACCATTGATACCGCCTAAAATTGAAACCATAATGCCAACTGCAACTAAATTACCACCTAAATGTCCAAACATTCGTTGTGAAGCCACCGCAGATGCATCATGTCCAAGCGTAACCATTTCTTTTACAGGAAATATTTTGAATAATGCAATATTAATACAGGCATAAACTATTACTAAAAATATAATGCCGAGAATAATGGCTTTGGGTAACACTCTTGATGGATTACGAATTTCACCAGCAACGGACGCTACTTGCGCCCAACCATCATAAGCAAACAAGGTTGCCAATATTGCTACTGCAAATGGCGCAGTAGTTTCAATTCCCTGGCCGCTTGAACTAAATAATGCAACTTGACCATTACCTTTCCATAATCCAAATATTGCTAACAACAAAATTGGAATGAGTTTACAAAAAGTAGCGATGGTTTGCAGATATCCAGCTTGTTTAACCCCTATTGAATTGATACATGCAATGAACCCCAAAACCCCAGCACTAACCGCCAATCGATAAGAATCATTGATATCAAATAATAAACAACAAACTGAGCTAAAATATCCTACCAATGCGCCTACTAATGATGGCGCAAATAAAACGGTTATCATCCAACCATATAGATGTGAAACTTTTGCACCATAAATCTTTTCTAAATAAACCAACATGCCACCTGTTTTCGGGAACATAACGCCCAATTCACAGAGTGTTAAACCACCACAAATAGAAAAAGCACCACCGATTATCCAAGCTAACAATGCAAAATTATAATCCCCAGCTACTTCTAGTACCGCTGGCGGTTTCATAAAGGCACCAGCCCCTAAAACCATTCCAACAACTAGTGATAGTGCAGAAAGTAAACCCAAATCTTTCCGCAAATTATTCTCTAAATTGTGCTCAGACATAAACAACCCCTTAAATCTATCAATTAAGCAAGCAAAATTGGCTTATGATAGGGTTTTATTTATAAAACACAAGAAAGATTATTCTTAATCTAAAAAAAGTCATACAAGTTATAAAATAGTTAACATTCTGTTTAATAAAAAAGTCAGCATAAAGCTGACTTTTAACAATTCAATGATAATGATTATTTTTTCTTCATTTTCATATCGATAACCATACGACCACGAATTTTACCCGCTTTCATTTCATCAATCATATTATTGATATCTTCAAATGGGCGTTTTTCAACTATTGGCACAACTTTACCTTCAGCACTAAAACGAAATGCTTCGGCTAAATCTTCACGTGTACCAACTAGCGAACCTAAAACTTGAATACCATCTAAAACTGTCTTAGGAATACTTAAATCCATTGTTTCAGAAGGAAGACCTAATGCAACAACACGACCTAATGGACGAACAGAACCTATAGCCTGATTAAATGCAGTTTTAGTAACTGAAGTCACAACTGCACCATGAACACCACCACCTGTATGCTCTTTAATATAGGCACCAACATCTTCCACCTTTTTAGGATTAACAACTAAATCAGCGCCAAGTTTTTTACACAATTCTAACTGGCTATCACTGTTACTAATAGCAACAACTTTGTTATTAAAAACATTCTTACCATATTCAATAGCCAAAGTTCCAAGGCCACCAATTCCAAATACTGCGAGCCATTGACCTGGTTTAGTATCAGCTACCTTAATTCCTTTATAAGTGGTAACCCCCGCACAAGTTACACTTGTTGCTTGAGCTGGATCTAATCCATCAGGGACTTTTACCGCATAATCAGCTTTAACAATACATTGCTCAGCCATACCGCCATCAACAGTATAACCAGAATTTAATGCACTACGACAAAATGTTTCGTTACCGGAAATACAATATTCGCAAGTACCACAACCTGCATGGAACCATGCAATACTGACACGATCACCAACTTTCAAGCTTTTTACATCAGGCGCAATTTTAGTCACGATACCGACACCTTCATGACCAATTACACGACCAGGTTTTTTACCGAAATCTCCAGCTGCAACATGAAGATCGGTATGACAAAGTCCACAATATTCAACCTCAACTAAAGCTTCCCCCGCTTCTAAAGGACGTACAGGGATATCTTTAATTTCAACTTGACCATCGCACTCTTGTCTAATAACTGCAGCTTTCATTTGTTTCTCCTAGATAATTACAATTTAAAAACATAACTGCTTTTATTTTAGCCTATTTATTTAGAAAAAATATGCGCTATTTCACAATTATCAATAAAAATGAGAATTATTTTTAATTTATTGTGTATATGCGATATTTACCCTAAACATCTAAAAAAACTGGTGATCATAAAAATTCTACAAGTTAGCCTCGCGAGTAAATATATAACTAAAAGTAATATAAATATGCGATATCGGCATTTCTCAAATTTACTAAAAATTTTTATAGTTAAATCCTAAAAATTTTCATTGTTATAAATACCGAAAATATGGTGACAACAAGGAGCATACATGAAATTATTCAATATTAAACAAATATTTATTATAGGACTACTGTCAATTTTGTTGCCATTTTATTCGGTGGCGGATGAAAAAACACCACAACGAGGTGGAACACTAGTTGTCCATTATTCTGGAGAACAAAGGGTTCTCAACCCTGCTTTACGCGCTTCAACGGGGGTATATGAAGTATCAGGAAAAGTAGTTGAATCATTAGTCGATCTCGATGCAGATGGCCAAATTGTTCCTGTTCTTGCTACATCATGGACTTCCTCACCAGATGGAAAAACAATAACATTCAAATTACGCGAAGGTGTTAAATGGCACGATGGTAAACCCTTTACATCACAAGATGTAAAATATAACGCATTAGAATTTTGGAAAAAAAGATTAAATTTCTCAACTGCATTACAACTTAATTTAACCTCTGTCGATACACCTGATGACCATACAGTGGTATTCAATTATTCTCGTCCAATGCCATTAGATTTACTATTAAGAGCTTTAGTTGATCTTGGCTATGTTGTTCCCAAACATTTGTACGAAGGTACCGATGTATTAAATAATCCTTATAACACCGCACCCGTAGGGACTGGGCCATTCAAGTTCGTTGAATATCAACGAGGACAACATATTATTGTTGAACGCAATGCTGATTATTGGCGACAAGGATATCCTTATTTAGATAAAATAATCTGGCGCATTATTAACGATAACTCTTCAGCATCAGCTGCACTTGAAAGTGGACAAATTGATTTAAGTGCATACTCAAAATTAAGCCTTGCTGATATTAATCGATTCAAACAAAACTCAAAATTTGAGGTTTTAACAAAAGGTTCTCAAGCAAATATTTTCAATAATACTTTAGAATTTAACTTCCGCAATCCGATCATTGCTAACCTAAACGTTCGCAAAGCAATTGTTCAATCACTCGATATTCCTTTCTTCATTGATGACTTTTTATACGGATTTGGTAAGCCTGCAACCGGTATTATTCCATCATCAAACGTTTTTTACCCTAAAGACAGTAAAATTGTTTACCCTTTTGATAGAGAAAAAGCTGAACAATTATTAGATGAAGCGGGTTATCCACGAAAAGCTGACGGCACTCGTTTTACCTTAAAATTAGTCCATATTAATAATGGTGAAGATGTTCCACTTTTTGCAACATTTATCCAACAATCTTTAGCTGAAGTCGGCATTAATGTGGTTATCGTTAATCTCGACACTGCTGGCGCTTTAAATGCCGTTTATAAACTCCACGATTTTGATATTGCAACAGGGTGGCACCAATATAGAGGCGATCCAGCAGTATCGACAACTGTTTGGTTACGTTCTGGCAGTCCTGAAGGAGCGCCTTGGACAAATCAATATGGCTGGAAATCTGATGCTGTCGACCAATTAATCGATAGTGCCGCAACTGAAATAGATCCAGTCAAACGTAAAGCACTTTATGGTCAACTAGTTGATGTCGTGAATACTGAACTACCACTCTGGTTCGCAACAGAACGTGAATTCATCTCAGTGATTAATAACAAAGTACACAATCATCATAATACAGCACGTTGGCCATCAAGTAGTTGGTTTGATGTATGGATAGAACACTAAGTTAAGGTGAAATGATGACGCATATACTGACTTTAGCACTTAGACGATTATTAACCACGATTCCAGCACTGGTTATCATACTAATTGCGCTATTTTTATTATTACAATTGGCGCCTGGCGATACAGTGGATGCTTTACTTGCCCAAATTGGTGGTGCCGAGTCAAGCGTTATTGATGAAATGCGTCATCATTATGAACTTGACCAATCAACAAGTTCACGATTAATCAATTATTTATGGCGATTAGTTCATTTAGATTTGGGGCAATCAGCAATATATAATAAGCCAGTTAGCCATATGATCTTAGAACGTTTACCGGCTACATTACTATTGATGGTTTGCGCAATGTTCTTAGCGTTTACCTTCGGTACAATCCTTGGCATTTTATCCGCTCAAAAAGTGAATCGTTGGCCAGATACACTCATTTCAGTATTGGGGCTAATTTTTTATTCAACACCTTCATTTTGGTTAGCTCTCATGGGAATTGTCTTCTTCTCAATTTATTTGAATTGGCTACCACCCAGTGGGTTTGGCAGTATCGGCGAATCATTAACGGGTATTTCAGCATTTTTTGATATTGCATGGTATTTAATCTTACCAACTACCACCCTAGCTTTAGTTTATCTAGCAATCTATTTACGCATTATGCGCGCTTCATTACTTGAAGTATCGACCTTAGACTTTGTAAAAACAGCTAAAGCGAAAGGATTAAGTAGCCGCCAGATACTGGTTAATCACATACTACGTAACGCCATGTTACCAATGATAACACTAATCGGCCTACAAGCAGGCACCATGTTAGGCGGTTCGGTGGTTATTGAAACCATTTTTGCCATCCCTGGATTAGGACGTCTTGCCTATGATTCTGTAGTACAAAGAGATCTAAACACTTTACTTGGCGTAGTATTTGTTTCAGCAATACTCGTTATCATTATTAATTTTATTGTCGATATGCTTTACGCAAAGCTCGATCCACGCATTACAGGACATTAATGATGGCGATATTAAAAGACTATTTCCGTAGCCCAATTGCTAGAATTGGTACAATTTTACTGTTATTAATTATCATTATTGCATTAAGCGCAGATTGGTTTTTTCCTGGAAATCCGCTTCGCTTAGCTGGCCGCCCCTTACAATGGCCTTTTGCAAATCCTAAATTTATCCTGGGAACAGATCAGGCAGGAAGAAATATCGCTGCCCAGCTTTTTCATGGTGCAAAAGTATCACTGATTATCGGACTCATCTCAACATTCATAGCAATTATTATTGGTGTGGTTATTGGTGCTATTTCAGGATTCTACGGAAGATGGGTTGACGACATACTGATGCGCCTTACAGAAGCATTCCAGATTTTACCTAACTTTTTACTATTACTCGTTGCTGTTGCGGTATTTGGTTCAACAATCAATATTGTGGTGATTGCAATTGGTGTTGTTTCTTGGCCACCCGTTGCAAGGTTAACTCGAGCAGAATTTTTATCATTACGCAATCGTGAATTTGTGCAGGCGGGAAAAACCATAGGCATGAGCTCAACTAGACTCATGTTTAAAGAGATTTTACCAAACGCATTACCGCCAGTAATTATGTATGCCAGTGTTATTTTATCAACCGCGATATTAATGGAAAGTGCGCTAGCCTTTTTAAGCCTTTCCGATCCCAATATCTCATCATGGGGAAATCTAGTCGGTAATGGACGACTAGTATTACGTCAACAATGGTATGTTTCAGCTATTCCTGGCATTGCAATATTGCTAACCGTTTTATCTGCATCATTAGTTGGACAAGGAATAAATGATGCACTCAATCCAAGGTTAAAAAAACGATGAATCAAAAAAGACTATCAATTAAAAATTTAACCCTAGATTTGCCTCATGGTTCGGATCGAAAATATGCGGTTAATGATGTGTCACTCGATCTTTATGCTAACGAAATCCTATGTATTGTTGGTGAAAGTGGTTCGGGTAAATCTTTATTATCCAATGCAATCATGGGATTATTACCTGACGGTATTATTGCTTCTCAAGGTGAGATTGATTACGACGGAAACAACTTACTCACTTACCATGATGAACAAATGCGTAAAATTCGTGGTGCGCATATTGGTATGGTTTTCCAAGACCCGATGACTGCGCTAAATCCATTAAAAACCATCGCTAATCAAATTAGTGAAATGTTCACTATCCACACTAAGTTAACTAAACAAGAGATTAATCAGAAAGTTATCCAATTATTAACGGATGTGCAAATGCCCAATCCGCAGTCTGTTGCTAAAGCTTATCCACATCAACTTTCTGGTGGCCAGCGTCAACGTGCCATGATTGCTATGGCATTAGCATTAGAACCCGCTATTTTGATTGCTGATGAACCAACAACAGCTTTAGATGTCACAACTCAAGCATGCATATTAGAATTAATTCGCGAACTACAATCACGCAAAGGTACCGCAGTATTATTCATTACTCATGATTTTGGTGTAGTTGCTGATATTGCAACTCGTATTGCGGTTATGCAGAAAGGACAACTCGTTGAGCAAGGCTTGGCAAGTGACGTGTTAAATTCGCCAACACATCCTTATACACAAGCGTTAATAGCTGCTGTCCCTCCCCTTACTCCTGGTGATGTTCGACGTATTAATAAAGAAATTATTCTTGAAGTGAACAACCTATCAAAAACGTATCACAATCATAGCTTTTTTAAGCAAAACCGACGTACAACCTATGCGGTTAATAATGTTAGCTTTAAGTTACATAAAGGTAGTACTTTAGGCGTTGTGGGAGAAAGCGGCTCAGGTAAATCAACGTTAGCCAGATGCATTATTAAATTATTAGAAATAGACAGCGGTCAAATCAACTTTGAAGATGTAGATATTGCCAATTTAAAAGGGAAAAAACTTAAACAATATTCACGCCATATTCAGATGGTCTTTCAAGATCCCTATGCGTCATTAAATCCACGTCGAAAAGTCGGCGATCAAGTTACGATTGGACCAATACTTCACGGAACAAACAAACACGAAGCAATCAAAAGAGCAAAAGCGTTATTCAACATGGTGGGATTGGAAAGCGAGGCATTAAACCGTTATCCCCATGAATTTTCAGGAGGACAAAGGCAACGAATAGGCCTTGCTCGAGCATTAGCATTAGAGCCGAAAATATTGATTGCTGATGAACCGGTATCGGCGCTTGATGTTTCAGTTCAGGCACAAGTTCTTGAACTATTAACGCAATTACAAAAAAAGCTGGATTTAACGGTTCTATTTATCACCCATGACCTGCGAGTTGCTGCACAAATTTGTGATCATATTATTGTAATGAAATCAGGAAAAATCGTCGAGCAAGGTATTGCATCACAAGTCTTTCTAAATCCGACAGCATCTTATACCAAAGATCTACTAGATGCGGTTCCTGGTAAAGGATGGAATCCACATCGATTAATTGATATGTCTCCCGCTATTCATATTTAAGGAGTGAATATAATGACAACACTTAGTCCACAAATTGATCATGTTGTAATCACCGTATCAGATCAGCTCGATCAAGCAAATTATCAATATCAAAAACTGGGATTCACAACAACCCCTAGAGGACACCATTCACTAGGAACAAGTAACAATTTAGCGATATTTACGACCACATATCTTGAGCTTTTAGGTTTTGAACCTCAAAATGCGGGTAAAGTAGATAAAAGTTGGTGTTTTGATGACGGGCTAACTGGGTTGGTTTTCAAAACCAAAGATGCCAACAAACTTTATCAACAACTAGTTAGCCAAGGTATAAAAGTTGAGGGTGACGGTCCTAAATCCTTTTTTAGACCTGTCGAATTAAATGATGGCACTAAACCTGAGGCGCGTTTTAAAACCGTCAGATTAGACCCTTCCTATACACCAAATGGACAGATCTTTTTTTGCGACCAACTGACTCCGGAACTTGTTTGGCGTAAAGAGTGGCAAACGCACCCAAATGGTGTAATAAATATTAATCAAGTCATTATTGAAGCTCAAAAACCCCGTTCCTCAATTAAATTGCTTGAAAAAACTTTCCCTTCAGCAAACATTATCGAAATTGACGGAGGCATACGTCTAAAAGCTGAAGATAAATTTATTGATTACCTTACACCAAATGCAATACAGCATCTTTTTGGCTCGTCAGTAAGTAAAGCGAATAACGACCAAGATCGTAAAGTTGCTTTAGGCTTCACAACACAATCATTAGCGCAAACCCAACAAGCACTAGAAAAAGGAAAAATTAAATACAATTTACAAAATGATACGATTATCGTACCTGCCAGTGAAACATATGGTGTAGTTATGATTTTTAGCCAATTATAAATAGGAACTATGAGTATGAGTAAAATTTTATTTATAGGTAGTGGCCATATGTCTGAAGCGATTATTAGAGCGCTAATAAAAAATAAAGCATATGAACCCCAAAATATATTAGTAAACGATATTGTTAAACCTCGCTTAGATTATTTACATTCAACTTATGGAGTTACTCCAACTGGCAAAATCATCAATGCAGATATTATTGTATTGGGGGTTCGACCTCAAGATGCATGGCGTAACATTGTTCAACAATTGGATGTTAAAGAGACTATTATCATTTCAATCATTGCTGGAGTAACAATTGCCCAAATAAAACAATCCTTAAAAGTTGATCTTCCTGTTATTAGAACAATTCCAAATACACTTACCGATACAGGTTTTGGTTATTCAGGTATTGCTACTGACGAGAATGATCAGGCTGTTGCGAAACAAAAATCCGTCACCCAATTCTTCAAAAGTTTTGGTAAACTTGAATATATTGACGAATCACTGCTTGATATTTTTACTGGCTATGCTGTTGCAGGACCGAATTATATTTATTATTTTTATGAATCGTTAGTTGATGCTGGAGTTTTAGTTGGATTGCCCCGAGATATGGCCAAACGCATTGCAATTGAAAATTTACACGGCGCAGCCTCAATGCTTCAATTAAGTCAAAAACATCCAAGGCAATTGCTTGATATTAATAACTCGCCAGCCGGAGTTGGAATGCATAGTTTGTATGAACTAAATAATAGTGATTTTGCCGCAGGGTTACAACGAAGCGTGAAAGCTGGAGTCATTCGAACTATTGAGCTAGGAAAAAGCAGTAAAATAAGCTAAATATAATTGTTGAGGAACTTAAAAAACCCCGCTCCTCAACTTTTTTTATTATCTATTAAATGTTAAGAGATATCTTTTGCTATATATTTTTGGCTATTATTATTGATTAATAAAAATAGCCCGATCAATGCACCTAACACAAATAATCCAACAACATAAATAGCGGGCGCCATTTTACTTACAAAATCACTAAAAAATGAGATTAGTAATGGCGTTAAGCCACCAGCTATGGCATAAGCCATATTAAATGAGAACGACACACCGCTATAACGCACCTGAGTTGGAAACACTTTAACCATAAAATAAGCAAAAGAACCGACAATTCCAACACTAAAACCTGCTAATGAATAAGTGATAAATAGAAGATTCGGATTATCGAGTGATAGATAAAATATAGCAATCATGATAGCAGCCACGATACAACCAACAACAAGTACTTTGCCCATCGAAAACTTATCCATCATCATACCGTAAAATGTACAACTGATAATCAGTCCGATGATAGCTAATATATTCCCTTGCAAAGCTTCGATTGCTGAATAACCAAATTGTTTTTGTAATAAAATTGGCGTCATTAACATTATCACCATAATACCGGCTGACAACACCCAAGTAAGTAGCATCGATAAAATTGTTTGGGGTAAATATTGAGTAATCACTGTAATTACTGGCAACTTTCTTGATAATTCTTGATTTTTACGCTTTTGAATTTCAAGAAAAATCGGCGTTTCTTTTAGCCAACGACGTAGATACATAGCGATTAAACCGAAAATACCACCGATAATAAATGGAATTCGCCATCCCCACTCATTCATTTGTTCTACCGAGATACTTTTACTCATTATTGTCGATACCAGTGAACCAAGCAGGATACCTAAACTTAATCCACTAGTTAAAATACCACACGCTAGACCTATTTTATTTTTAGGAACATGTTCGGCAACAAATGTCCATGCTCCAGGAACTTCACCACCAACGGCAAGTCCTTGGCATAATCGCATCATTAACAGTAATAATGGCGCAAAAATACCGATATTGGCATAAGTTGGTAGACAGCCAATAAATAATGTTGGTAAAGCCATTAATAGGATGCTAAGTGTAAACATTCTTTTGCGGCCAAATATATCACCAAAATGAGCCATCACAATACCACCAAAAGGGCGAATCAAATAGCCGGCAGCAAAAATGCCAAAAGTCTGAACTTGACTTAACCATGTAGGCATATTAGTCGGAAAAAATAAATGGCTAATCGTTATTGAAAAAAAGACAAAAATAATAAAATCATAAAACTCTAATGCGCCACCTAACGCGGAAAGCGCTAAGGTTTTATAATCCTGATTATTTAATGTTCTCACATTTTGGGAAATTGCAGAATTTGGCATAATCATCCTTGTAAATAATTGTTTACAATCAGTCTATTAAATTGTACTACTATACAAGAACTAACTGTTATTTAAAAGAAAATATCTAAAAGCAAACAAAAATCAAAACTAGCACTAAATGATTAATAGTTAGCCATACAAATACCTACAATAACAAAATCTTAACAAATGGAGAGTTCTAAAATGGCAACAAAACGCATTTCTCGTGGAAAATTCAACCGTATGCAACAATTATCTAACCAAGATGGCGTAATTGCAGCATTAGCAATCGATCAGCGTGGTTCAATGGTAAAAATGATGCAAAATGCCGTTGGTCAAGAGCGTTATCACATTGACATGGTTTATGAATTTAAAGAGCTTGTTTCTCAGGAATTAACCAAATATGTTAGTGCCATTTTGCTTGATGAAGAACTTGGTTTCAAAGGTATGGCGGCAAAAAATAAAAATGCTGGCTTAATCATGTCTTATGAAAAAACTGGTTATGATGCCAATACTCCCGGTCGTTTACCCGATATTTTGCCTGAAGATTCACTGCAACGTTTATTGAAAAAAGGTGCTGATGCAGCAAAAGTCCTTGTTTATTATAATCCGGATGATCCTCAAGATATCTTAGATAAAAAACATGCCTTTTTAGAACGTTTAGGCAATGAAGCGAGAGCCGCTGATATTCCGGTATTTGTCGAACCAATTGTCTATGATAATGTGGTGACTGATGATAAAAGCCCTGAATTTGCCAAAATCAAACCTCAAAAAGTGATCAAAACTATTGAGGAATTTACTAAAGATCACTATTACATCGATATCTTAAAAGTAGAAGTGCCAGTTCTATTTAAAAATGTTGAAGGATTTAACGATAATAATCCTGTGGTATATTCCCAAAAACAAGCTGCTGAATATTTTAAACAAGCAAGTGACGCTGCTACACGCCCATTTATCTACTTAAGTGCGGGTGTACCAACCAAAACTTTCCATGAAGAGCTTATTTTTGCTGGCGAACATGGCGCTAAATACAGTGGTATTTTAGGTGGTCGTGCAACTTGGTTTGAAGGCGTGGCAGCATATGCTAACGGCGGTAAAGATGGCTTAAAACGTTGGCTAGATACAACTGGTCGTGAAAATGTTGAGCACCTTAACAAAATCTTAAAACAATACGCAACACCTTGGTATGATGTGTATGGTGGCAAAGATAAGATTGAAATTATTGATCCTGTATTAAGCAATTAATTGATTATTTTTTGAAATTTATAACGAAGATTCAATACAAAAAAGAGTACAAGTTTTCTTCCTGCTTGTACTCTTATAATTAGCAATTAATTAGCTGATTACTTTTTGATACTCCTGCAAATATCTCCAATTAGATAGCTTTATCAAAAAATAAATTTACTTTACTTTTTTCAGACATGGATTCTAAATATTCTCTGATTTTAGTTGGAAATTTAAGTCCTTTAACACATGTTAAATTGCGTAATACTGGAAACAAACAAATATCATCCCAAGATAATAAGCCATTACATGCATTAGGTGAAGTAATTAAAGATTCAAGTTGAGTGAATAAATCAGCAACCTTAGCGATTAACGAATCAGTCTGAGCAAGACATTCATCAAACGATCCCATCTTTTTGCTCTTATTTGTGACAAAATTATCAATAGCATCTTGAGTAGCAAATTCAGCTAAACCAAGTTTGATATAACGCGGACACTCTAACTTATAGTCATATTGTTGAAGTTGTTTTATCAATGCTTCAATTTTTGGATTTTTAGGTCCTGTTAAAATAGGACTACCGCCATAATTGCTATCTATATAAGCAACAATATCCAAACTTTCTGGCATATAGCTACCATCTTCTTTTTGTAAGATGGGTACCATTTTTTCGCCAATCATGCTTTCTGGTGATTTAGCATCATTACTTAGAAAAACATGCTGCTCAACCGGAATATTTTTCAAGCCAAAAATCATTCTTGCACGTACACAAAAAGGACAGTGTTCATAAATAAATAATTTCATATTCGTCTCCTAAAACAATCAATGCCCCATAATAAAAAAGCCAAGACTAAAAACAGCACAAAAACCAATCCAGAGGAATAAAGCGCTTTAGCGTAACCAACCTTCACTACATTAATAAAAGGATAGGGATATTGATTAGTAAAATAACCTCTTGTGAAGATATAAATACCATAAATTAGCATTGACAAAAACGAGCCAACGATAATCTTGAAATGAATGCGTCGAAATGGCCCCCATATTAACCAACTTAATACTCCAGCAATAGGTAAAACGACATGTAAACTCTCATTAGTAAATTGTAATAATGTACTCGGTGGTTTATGAATACTTCTTAATAATAGATTATAGACAATAGCCGTTATAATTACTCCGATTAAACCATTTAATCGAATCACTTTAAATAAATATCGATTACAGTTTGGATTAAAGGCTAACCACAAACAGCTAAATGCCAACATGAGATTAGACAACACGGTAAAAAAACTGTAATAAAAAACCATTCTCCCGATAGGTGTTCCTGGTTGCCAAGGCCGAAGTCGTGTATGCCAATAAATATAAGTTTCAAGACCTATTACCAAAAAAGCATATAGCACAATAAAAAGATTAATATTTCGTTTCAGCATAACTTATTATAAAAAATAACTGATAGTGCAGTATATCGTAGGCTAAAGAAAAGATACAAAAGATTCTTCCAACATAAACTAAAGTGAATAGTTATTAGCAGTTAGTATATAATAGGAAAAATCGTCGAAAAAAGAGTTGGCTTTTAATGTCTGATAAAGAGATATCATCACAAAATAAAATATTAATTGAACAATTTTTAGACTCAATTTGGTTGGAACGAAATCTTTCTGAAAATACTATCGAATCTTATAAACTCGACCTGTTTGCTTTAAGCCAATCACTGCAATCACAGCAAGTTAATTTCATCACTGCGCAATCAATTAATTTGCAGGAATTTTTATTGCAACGCGTTAAAGATGGTTATAAAGCAAGTAGTTCAGCTCGTTTACTTAGTGCGACTAAACGTTTTTTTCAATATTTATATCAAGAAAATTATCGTACGGATGATCCATCAGCTATATTATCATCGCCCAAATTACCCAAAAAGTTACCCAAAGATCTAACAGAATTACAGGTTGATGCTCTTCTTGAATCACCAAGTATTGATGATCCAATAGAATTGCGAGATAAAGCCATGTTAGAAGTGCTTTATGCAACAGGGCTACGCGTTTCGGAGTTAGTGAATCTAGAGATTAGCGATGTAAGTCTTAGACAAGGAGTAGTTAGAGTCGTTGGTAAAGGAAATAAAGAGCGTTTAGTTCCTTTGGGAGAAGAGGCTATTTATTGGCTTGAATACTATTTCAAATATGCGCGCAACGATCTTTTAAAAAATGGCCCTGTTGATGTTCTTTTTCCAAGTCGATTGGGTAAAAAAATGACACGACAGACTTTCTGGCATAGGATAAAATATTATGCCATACTAACGGGCATTAATATAGAAGCCCTTTCGCCTCATGTACTTAGACACGCTTTTGCAACGCATTTACTTAATCATGGTGCCGATTTGCGTGTTGTACAAATGTTACTTGGGCATAGTAGTTTATCAACTACACAGATTTATACACATGTTGCAACAGAAAGATTAAAACAGTTGCACAGCAAACATCATCCTCGCGCATAGCGGTTCAATAAACTAAGGATAATTGAATGAAAAAATTAGTAATCAGTTTAGGTTTAGCATTGATCTCAACTTCAGTATTAGCCTCTAACGCCGATATTACAAAAACAATGGAAAAGTTAGGTTTTTCTAGCAAAGAAATTACAATCGAAAATAACCCAATACAAGGGCTAAAAAGTGTTACCACACCTGATGGTATCTTTTATGTCACTGATGATGGTAAATTCTTAACTCAGGGGCCAATCTATAATCTTGAAGGCAGTGAACCAGTAAATATTGCCAACAGCAATAACTTAAAATTAATGAAATCAATTGAAAAAGATGCCATTGTTTATCAAGCTCCAAATGAACAATATGTTATCTCAGTTTTTACCGATTACACATGCCACTACTGTAAATTATTACACGAAAATATTGAGCAATATTTAAATGCAGGCATCTCAGTTCACTATTTTGCTTTTCCACGAGCAGGAGCAGATAGTGAAGTAGGTAAAAATATGCAATCCATTTGGAGTGTAGTTGATCGCAAAGCCGCTTTTGAAAATGCATATAAAGGTAATAAAATTTCACCTGCTAATAGCATGATCCCTTATGTAACACAGCAATTTAACGTTGGTAAAAAACTAGGTATTAGTGGAACACCAGCAATAGTATTACCTGATGGACAACTTGTCTCTGGTTACGTTCCGGCTGATAAATTAATCGAAATTTTAAAAAAGAAATCTAATAACTAGTACTGTATAATTTATAACCTTTAAATTATAGAATACAAAAAATTGTTAGCGCATACGCGCTAACATTCATCATATGAAAGCAGATAAATTAATACATCGTAAATTACCCGAAACGCTACCAGAATTATCAAATGACATTCCGTTATTGTTGCAGCGAGTATATGCATTGCGCGGAATAACGTCTATGCAAGAACTAGACTATACCACTCGTAATCTATGTAACTACGACAATCTAGATGGGACCAATAAAGCTGTTGACATTCTTTATTCTGCAATGAAGAACAATGAGCGAATAATGATTGTTGGAGACTTTGATACCGATGGCGCAACCAGTACCGCATTAACGGTAAAAGCGTTAAAAAAAATGGGGTGTCAATTTGTCGATTATATTATTCCAAATCGTTTTGATGATGGATATGGCTTAAGTATTAACGTCGTAAAGAAAGCAATTTTACAAAAAGCGGATCTTATTATTACTGTTGATAACGGTGTTTCTGCTGTTGAGGCGGTCGAATTTGCAAAACAGTCGAATTTAACCGTCATTATTACCGATCACCACTTATGTCCAGAAAAACTACCTCCTGCGGATGCAATTATCAATCCTAATTTACCAAATTGCACTTTTCCTTCAAAACATTTAGCAGGTGTTGGTGTAGCTTTTTATTTTATGCTGGCATTACGGTCAAAATTACGCAAGGAAAACTGGTTCACCACACATAATTTAGAAGAATTTAATATTGCTAGCTTATTAGACTTAGTTGCCCTTGGCACTATTGCCGATGTGGTAAAACTCGACCTAAATAACCGAATACTAGTCCATCAAGGTGTTAGCCGTATCCGAGCAGGCTATTGTTGTGAAGGAATTAAAGCATTATTAAATATTTCCAGACGAGATCCCCTTACGTTCACCTCAACAGATCTTGCTTATTATATAGCCCCAAGACTAAATGCTGCTGGACGAATGGATAATATGTCTCTGAGCGTAGAATTATTGCTATGTGAAGACTATGATAGTGCAGTCAATCAAGCAGCCGATCTTGATACGCTTAATAGTGATCGAAAATTAATTGAGCAAACGATGTATCAAGAAGCTTTATCCCACGTTGAACAGATACATAAAACTTCTTTCCCTAATTCAATAGTGGTACATCATCCTGAGTGGCATCAAGGTGTTATTGGTATAGTCTCAGCACGATTGAAAGACAAATATTATCGTCCTGTGATATGTTTCGCTTCGACAGAAGATGGATTATTGAAAGGTTCTGGAAGATCAATAGATGGTATTCACTTACAAAATGTACTCTATGAATTGAATCAAAGATATCCAGATATTTTGGTTAGCTTTGGTGGTCATGCCATGGCTGCTGGATTAAGTATCCAAGAAAAAGATTTAGATAAATTTAGGGATCTTTTAGAAACAGTGATAACTGAGCAACTTGATTTGAAGGTACTTGAACAAACGATTGAAACCGATGGCGAGATAAATAACGGAGATTTTAATTATTCAATTGCAAAACTACTAAAAGACTCTGGTCCATGGGGTGAAGGATTTATCGAACCTACATTTGATGGCGAATTTATTATTCATCAGCAACGCATATTTGCTGAAAAACACCTTAAATTAGTATTAGAACCCAAAAATGGGGGACCAATAATTGAAGGGATCTGTTTTAATGTTAATTTAACAAAGTGGCCAGACCAAACGATAAAAGAAGCAAAAATTGTTTATCACTTAGATGTAAATGAGTTTCGAGGAAATCAAACCCTAAAATTAATGATAAGACATATTTGGCCTATCGCATAAGCGATTAAGATCGACTATAATTACTAGATTCTGTAAAATCAGATCAGTTAATCATAAAAATAAAATTAGCAATACAATAGTTTTATCATTAGTACATTTTATACAACATTAAGGACAAAAAATGCATATTCATATTCTTGGGATTTGTGGCACATTTATGGGCGGTATTGCATTAATAGCTCGTTCATTAGGTCACAAAGTAACAGGATCAGATAAAAATGTTTACCCACCAATGAGTACGCTGTTACAAAAAGAGCATATTGATATTATTGAAGGAGACGATCCATCACAATTAACACCAACTCCTGATCTAGTTATCATTGGCAATGCCCTATCAAGAGGAAATCCTTGTGTTGAATACATTTTGGACAATAACATTCCTTACGTCTCTGCACCACAATGGTTACATGATAATGTACTAAAAGACCGTTGGGTTATTGCTGTGGCAGGTACACACGGCAAAACAACAACGGCTGGAATGGTTAACTGGATTTTAGAAAAACAAGGCTATAAACAGGGTTTTGTTATTGGTGGTGTTCCGGGTAATTTTGAAGTATCAGCAAGATTAGGTGAAGGTAACTTCTTTGTTATTGAAGCAGACGAGTATGACTGTTCATTCTTTGATAAGCGCTCTAAATTCATGCATTATTGTCCAAAAACACTGATTATGAATAATTTAGAGTTCGATCATGCAGATATTTTTGATGATCTTAGTTCTATCCAAAAACAGTTCCATCATCTAGTTCGTTTAGTACCAAGTAAAGGATTGATAATTTCTCCTCAAGAAGATGTCAATTTAAAACAAGTATTAGCAAAAGGTTGTTGGAGTAAACAATCTTTTACCGAATCTGAAGACGGTTGGTTAGCGAAAAAGATTGCTAATGATGCTAGTCAGTTTGATGTTTATTACAACAACAAAAAGATGGGTACAGTTAACTATTCTTTAGTTGGTGAACACAATATGCATAATGCCTTAATGGCAATTGCCGCTGCACACAATGTTGGTATAGATCCAGCAGATGCTTGTTTAGCGTTAGGATCATTTTTAAATGCTAAAAGACGCTTGGAGCTATATGGTGAGGTCAATAACATTGAAATTTATGATGATTTTGCTCATCATCCAACGGCAATTTTAGCAACATTAGAAGCATTACGCAGCAAAATTGGTGCAAATCGACGAATTTTAGCAGTATTAGAGCCTCGTTCTAACACAATGAAGTTAGGGATTTCAAAAGATGAACTTGCTCCATCATTAGGTCGCGCTGATGAAATATATATGTTCCAACCAGAACAACTACCTTGGTTAGTTGCTGATGTAGTCGATGCCTGTATCCAACCGGCTTATTGGACAGCTGATATTGACTTATTAGTTGAAATGATAACAAAATCAGCCAAACCAACCGATGCCATTTTGATTATGAGTAATGGTGGTTTTAGTGGAATTCATAACAAGATTTTAGAAAGCTTAAAAAAACAACAATTAAGAAAACAATTAGATGCATAACGATTAATCGCACTAAATAATTAATTTTCCTAAATGCATCTGCATATTAAAAGATGCAAAAAAGATTGTTGTAATACTTAAATATGCCACTCTTATTTATAATCCGATAATAGTGGCATCGAGTAATAGTGGTAATGTTTTAACAGTGACTCGGTAAGACTTATAACTTAACATTTATCACTCACTAAAGTAACTTTGGTGAGTGATTACTTACATTGTACAGCAAAAAGCTCACATAATTAGCTCTTCATTATTAACTACAGTGAACAGTAATTGCTAACCCACCACGTGAAGTCTCGCGGTATTTTGCATTCATATCCTTTCCGGTTTCGTACATAGTTTCAATCACCTTATCAAGCGAAACGATAGCTGCGGTAGTGCGTCTTAATGCCATGCGTGTCGCATTAATTGCTTTAACTGCAGCAATCGCATTACGTTCAATACAAGGAACTTGTACTTGACCATCAACAGGATCACAGGTTAAACCTAAATTATGTTCCATACCAATTTCGGCTGCCATACAAACTTGCTGAGGATTACCCCCCAACAATTCAGCCAGACCAGCAGCCGCCATTGAACAAGCAACACCGACCTCACCCTGACAACCAACTTCAGCACCTGAAATAGATGCATTTTTTTGATAAAGTAAACCAATGGCTCCACAAGTTAAAAAATAGCGAATAAAAATATCGGGCGAGACCGGATCGATAAACTTATCATAATAGGCAAGAACGGCTGGTATTATGCCGCAAGCGCCATTGGTAGGAGCCGTCACTACCCTTCCCCCTGCGGCATTTTCTTCACTGACTGCTAACGCAAACATATTTATCCAATCAATAATAATCATTGGATCATTATTATTTTTGCTAGTCAATAATTGGCGATAAAGTGCATTTGCTCGACGAGGAACCTTAAGCGCACCAGGTAATAATCCTTCAGTATTCATGCCGCGTTTAATACAATCAAGCATTGTTTGTCCAACTAAAGAAAAATAATTTACAACATCATCATAACTATGCAGTTGTAACTCATTTTTTAACACAATACTCGATACCGACAACGAATTATCATCACAATGCTTCAATAATTGCGCTGCTGTTGAAAAAGGATAAGGCACATCAACAGAATTCTGTTCTTGTTGTCCAAACTGCTCCTCTTCAACAATTTTTCCTCCACCCACTGAATAATAGGTTTTCTGGACGATGAGTTCATTACCATGATAAGCGCTTAACGTCATACCATTTTCATGTAATGGTAAAAAAGTTGAATGAAAAATAATGCTTTCGTTTGAAAAATCAATTTGGTATTTACCATTATATATCGGTAATTTACCACATTGGTTCATGGTTTGAATAAAATGGGGAATTTGGTCAATATTAACGGTATCAGGCTTTTCGCCAGATAATCCAAGAATAATTGCAACATCAGTATGATGCCCCTTGCCGGTCAGTGATAAAGAACCATAAACATCTGCCACAATTTTTGTCACTAATGGCATTTGCCCATTATCAATCAGTTGATCAATAAACGCCTTACCCGCTCGCATTGGACCAACTGTATGTGAACTAGAAGGACCTATACCAATTTTAAATATCTCAAAAACTGAACCCATTTTATCCCTTTTATAATCTTTGACATGCACGTAGTTATGAATAAAAAATGACTTATATAGTGCTATATTATGGTGATAAGTATTAGCTAATCAAGCTAATAATTGAGATTAAATTTTTATCCTTAAATAAATTAAAAAAAAGTTGAGGAGCGGGGTTTTTGACACCTAATTTTGGTTTAAAAACATGTCAAAATGATTATATAGAATCATAGTAACAATTTTATAATACCCGTTATTTTAATCCATAACAGAGTCGTAGTAACAAATGAACCCTGTATCTATATGTTCAATTTTTAAAAATCCCCCCGTCAAAAGATCCATTTGAAAATAACTTGGTTTTTCTATCAAAGTCACCTTACCATAGAGTTTATTACCAAAGTACATGTATCCGTCGTTGTTAATGTAAACATCATCATCCGGTTCGATTAATCCACCACACGGGCAATCAGCACTGCTTACTAAATCATCATCTTTAGTTTTGCAAGTATCAAAGCGCCAACCGACATTTGAAATTTCATCATAACTCATATCCATTAAATGGTATTTGGCGATTTTGAATGGATAGTAAAGTAGAATCATGCAGAACAAAATAAGAGCAATACGAGATAAAAATTTCAAAAATATTCAACCTTATTATTTTTCTAATCTTATAATTATCTAAATTTACTCTATATTTTTACTCATAACAACAATAACCAATAAAATTACTTTAGTGTTACGTTAGGTACTGCTAAACTAGCTCACATTTTAGTATATTATTAGTACATTATTTTTTTCAGGATAAATTTATGCGAACCAGTAAATATCTTCTATCTACATTAAAAGAGACACCCGCTGATGCTGAAGTGATAAGCCATCAATTAATGTTACGTGCCGGCATGATCCGTAAAGTTGCCGCAGGATTATATACTTGGCTACCTACTGGCTATCGTGTACTTAAAAAAGTTGAAAATATTGTTCGGGAAGAGATGAACAAAGCAGGGGCAATTGAAGTATTAATGCCAGTTGTGCAACCTGCTGATATTTGGCAAGAGAGTGGTCGTTGGGAACAATATGGTCCAGAGCTATTACGTATCAAAGACCGTGGTGACCGTGATTTTGTATTAGGCCCAACCCATGAGGAAGTGATCACTGACTTACTTCGTAATGAAGTCAGTTCCTATAAACAATTACCGCTTAATGTTTATCAAATTCAAACCAAATTCCGCGACGAAGTCCGCCCTCGATTTGGGGTAATGCGTTCGCGTGAATTTATTATGAAAGATGCTTATTCGTTTCATACTTCACAAGAATCTTTACAAGAAACCTATGATGATATGTATAAGGCTTACAGTGCGGTATTTACTCGTGCTGGCTTAAATTTTAGAGCTGTGCGTGCTGATACGGGTTCTATTGGTGGCAACTGGTCGCATGAGTTCCAAGTATTAGCCGATAGTGGTGAAGATGATATTGTCTTTTCAACTGAATCTGATTACGCTGCTAATATTGAGATGGCACAAGCATTAGCACCAACGCAAAGCCGATCAGCACCAACTAAGGCAATGGAACTGGTTGATACTCCTGATGCCAAAACAATTGATGAATTAGTTGCACAATTCAATTTACCGATTGAAAAAACAGTTAAAACACTCATGGTCAAGGCGACTAAAGAGAGTGGGCACCAACTTGTAGCTTTATTAGTTCGTGGTGATCACACGTTGAATGAAATCAAAGCGGAAAAAATTGATATTGTGGCATCACCGCTTGAATTTGCAACTGAAGAAGAAATTCGCGCGGTAGTGAATGCAGGACCTGGCTCTTTAGGACCAGTAAACCTTAATATGCCAATCATCATTGACCGTGATGTGGCAGTAATGAGTGATTTTAGTGCTGGCGCCAACATTGATCATAAACATTATTTCAATATCAATTGGGAAAGAGATGTCGCTTTACCTCGCATTGAAGATATTCGTAATGTGGTTGAAGGCGATATTAGCCCAGATGGTAAAGGGACATTACAAATTAAACGTGGTATTGAAGTTGGGCATATTTTCCAACTTGGTACTAAGTATTCAGAGGCAATGAAAGCAACTGTCCAAGGTGAAGATGGACAAAACCATGTGATGATCATGGGCTGTTATGGAATTGGGGTTAGCCGAATTGTTGCAGCTGCAATTGAACAATGCCATGACGATCGAGGGATTATTTGGCCAGAAGCGATTGCACCATTTAGTGTTGTCATTATTCCAATGAATATGCATAAATCAGAAAAAGTACAAGCCACTGCTGAAAAACTTTATGCCGATCTCCAAGCTCTGGGTATTGAAGTATTATTTGATGATCGTAAAGAGCGTCCAGGTGTGATGTTTGCAGATGCCGAACTTATTGGTATTCCTCATACTATCGTTATTGGTGAACGTAACCTTGATAATGGTGAAGTGGAATACAAACATCGTGCGGGTGGCGATAAAGAATTAGTTAAAGTTGATGATATCGTTGAATTTATTAAAAAACGTCAACAATAAATTTAAGAATTAGATTTTAATATTGGAGCACAAATGGCCTGTAATAAAATATCCAAAATAACTAATATTTTCTTATTGTGTTACTTGTGCTTTATCATTAGTGGTTGCCAATCTAATATCAATTCTTTACATCTCCCCGATAATTTTTATCAAGTTTCTAATGATGTCTATCGCTCTGAGCAACCCAGTGTAGAGCAGATAGCGCAGCTTGATAAACTTGGCTTTAAAACTATTATAAATTTACGGCTATTTCACAGCGATCGAGAGTTAGTCGAAAATGCACAGATATCAGAAGTTTGGATTCGAATGCGGGCAGGTGATATTACTGATGAGAAAATGATCCAAGTAATGAAAGCGATTCATACCTCTCCTAAACCGATATTAATCCATTGTTGGCAAGGCAGTGATCGTACCGGCGTCACTATTGCTATGTACCGTTTGGTTTTTGAGAATTGGACTAAATCTCAAGCAATTAATGAGTTAATGCAAACTGAATTTGGTCATCACTACAATGTTTATCCTAACATACGAAAATACATTGAAAACGTTGATGTAGAATATATTCGCCATGCTGTATTTGAATAATTTCATTATTTAATTTAATAAACTAAATAGTCTTTATCAAATAAATAGCTCAATTTGATAAAAAATTCAAAGTGATATTGTCTTTTTTTTAAGCTAAAATGTTTCATAATTAAATTTTTTTATGAGTCATAAATATGTTAAAAAAAGCAATCGCATTGGTACTATCAACATCACTATTCTTACAAAATACACCTATTGTTTATGCAGCAGATAATATAACACTACCTGAGATGGGAACCGCAGCTGCAACCACATTAAGCATCGGACAAGAAAAAGAGATGGGTGATTATTATGTGCGATTGTTACGAGGCAGTGCTCCTATAGCCAATGACCCTGTCTTAAATCAATATATTAATAATTTAGGAAAAAAATTAGTTTCTAAATCTGAATCAGTTCAAACCCCTTTCCATTTTTATATAATGAAAAGTAATGTGCTCAATGCCTTTGCTTTTTTTGGCGGTAATGTTGTCATTCATTCAAGAATAATTATGGATACTGATAATGAAAGCCAATTAGCTTCGGTTATGGCTCACGAAATTGGGCATGTTACTCAACGCCATTTAGCTCGCGCTATGGAGGCTCAAAATAAAAATAGTCCTTATGTTTGGGGAGGAGCCTTAGGTTCATTACTATTAACATTAGCTAATCCAGAAGCGGGTATGGCGGCAATGACAACCACCATGGCAAGTTCGACACAGAGTATGATTAGTTTTACTCAATCAAATGAACAAGAAGCCGATAGAGTTGGGCTTAGGACCATAGCGAAAGCCGGATTTGATCCTCATGCATCTTCTGAATTTTTACAAAAACTGGCTGATCAAAGTCGCTTCAGTAGTAAACCGCCTGAAATTTTAATGACTCACCCATTACCGAATAGCCGTTTATCGGATATGCGCAATCGCTCTTTGCAATATTCTAAAAAAAATGTACCTTCCTCATTAAGTTATTATTTAGCTAAGGCCCGAATAGCAATACTTATGGGAAATAATAATACCGCTAAACTATTACTTGATAATTATCGCAAATTGAATACCGATCAGGGTAAAAAGGCGCTAACCTATGCCGTCGCACTAAGTAATTACAAAAGTAAAAATCTTGTTCAAGCAAAAATTCAATTGCAACCGTTATTAGATAATGATCCAGATAATATTTGGTATATTGATTTAATGACAGATATCAATTTAGAAAGTAATAATAATAAAGAAGCCATAGCTCGTTTACAATCTGCCTTAAAACGATCACCTGATAATGCTGTATTACAATTAAATCTTGCTAATGCTTATATAAAAGATGGCCAATATCAGCAAGCGGTGAGTTTATTACATCGTTATACATTTGATCACAATGATGATACTAATGGTTGGGATTTACTGGTTACCGCTTATGGGGGAATAAAATCGAGAGCTCAAGAAATGAGTGCAAGGGCTGAATCAATCGCGCTTGAAGGACGTTTCCCTGAAGCAATTCAATTGTTAACCAATGCTAGAGCTCAAGCTAAAGGTAATCAAACATTAATTTCAAAAATTGACGCAAGAATTAATCAATTAAAACAATTACAAAAACGTTACGCTGCTTATAGCAGAAGGTAGTCTAAATATTACTCGGCTAATAACTTAATTAGCCGAGTATACATGACAAAATTAACGGTAATTAATTGTTTAAATGATCGACATTATTATAAAACTTAACTGAAAATTCCCCCTCAGGCTTATCATCAGTTTGCTTATAGTTAACTACACTTATACTGGTATTTAACACTCGTGGGAAATAATCTTCATCACGATGTCTACGCCAATCTCCACCATTTAAAACACAAAGTAATATTCTTAAAACCGTACCATGTGATACAACTAAAATATTACCTTGATCTTGCGGTGCATTTTTTACGATAACATTTAAAGCTTCTTTCATACGAGAAAGTATATCAAGGTAGTTTTCACCTTGGTTAATAGCTGAGTCAAAGTTTTCAGGATCGGTTAAATAAGTCGTGAATTCTGGTATTTCTTTTTTTAATGAAGGGACATGTTTGCCTTCCCAAAGACCAAAATCCATTTCTCTTAGATTATCAAGTTCAAAAGTCGGAATGACATTGTCATTTTCATGAATGATATAATCTCGAGTTTCTTTAGCCCGTTGTTGTGGGCTTGAGTAGGCTTGTATAAAAGGTATATTTTTCAGATGCTTTCCAGTGATTTGAGCGCCTAAAACACCATTTTCTGTCAAAGGCGAATTTTTCGATCCTTGCATTTGATCTTTAATATTCCATTCGGTTTGACCATGTCTAATTAAATATAAATTAAGATCTTTCATTATTGTTGATTACCTTCTCATTTAAATCATTGTTGATATTTATCATTTCTAATCTGGATTAAACAGTTTTGCAATATATTATCCATCGGGGCATGTAATTGCATCTCTTGTAAAGTTTTTGGATGAATAAATTTCACATTAGCTGCATGTAAAAATAATCGATTAAGTTTACTTTTAGCTAGCAATTCATCAAATTGGCTATCTCCGTAACGATCATCAAATGCTATTGGATGATTAACATATTGAGTGTGTACACGAATTTGATGCGTTCGTCCAGTTACGGGACTAGCTTTTATTAATGTTGCAAAACCAAAGCGTTCTTCCACTTTGAATCGAGTTTCAGATGGCTTACCTTCTGCATTTACCTTAACCACACGTTCACCACTTTTGAGTACATTTTTTAATAGTGGTGCTTGTACAACTTTACATTCAGAAGGCCAATTACCTTTCACTAAAGCTAAATAATTTTTTTGCATCTGTTTTAAACGAAGTTGTTCATGTAATGCTTTTAGTGCAGAACGTTTCTTAGCAATAAGTAAAACACCAGATGTTTCACGATCGATACGATGTACTAATTCTAAAAATTTGGCTTCAGGTCTTAATGCTCTTAATCCTTCAATAACGCCAAAACTTAAGCCACTTCCACCATGTACGGCAATGCCAGATGGTTTATTAATCGCAAGAATCACATCATCTTCATAAATAATTGATTTTTCTAAATCAGCAACTTTATTCAGTTTTTTTGAAATTTCAGGAACTGTTTTTTCTGAAACACGAATAGGTGGAATTCGAACTTCATCACCAACAGCTAATTTATATTCTGGCTTAATCCGCTTTTTGTTGACACGCACTTCCCCTTTTCTAAGTATGCGATAAATCATACTTTTAGGCACACCCTTAAGGTATGTTATTAAAAAGTTGTCAATTCGTTGTGTCACATTTTCTTCAGTGATTGTGACAAATGAGACTTGTAATTTTGTTTGTTGAACGTTTGAGTCCATAGGAAAAGATTAATCCACCCTTAATAAATAAAAGTCGTTTTACATTACTTAAAAATAAACTACACTAATGGTAATAAGAATAAGATTGGTTAATTTTAATAACCTTAATATAAAATGATTATAGCGGAATATGGAGGAATAAAATAGTATGTTGTATTTACTCAACCAATACTCTCGAGGAAGATTTGCTTGGTTTTTATTGTTTCTTTCCACCGCTATTTTTGAATTGACCGCTCTCTATTTTCAACATGGTTTAGGCCTAGCTCCTTGTACTTTATGTATTTATCAGCGATGTGCAATTTACGGTATTATGTTTGGCAGCATCGTTGGACTTATCAACCCCAAAAAATTAATATTTAGACTAGCTGGCATATTAATCTGGCTATTTAGCGCTTTTAAGGGGTTTGAATTAGCAACTTTTCATGCCCATTTGCAGTTCGAACCGGATTTAAGTGATACCTGTGCAATTAATGTCCAATTCCCTTCTTGGTTACCATTAAATGAATGGTTACCAAGCATGTTTAATGCTTATGGTTCTTGTTCAGAAAAAATTTGGTCGTTCTTAACTATTGAAATGTCGCAATGGATGATAATCATTTTTGCTTGCTATCTTTTTGTTAGTTTAATCATACTATTTTGCCAATTGTTTTCAGCTAATAAAAAGTCAATCTGGAGTAAATAAGTTTATTTCAACTGGCACTTTTTACCGAGTTTGTTAGAATGTGTGACAATTTAATTTGACAAATTATCACACTAAATGCTTTTGGAATATCATCCCCCCATTGATCCTTGGTTAACTATTTTATATCAAGATGATCATATTGTTGTGGTTAACAAACAACCTGGTATTTTGTCGGTTTCAGGAAATAAACCACAATTTATAGATAGTATTATTCATCGTTTACAACAAAAATATAGTTATGTTGAATCAGTCCATCGTCTAGATATGGCTACGAGTGGCATTATGGTTGCTGCTTTATCTAAATTAGCAGATAGAGAAATTAAAAAGCAGTTTAGAGAGCGTATACCTAAAAAAACATATATTGCTGTGGTCCACGGTCACCTTAAGGATGACGCAGACCAAGTCGAACTCCCATTAATTTGTGATTGGCCTAATCGCCCAAGACAGATGGTAGATCATGAAAATGGCAAATATGCATTAACACATTATCAAGTTATTTCACGCAATAATGATAATACAACTCGGGTGGCATTGTTTCCATTTACAGGGCGCTCTCATCAATTAAGAGTGCATATGCAAGCTATAGGGCATCCTATTTTAGGCGATAAATTTTATGCTCATCCTGAAGCATTTTCAATGTCAAAAAGGTTATTGTTACATGCTCAACATCTAACAATAAATCATCCTAAAACCGGTGAAACTCTGACATTCCGTTGTGAGCCTGATTTTTAAAATTTAAGCGTACATCTACTTGCTATACTTAATTAACTAATTACGATATAAAACTAATATCATGGAGTCATTAAATGCAGAAAATTGTTTTAGCCACTAATAACCAAGGAAAGGTCAATGAATTACAAACGCTTTTAGCCGATGCTGGATTTGATGTTATAGCCCAAAATACCTTCAATGTTCCTGATATAGAAGAAACAGGCCTAACATTTATTGAAAATGCCATCTTAAAAGCAAGACATACCGCAAAAGTGACTCAACTACCGGCGATAGCAGATGATTCAGGTTTAGTTGTTCAAGCACTAAACGGGCAACCTGGTATCTATTCCGCTCGTTATGCGGGAGAACATGGTAATGACAAAAGCAATAATGAAAAGCTATTACTTGAATTAAAAGATGTGCCTAAAGAAAAAAGGACAGCATACTTTTATTGTGCACTCGCTTTTATGCGACACGAAAATGATCCTACACCAATCATCTGTTTAGGGAAATGGAATGGATTAATTATGAATGAACCTCATGGAAGTGGTGGTTTTGGTTATGATCCATTATTCTATATTCCTGAGCTTAATTGCAGTGCAGCAGAGTTAACTAAAGAACATAAAAGTCAGATTTCTCATCGTGGACAGGCTTTAAAACAGTTAATAGCTAAAATAAAAACAGATTATTAGAGAATTTATTTAGCTTATTGTTTCTTTTCATGAATTGCACATGTTGAACTAAACAGTATATACTAGTGTACCAATTATTTTGGAGTCGATATTGTGATATTGTTGATAGTAAGTGGCCGTTCCGGTTCAGGAAAATCAATTGCATTACGCGCATTAGAAGATATGGGTTTTTATTGCGTTGATAATATTCCCGTCGCATTATTACCGCAACTTGCAGAATCATTAAAAGATAACAATACACCTGTTGCGGTTAGTATCGATATTCGCAATTTACCAGCTAACTTTAATTTTGATCATGATATTTTTCAGCGATTACCATCCTCCGTTACTCCTGAAATAATCTTTTTTGATTGTAGTCGTAATACTCTGATCAGACGTTATAGCGAAACAAGACGAATACATCCGCTAACCAATCAAAAATACTCTTTAGAAGAAGCCATTGATCTTGAAGAGAAGTATTTAGAGCCTTTAAAATCACACGCAAGTTTAGTTATTAATACTGATAATCTTTCAGTTCATGAGTTATCTAATATTCTTCGTTCACGGATTTTAGGAAAAAAAGAGCGGGAATTAACCATGATTTTTGAATCATTTGGCTTTAAACATGGTTTACCTGTCGATGCTGATTTCGTGTTTGATGTAAGATTTTTACCAAACCCACATTGGGATATATCTTTACGTCCATTAACTGGCTTAGATGAGCCTGTTAAAAGTTTCTTACTAAAACATGATGAAGTTACAAATTTCATTTATCAAACAGCCAATTATTTACAACAGTGGTTACCAATGTTAGAAAAAAATAATCGTAGCTATTTAACGATAGCCATCGGTTGTACAGGTGGGCAACACCGTTCTGTTTTTATTGCAGAACAACTAGCTGAGTTCTTTAAAGCGCAAAATAAACAAGTGCAAATTCGTCATCGAACACTTGAAAAAAAATAATTACTACTACTCTGAAAGTTCAAAATTTGGTAACTCCTCAAATCGTTTTTTATATTTTTCAAAAATATCTTTCAGAGTTAGCTTAGGTTTAGCCGGTTTAATTAATTCACTGACTTTAACTAATTCGATATTGTCAGGCAAATTAGCTAATTTTGCTCTTAAAACATTAACGGTTTGAGGATGTGGATGGCCAATGGCGATAGCATAACCATTTTTTTGCGCAATTTTAACTGCCAGATCAAACTGCTGACTAATAGCACTTTCTATCTGCTGATCATCTAAAAATACATCACGCCCAATTACAGTTATATTATAATCAGTTGCGGCATTTTTTACTTGAGTTTTACCTATCGTTTTACTATCCAAAAAAAACATTGAGTGATGACTTAACGCTTTCATAACATTGTGCATACCATTGAAATTTGATGTCATCAAACTGCCCATATGATTATTTACACCAATTGCATATGGAACTAGGGATACTGCATCATCAACAATTCTTTTTACTTCTGCTTCATCCATATAAGGAAATAGAGTATCTTTTTCTAGAGGTTGTTTCCCCATAGGAGCCATAGGTAAGTGAATAATCACATCATTACCATGTTGATGAGCAAAGGTTGCGATATGTTTGGCATTTGGTGAATGAGGTAAAACAGCAATTGTAATGTTGGGTGAAAATAAAATAATCTGTTCTTCATTATGTTGACGATAACCAAAATCATCAATCACTAACGCTAGTTTCGCAGCATATGCACTATTTACATTTAATAATAATATCCCTATATATAATATACGTTTAATCATTTTAACCAACCACTAGGATCTAATGCTTTACCATCTCGGCGAATTTCAAAATAAAGTCCAGGAGTATTTTGACCTCCGCTTGAACCAACAATTGCAATCGGCTGATCTGTCCTAACATTATCACCGACTTCTACTAAAACACGTTGGTTATAGCCATATAAACTCATATCGCCTTTACCGTGCTCAAGCGCAACCACAAAACCATAACCTTGCAGCCAGCTGGCTAGGATAACTCGACCATCAGTAATTGCTTTGACTTGTGTGCCATCTTTGGCATTTATGACCATTCCCTTCCAACGAAGTTCACCTTGCAAAGCCTCACCAAATCGATGAGCAATACTACCATTTACAGGCCAAAGAAATTGATTCTGTGGTTTACCAATACCACTAACTCGAGCCATTAATGCACGTTCATCCGCGTTAGGTGTATAATTTGTATTCTTTTGTTTTTCTTGAATATTTTTGGCTTGTCTTGCTTCTTCTTCCGCAATTCGACGGTTTTCTCTTTCTGCTTGAGCAATCTTAGCCTGTAATTTCGCTTCATTATCTTTAAGTTGAGCTAATTTTTGTTGATTTTTTTGCATTGATGATTCAAGAGAATTGATAGTTTTTTGGCGTTTTTGGTGATTTTTTTCTAAGGTTATTTGCTCTTGTTTTTGCTTGTTATGTAGTGTTTTTTGAGTGGCTTGCTTTTTTTGTAAAGCATTTTTCTTTTCATTGAGTTGTAATTGCGTTTCACGAAGCTTATTTATTTGTTGTTGTCTTGCTTCATTAATATAACGAAAATAAGTAATAAGGCGTTCATTACGCTCACTTTGTTCGCTAGCAAAGATCAATTTAAAATTGGTATTTTTTCCTAATTTAAATGCGCTTTCTAGCTGTTTGGATAACTCATCTCGTTGTTGATTTTGTTTAATGGTTAATTCATCAATTTGCTTGATTAAATTAGTAATTTCCCCATCTAATTTTTTTAGCGTAAGACCATTTTTTTCAATCGATGTAAGTAAATTAGCAATTTCAGTTTCTTGGTTTTTAAGATCATTGACCAATTGAGTCCGTTCTTTTGTTTGTTCTGCTAGGCGCTTTTCATGCTCTTTAATTGAACGACGCAATGATTCTAATTGTTGATTATCATCAGCATACACAAAATGTGTATTCATTAATCCAATAAATAAAATAATCAATAGATTACGATAAATAGACATGGCCTTTTTATTTATGATTTATTACCAAGCAATAAAGATAACTTTACTATACCTACAAATGTGTAAAGATGCAAAATGAAAACTATATTATGTAACTTTATTAATAAAAGTAATTAGGCATTTCACAAGCACTAATAAAAAGTATAAAATGTAGCACTATTTAATTTGTAGTAAAAATTAATTTAACCACAAAGATAACATCATGCAAAAGTTTAATGTCAAAACCTTTCAGGGTTTAATACTTACGTTACAAGATTATTGGGCTAATCAAGGTTGTACAGTGATTCAGCCATTAGATATGGAAGTCGGCGCAGGTACTTCTCATCCAATGACCTGTTTAAGAGCACTTGGTCCTGAACCGATTAATGCTGCTTACGTTCAACCTTCTCGTCGCCCTACTGATGGTCGTTATGGTGAAAATCCTAATAGGTTACAACATTATTACCAATTCCAAGTTATCTTAAAACCATCACCAGATAATATCCAAGAACTTTACTTAGGATCACTAAAAGAGCTTGGTCTTGATCCAACTGTTAACGATATCCGTTTTGTAGAAGACAATTGGGAAAATCCAACATTAGGTGCATGGGGATTAGGTTGGGAAGTTTGGTTAAACGGTATGGAAGTGACCCAATTTACCTATTTCCAACAAGTTGGTGGTCTTGAGTGTAAACCGGTGACTGGCGAGATTACTTATGGTTTAGAACGCCTTGCTATGTATATTCAAGGCGTAGATAGCGTTTATGATTTAATCTGGAGTGATGGCGCATTTGGTAAAACCACTTATGGTGATGTTTTTCACCAAAACGAAGTTGAACAATCCACTTATAATTTCGAGTACGCTAATATTGATTTCTTATTTTATTGTTTTGAACAACATGAAAAAGAAGCAAAAATGTTACTTGAATTAGAAAAACCTTTACCGCTACCTGCTTATGAACGTATTTTAAAAGCAGCTCACTGCTTCAATTTACTTGATGCCCGCAAAGCTATTTCAGTAACTGAGCGACAACGTTACATATTGCGTATCAGAACATTAACAAAAATGGTTGCTGAAGCATATTACGCCTCTCGTGAAGCACTTGGATTTCCAATGTGCCAAAATAAACGTTCTAACCAAAATGCATCAAAGTAGGAATTGATATATTATGCAAAAAACATTTCTAGTAGAAATCGGTACTGAAGAGTTACCACCGAAATCACTCCGCACTTTGGCTGAAAGCTTTGCAGCTAATTTTATTGAACAACTTGATAATGCTAACTTAGAACATGGTGAGGTACTTTGGTTTGCATCGCCGCGCCGTTTAGCTTTAAAAGTATTGAATTTAAATGACACTCAACCAGATAGCCAAGTTGTTAAACGCGGTCCTGCGGTAAGTGCCGCATTTGATGCAAATGGTAAACCAACAAAAGCAGCAGAAGGCTGGGCTAGAGGATGTGGCATCGATATCTCTCAAGCAGAGCGCATTCAAACAGATAAAGGCGAATGGTTATCTTATACTCATAATCAAAAAGGACAGCCTGTTGTTAATTTATTATGTGATATGGTTAAAAATGCATTAAATAAATTACCTATTCCTAAACCTATGCGCTGGGCAGCTCGCCAAGTTGAATTTATCAGACCAAGCCATACTGTAACTATGCTATATGGTGATCAACTTGTACCGGGCGTCATTTTAGACATTCAATCAGATCGTATTATTCGCGGACACCGCTTTATGGGTGAACAAGAATTTACCATTGATAATGCTGACCAATATCCTGAAATCCTTGAACAACGAGGCAAAGTTATTGCTGACTATAACAAGCGAAAATCAATCATTAAGCAGCAAGCTCAAGAAGCTGCTGAAAAACTTAATGGTAAAGCAGATTTAACTGAAAGCTTACTTGAAGAAGTTTCATCATTGGTTGAATGGCCTGTAGTATTAACAGCAAAATTTGAAGAAAGATTTTTAGAAGTTCCAGCCGAGTCATTGGTATATACGATGAAAGGCGATCAAAAATATTTCCCTGTCTATGATAAACAAGGAAAACTATTACCAAACTTCATCTTCGTTGCAAATATTGAATCAAAAGATCCTCAAGTTGTTATTTCTGGTAATGAAAAAGTGGTTCGTCCTCGTTTAGCTGATGCCGAATTTTTCTATAGAACAGACTTAAAACAACGTTTAGAAGATCGCCTTCCTCGCCTTGAGACAGTTTTATTTCAACAACAACTTGGTACAGTTAAAGATAAAGCACTTCGTATTGAAGCCTTATCTGGCTTCATCGCCGAAAAAATTGGTGCTGACACTGAACAAGCCAAACGTGCAGGGAAATTAACTAAATGTGATTTAGTTACTAACACGGTGTTTGAATTTCCTGAAACGCAAGGCATCATAGGTCGATATATAGCGATTAAAGATGGTGAAAGTATTGAAGTCGCTACCGCTATTGAAGAACAATATAAACCTCGTTTTTCAGGCGATGAACTACCAAGTACTCCTGTGTCTAGTGCGGTATCTATTGCCGAAAAAATGGATACATTAGCCGGTATTTTTGGTATTGGTCAACATCCTAAAGGTGATAAAGATCCATTTGCACTTCGCCGTGCAGCTATTGGTGTATTACGTATTATTGTTGAAAAAAGCTTACCTCTTGATTTAGTTGAGCTAGCAAGTTTTGCCACATCTTTATATGGAAATAAATTAACCAACAACAATGTTGTTATAGATATTGTTAATTTTATGCAAGGTCGATTCCGAGCATGGTATCAAGAAAAAGGATTTGCGATAGATACCATTCAGGCTGTCTTGGCAATTAATCCAACCAAGCCTGCAGATTTTGATACCCGCGTTAATGCGGTAACACATTTTAGAACGTTACCTGAAGCTTCTTCATTAGCAGAAGCAAATAAACGTGTATCAAATATTTTGTCTAAATCTGAAAACGCTATCCCTGAAAATATTAACGCCTCACTTCTTGAAACGGGTGCAGAAAGCGAATTAGCTATGCAAATAGCAATATTGACAGATAAGTTAGCACCTTACTTTACTGAAGGTCGATATCAAGATGCCTTAATTGAATTAGCATCACTTAAAGCACCTATTGATACATTTTTTGAGAAAGTAATGGTAATGGTTGATGACGAAAAAATTAAACTAAACCGATTGGCTCTTTTGAAAAAATTACAAAATTTATTTTTGAAGGTTGCCGATATTTCTATACTACAATCATAACTTTTGAATTAAATATAAAGACCGTGGTAATACTAGTATTACCACCCATAAGGAAAAACGATGGACTCACAAAACAATTTATCATTTTTAGTTACTTTTGAAAAAACAGTTAACTTTATTCGCAATAGATTCCCACTAATCGCAATCGCAAGCGTAGTGCTTGCATTAGCTAGTTCATTATTATCGTATCTTATTTTTGATCCAGCTGCTCTTGTAGCTAGCATGGTCTATTACTCAAATCCAGCTCAAGTTCTTGGTGCATTATTTGGAAGATTATTGCTTTTAACAATTGTCTTCATCTTTATTGGTGCCGTGGCAATTGGTATTATTTATAATTTAACTGCTAGTGACAAATTAGATACGAAATTAGTGTCACAACGCATATTACCTGCTTTTCTAAATCTTGCAGGATTTACCGCTATTTATTTTATTATATTTTTAATAGCAGGAATTTTGCTTTCTTTAATTATGTGGATTATCGGAATGATATTACCCCAAAAGTTAGTTGTATTATTAACTATATTGATAGGTTTTGCTATATATCTTATCATAAGCATCATTGTGAATTACTTTTGTGCTTCATTAATAGTTCCAGATTCAATAGGATTTTTTCAAAGATTTGCTGGAAGCCATAAATTAGCTGTAACAAAATGGAAAGCACCTTTACTAATGGTATTAATTTCTTTTGGGATTACTATCGTTCTAGGGCTTATTAATTATTTATTGGGTAATAATATTATTGTAGCGACTATTACTTCAATAGTATCTATGTTTATTAGTTTCTTTGTATATAGCTTCTTCTATCGCTTATACAACGTATCTAATAATGTTGAATTACCGAAACTAGATGATAATAATCAAAACAATCAACAAATCATCTCTTAATTTTTTTATGTAGTATAGTTTAGTTTAATCCTAAAAATCCCTATTAATGGCAATTAATAGGGATCATCATTCTCACTTATAATAATTCTTACTATTATGACGCCAGCCATTAGATTGCTCAAAAAGCATAAAATTAAATTTAATATCCATCAATATCAACATGACGCACAACAAACCCATTATGGACAAGAAGCTGCGGATAAACTTGGATTAGAACTAAATGTTGTTTCAGGTCAGATATTTAAAACACTGATTGTATGCATAAATGGGGACAATAAATCATTAGCAGTCTGTGTATTACCGGTTGATTGTACATTGGATCTTAAACAAGCCGCTAAAATTCTTGATTGCAAAAAAGTAGCATTAGCTGACCCGAATCTAGCACAAAAAACAACAGGTTATTTAGTCGGTGGGATAAGTCCTCTCGGGCAAAAAAAACGATTACCTACACTTATTGATGATAGTGCTAAACAATATGCAACGATGATGGTATCAGGGGGTAAAAGAGGATTAGAAATCGAAATATCACCGCAAGATTTAGCTGATCAATTAAATGCTAAATTTGCTAAATTAACGGTTTAGATAATAAGTAAAATCGTTTCTAAAAACTCAAGAAAAAATAGATTAAAAAGTTGGAGTTAAAAATAAAGCCATAACGATTAGTTATGGCCTTAAAAAATTCTCTAATAGAAAGCAATATAATTATTTGATTGCTTCTTTTAAGCTTTTACCAGAAACAAATGCTGGTACTTTGCTTGCTGCAATTTTGATTTCTTTACCAGTTTTTGGGTTACGACCAGTACGAGCTTTACGAGCATTAACTTTAAATGTACCGAAACCAACTAATTGAACTGGCTCACCAGATTTTAATGATTCAGTGATAGAAGCTAAAGTTGCTTCTAAAGCAGTTTTTGCTGCAACTTTAGTAATATTAGCTTTGCTAGCAATAGCATCTACAAGTTCTGTTTTATTCATGGAATATCCTTACATATTTATTTTATTGTTAAAGTTAACATTAATAAACAAAGTTAAAACCCAACTTTGCTTCTGTAAACGTGATTTAGATTACATTGTTGTTAAATGTAGTCTATATTTGCCTAATGTTAAAGAAAAATTTAATAAAAATTAAAAAAATCACGCTTTAACCGCTTTAATTGCTCAAAAAAACACCAATATTGCTAGTTTCTGCAGACCGAATGTCCATTTTCAAGCCTTTAATCAAGTCTAACATTTCATTATTTTCATCACTTAATAAGCGAAAAATTTCCCACTGCAAATCAAATTCATCAATTACACTAGGCAAAGTTACTTGTTCATCTTCTGAAAGTTCAATATTATCTTTTGTCATTTCAAATTCAGCTACAGTAGTTGCGGAAATAGAGCTAACTTTGGCTGAGTGTTCATCTATTTCACCACTTATATAAGAGTGTAGAATTTCACTAAGAGCCTGACAAGCATCAATAGCAGGGTAAACCATATATGGGCTATCTTCCTTGATGACTGGAATTAACGATTCAAGTTTCTCAAGTTGTAAATCAAAATTAATTTTCACATTCTCAACCAATAGTGATTCCCAAATAAGATCTAGAATTTTTTTATATCCTACTGCTGATTGTTCATCTTGTTGTAAATTGCAATAATAAATAAAGTTTGGATACATTCGTTCGCATAGACAAACCATAAATAAACGCTGCTTCCAAACTGGCAATTTTGCTATTCTTAATTGAATAGGATTTTTAATCATGAATGAAACCTTTTTGACCGTGTGTGTACTGATTCAACTAAATATTGTACATGCTCAATGGGAATATCTTGGTGAATACCATGACCTAAATTAAAGACATGACCATTATGATAGCCAAATTCACTTAGAACTGACTCAACGTTAGACTCAATCGTTTCCTTATTGGCATACAATATAGAAGGATCTAAATTACCTTGTATGGCAATCTTACCTTTTTGTTCTATCTGATTCAAATCCACTGTCCAATCAACACCGATGGCATCAGCCCCTGATTTAGAAATAGTATCGAGCCATAAACCACCACCTTTTGTAAATAGCGTCACAGGAACATAAGAAGTGATATTCTGGCTTTTCTTACCCCTTTTTAGTTGAGATAAGATAAGTTCCATATAATGCAAAGAAAACGCTCGATAACTTTCATGGCTAAGCACCCCGCCCCAAGTATCAAATATCATAATCGATTGGGCGCCAGCTTCAATTTGAGCATTTAAATACAATATTACACTGTTAGCTAATTTTTCTAGCAGCAAATGTAATGCTTTAGGTTCACAATAAAGCATCTTTTTTATTTTAGTAAAGGTTTTACTACTACCGCCTTCAACCATATAAGTTGCCAAGGTCCATGGACTACCAGAAAAGCCAATTAATGGAACTTTGCCACCTAACTCTTTTTTCGTTAACCCAATAGCATCCATTACATATTTGAGAGATTGTCCTGGATCAGGTATAGGCAATTGTGCAATATCATCTAAACAAGAAATCGTTTTTTTAAATTTAGGCCCTTCGCCTGTTTCAAAATATAAACCAAGTCCCATTGCATCGGGAATGGTTAAAATATCTGAAAAAATAATGGCAGCATCAAGATCAAATCGCCGAATGGGTTGTAAAGTTGCTTCACAGGCAAGTTCTGGTGTTTGGCACATCGTCATAAAATCACCAGCTTTAGCCCTAAGCTGCCGATATTCAGGTAAGTATCGACCGGCTTGGCGCATCATCCAAATTGGCGTGTAATCCACAGGTAAACATTGTAATGCACGTAAATAACGATCGTTTTTCAATTGGCTCATCTTTTTAGCTCTATAAATTGTGAGATAGGGTAAATGGGACAGTTCTACATTTAGCTCAAAATAGCTAATTTGACAATTATTTCCGATCTTGAGGCTGCGACAATATACGTTGAGCGTAACAAATCAATGTTTCAGAAATATTTTGCATCACGCTACTTTCTGGAGCAAAGCGATGCCAATACAGCATACGTCTTTGAAATAAGCCTTCCGTTAAATTAACCAATTCACCATTTTTTAACTCTTGTTCAACTTGTAACATTGGTATCATACAACATGCAGAACCTTGTTTAGCCAATTGGACAAAAGCTTCAGATGAACTAGTAATATGACAAATAACACTACCTGGTGTAAGATTAAAATTTTCTTGCAAAAAGGCTTGGTGCATATCATCCAAATGGTCAAATGCCACTGCAGGCGCTTTTAAAAGCGATGAACGAGTAACACCATTAGGAAAGTATTTTTTAGCAAACTCAGGAGAAGCAACAAAAATATAATCCAATGCACCTAATAAATCAGATAAACATCCCGGTAAAGGATTGGGTTGAATGCTAATTGCAGCAACGACAGTACCTAAGCGTAGAAGTTCTAACGTATGCTCTTCATCTTTGACTTGAATATCAAAGCGTAAAATATTTTTATCTAAAACTGGTTTTAAAGCGGGTAAAAACCAAGTTGCTAAAGAGTCAGCATTAATTGCAATTGATAATGACAATGGCGTAGTATTTTGCTCATTGTCACCTAACCATTGTTGTTCTAATAATTCAACTTGATGCAATAATCCTAAAAGATGTTCACCTTGTTTAGTCGCTTTTGGAGGAATCGTTCTTACTAATAGTTGCTGACCAAAAAAGCTTTCTAATTGCTTAATGCGTTGCGATACTGCTGGTTGCGTAATACACAATTTGTCAGCTGCTCGTTCAAATCCTCGTTCTTTTATCACTGCATCTAATGCTTGTAATGCTCTATAATCTGGACGCTTCATAATCTCTTTACTAATGATTTGATCTTCGCTTGGTCATTCAAGCTATTTTAATTTTGCAAAAAATTTGAAATAGATCTAAAACCTTATAGATTTTCTTAAAATACTAATGATTTTTGCTTCCCAATTGGGTACTATGCCATATCTTAAACAATTTTGCTTTTAAAATTTTAATTTTTTGATCAAAATTATATTTACACACGGTGATATCATGACACAAGATGAACTAAAAAAAGCAGTAGGTTGGTCAGCCCTTAAATTTGTTAAACCAGATTCATTAGTAGGCGTAGGCACAGGTTCTACTGCGGCTCACTTTATTGATGCTCTTGCAACAATAAAAGATCAGATAAAAGGAACTGTCTCTAGTTCAGAAGCGTCAACCCAAAAATTAAAAAGCTATGGTATTCCAGTTTTAGACTGTAATGACGTTGATAGCTTAGATATTTATGTCGATGGAGCAGATGAAATTAATCATAATATGCAAATGATTAAAGGCGGAGGAGCCGCGTTAACACGTGAAAAAATAGTATCGGCTCTGGCAAAACAATTTATCTGTATCGTTGATGAGTCAAAAGTGGTCGATGTTCTCGGGAAATTTCCACTTCCAGTAGAAGTCATTCCGATGGCCCGTTCTTATGTTGCTCGAGAATTATTCAAACTTGGCGGCAAACCTATCTATCGTCAAGGAGTGGTTACTGACAATGGCAATGTTATTTTAGATGTTCACGACCTTGTAATTGCAAAACCAATGGAATTAGAAGATAGGATTAATAGTATCGCCGGTGTAGTCACAGTAGGGTTATTCGCTAATAAAGGCGCGGATATCGCTTTAGTAGGCACGAGTTCTGGTGTGAAAGAAATAAAAAAATAATAAATGACTTTTTTAATTGATAACTTTGCATGACAAATTGTTTTAAATATTAAAGATAGAGAGGAAGAAATGGTTGTTCAAGCGTTAACCAAAGATGAAAACAAGTTTCTATTACTTGAAGGTGTCCACCCTAGCGCGATTGAAACACTTAAATCGGCAGGCTTTAACAACATTGAATATCATAAAGGTGCGCTATCCAAATCCGAACTTGAAGCGGCAATTAAAGATGCAAGATTTATTGGTATTCGCTCAAGAACACATTTAACAAAAGATATAATCGATGCAGCCCCAAAACTTGCAGGAATTGGTTGTTTCTGTATTGGAACCAATCAAGTTGAACTTGATGCAGCAACCGTTAAAGGAATTCCTGTTTTCAATGCACCGTTTTCTAATACGCGTTCTGTTGCAGAGCTAGTATTGGCTGAAGCGATTTTATTACTTCGCCGAGTACCTGAAGCTAATGCCAAAGCTCACCAGGGGAAATGGAATAAATTAGCCACAGGTTCTCATGAAGCGCGTGGTAAAAATTTAGGTATCATTGGTTATGGCCATATCGGTAGTCAATTAAGCGTATTGGCTGAATCATTAGGCATGAATGTTTATTTTTATGATATCGAAACTAAATTACCATTAGGCAATGCCAAACAAATTTCATCCATGAAAGAATTACTTGCCATGAGTGATATTGTAAGTATGCATGTTCCAGAAAACTCAACCACAATTAAAATGATTGGCAAATCAGAAATCGACATGATGAAATCAGGCTCTATATTGATTAATGCCTCTCGCGGTAGTGTGATTGATATTGAAGCCTTAACTCAAGCGTTGGAAAACAATAAACTTAGTGGAGCAGCTATTGACGTTTTCCCTAGTGAACCGGCAACTAATAGCGATCCATTCGAATCACCACTGTGTAAATTTGATAATGTCATTATTACCCCACATATCGGCGGTTCAACTACTGAAGCTCAAGAAAATATCGGTATTGAAGTTGCAACCAAGTTGGCAAAATATTCAGATACAGGCGCAACACTTTCAGCGGTTAACTTCCCTGAAGCATCATTACCGATTCCGGCAAAAGGATCTAGTCGATTTATTAATATTCATCACAATCAACCCGGCGTGTTGACTGCAATAAATACGCTATTTGCAGAACAAGGTCTAAACATTTCAGCTCAGTATTTACAGACTGATTCTAAAATTGGTTATGTTGTGATTGATATTGATAGAGTAGAACAAAATAAAGCAGAAGAGTTATTAGTTAAACTAAAAAATGTCGCTGGTACAATTCGAGCAAGATTATTGTTCTAATCCACTTTGCTAAGGCGTTCGGGCAATTATTTCCATGTCCGAACGCATAATATTAGGTTTAGAAATTATTCGAGTGTTTCAGATAGATCGTTAATATCAAACCAATTTTAATAAAATTACCACTATTATTAACGTCAAAAACCCCGTTCCTCAACTTTTTTTATATTTTAATGTCTTTTTACTTATCTAAAGGTTTTACTTTTATAACTTTAATACCTTTTTGAATTAATGCGTCGTAATATTTATCATCTAAATTATTGTCTGTAATAATCGTATCAACTGATTCTATATCACAAACGACATTTGGGCTACGTCGCCCAAATTTGGTTGAGTCAACGAGTAAAATCAATTTTGCAGCGGCTTTACTCATCGCCACACTACCATGATAGCTTTCGTTGAATGTTGTCACACCACCAACTACATCAACACCATCAGCACCCATAAATAATTTATCAAAAGTATAAGATTCAAAGGCCGCAATTGCTGATGCATGATTACTATGGAAGGAAGCTGATTTTCGGCGAAAAGTGCCACCTGTTAAAATAATGGTTTGATCGTTATCATTAGCTACCAGTTCATTAACCATATGTAAACTATTGGTCATAATAGTTAAATTATTAAACTGGGCTAACATTGGAATCATCTGTGCGACAGTACTGCCTGCATCGAAAATAATTGAATCACCTTCATGGATCAATTTAGCGGCTTCTTGAGCAATCGCTTTTTTAGCAGCAGTATTAATGTAGGTTTTATGATCAATAGCTCTGTCACCGATTTCTCGATTTAGCATTGCTCCACCATAAGTCCTTAAAACTAATCCACTCTCATTAAGTTGAGTAAGATCTTTCCTTATAGTGGTTCCAGTAGTCCGAAAATGTGCGACTAATTCATCTACACTAACCTGTCCATGATTTTGTAAATATTCTAAAATTGCGGTTTGCCTTTGTTTAACTTTCATGCCAAGATTCCATTATTTTCACAGTAAATAAGATCATTTACTTTGCAAGATAGTATACTTCAATATAAAAGAAAATACTTTTCAAAATAAAAGTTAAATACTATTTATTGCTCGCGGTTAACGCAACTGATAATGCACTTCGCGAAGCAGGATCATTTGGGTAAATCGTTTCAGGTATAATCTCTTTTGCATTAAGTCCATGTAATTGAGGAATAGCCTTAGGTAATGCAAATACTGTAATGCCCTTCATTTTTACTGAATCAATTACATTTTGGTTTTCATCTAATGAGATAGCAATTAAGACTCTTGGCTTAAACCATTTAGTTTGACTACGACCAACCCCCAAATATCGCCCTTTTTTCATCGCTAAAAAGGTTTGATTAAATCGGCGAATTTGCAACCAACTAAATATGATTTGGACACACCAAGCCATAAGCGCAAAAATAATTAAAGTTGTCGTCATGTTCATGGCTATCTCCATTAATAATTTAGGCTAAATAAAAATGCGAAAGTGATAACAAACACTTTCGCACTTTAATTTTAATTAGAACATTACTTGGCCACCAGTAATATTAATTGATTGTCCAGTACAATATGAAGCCTTATCACTTGCATAAAATAATAAGACATTAAGCACATCTTGATAATCACAACCACGTTTAAGTGGCACCTTATCAATATAAACTTGCTCAACTTCGTTTTCTGGAATACCTAATTTTTTAGCGTATTGAGGAATTAATGATTGGAACATTGGTGATTTTAATAAATTACCTAACATTAATGAATTTACAGTAATACCATAATCTGCAAGATCAAGTGCTAATGATTGAGTTAAACCAACACCACCAAATTTAGCAGCACTATAACCAGAATTATGTTTACTACCAACTTTACCTGATTTTGAATTTATTTGAATAATTCGTCCAGCCGTTTTATGTTTGAGCATTAATTTAGCAAACTCGCGAGCACACAGAAAGTAACCAGTAAGATTAACATTTACTGATAATTGAAAATCGCTTAAAGCAAAGTTTGTAATAGGAGCTGCTTTAGCAACACCTGCACTATAAACCATTAAATCAGCTCGGTTAAATGTATTATCAACATCTTGTGCAAGTTTAATCACACTCTCTTCATTTGTTGCATCAACACCAAAGCCTTTTGCGGTACCGGCTCCATGTTTCTGATTGATAGCATCTGCTACTTTATTTGCATTTTCAATATTTAAATCAGCAACAGCTACATTATAACCAGCATCAGCAATCCCTTTACATAAAAACTCACCTAAAGTTTGTCCTCCACCTACAACAACTGCAACTTTTTTCATTCTTTGTTCCTTAATTAGTTAAAATTTTAATTTCATCACCCACAAAAAGTTGATTTGGAATGTCACCTTTTACATGGATAGTTCCCGGTAATTCTGCTTGGCTACTACCGTCAAACCTTAATGTGATATGCCCTAATTCACGAAAATTAGTGCTAGCAACATCGCCAACGGAGGTAATTTGAAAAGTATATTTGCCAATTTGAAATACTTGCCCTACTTGTAGATCTTGTTTTAAATCATCATGACTATGTACAAAACAGTAATCAGCTAAGTCTGATGGCGCGCCATTTTTAAATAGTATTAGCATGCCATCAGCCAATGCATCTGGGGCAAACTCACCAATTTGATTAATTTTTGATTGATAGATAACATTCGACATCGTTAACCTTCTTTAATTTTTAGTTGAAGCGAAATTTTCAAATTTCACTGTTTGCTAAAGAGGGATGATGTTCATCCCTAAATACTTAAATATGTCTATTGATAGATAAATAATGACACTGCCCAAGCGATTAATACGGTTGGTGCACCAGTTAAAAATCGACTTACTAGAACCGAAGGAACACCTACACGAACAGTATCTTGTTTTGCTTCTGCTAGTGATAAACCGACAGGGATAAAGTCACATGCAGCTTGAGCATTTATGGCAAACAATGCTGGTAGTGCTAAATGAGGTGGAATATTACCTAACCCAATTTGTACACCAACTAATGTACCGATAACTTGCGCGATTACCGCGCCAGGACCTAAGAACGGTGAAAGTAATGGGAAAGAACAAATTAATGCTAATATCACTAAACCAAGTGGATTATCTGCTAAAGGGACTAATCCATGGGCAATGAAGTCACCTAATCCAGATGCAATAATGATCCCGATTAAGGCTGAAACAAATGCCATGAAAGGTAAAATCGTTTTGAGAACAGTATCAATAGTATCTCGGCCAGCTTGGAAAAAAACTGCTACACCAGACCCCATACCGATACCAATTTTGGCTAATAAGCCATCACTTTGCTCAGTGATTTTTTTACTACTGTCATAATCTTTAAATTCTGACGCTTTAGTATTTGCTTGAGCTGTTTCTCCTACAACATCACCCTCTTTTTCAATTAGTTTGATATTATTTGGCTTAACAGCAGAAACATAAATGTCTTCGACAATATATTGTGCAAGTGGTCCTGATTTACCAGTTGCGTGGATGTTGATAGTTGGTATTCGATTTTTTGGATAAATACCACAACGGAGAGTACCACCACAGTCAATTACAGCAACGCCTATTTCGTCTTTTGGTGGTTCACCTTCTTTAAAACCATCAATTGCTTCCCAACCAGTTAATTCAACTAAAGTATCGACTATTGCTGGTCTAGTACCAGCTGCAATGTAAACAATTTTTTTACCAGCAACGATTGGAAGCTCTAATGGACCACCCCAACCTGCTTCACCTTTTTCAATATGAATATATTTAGCCATTTTATTTTCCTTATATCGTGATAGATAATTGTTATAAATGAACTTTTCTATCTAGTTTAATTCCCATTTTTTTCTCAAAAATGGCTGTACAAAAGTCAGTAATCCAACCTCTAAAGAAGTTAGTAACTAAACCGACAAGGAAATAACTAACAGCTAATGGACCTAATGGTAAATTTAATGTAGTTAATCCAGCAGCAACCCCTAAATAAACAAAAAGTTCGCCAGGATTTACATGTGGAAATAAACCATTCATTGAGTGGCAGCTATAAGAGGATGCTGCATAATAGCTAGGTTTGTAAAACTCTGGCATAAAGCGACCTAAGCTTAGTGTCATCGGATTACAAAATACAAATGTACCAATTAAAGGAAGTAATAAATAACGTGAAACAGGGTTACCCGCACAAGCTTGAGCTAAACGTTCAATACGATCTTGCCCAATAAATTTAATGACCGCATTCATAACTACTAACAATGAAATTAATAAAGGTAAAATCGAGGTGACCATCCCGACTAACACTTTACCGCCTTCTTGGAATAAACCGATAAACCACTCGGCTCCAAATGAAATTGTATCAATCATATTTTCTCCTATTGATTTAAATTGCAAAGAAATATTAACAATTATGAAATCAAAAAAACTTTAACTGGATCACAATTTGAAACATTTTCTTTTATTTTGAAAGAAATATTTTAAACAATAGAAAAAAATAGGGTAATTAATCATTCATAGATAGTTGATATAGCAGTAATAGTTAAAAATAGCTCATTTTGATTGGACTTTAATAAAGAGTTGGCGTAATTTGGTGTTTGTTAAATAATCATTTAATTCACCTATAGGAGAATATTACATGGCTAAAAGTACTACTAAAAAAAGCACAACGGCTTCGAAATCATCAACAGCTCCAAAAGTTTTAAAAAATGTAAGTTCTGCCAAAAGATTACAGCAATCTGCAATTTTATTTCCAACTGATTTAGGCCAAAAAGCTTCAAAAGATATTTCTGGCGCAATGAACTCTGTATTAGCAGATGTGTTTGCTCTATATTTAAAAACTAAAAACTTCCACTGGCATGTCAGCGGTCCACATTTCCGTGATTATCATTTAATGTTAGATGACCATGGTGAAGAACTATTTGCAATGACAGATCCAATTGCTGAACGTGTACGTAAATTAGGTGGAACGACTTTACGTTCAATTGGTCATATTTCTAAATTACAAAGTATTTCAGACAACAATGCTGATTTTGTTGAACCATCAGATATGCTTGCTGAACTTTGTCAAGATAACATCAAACTTACAGAACGTATGCGCGTAGCACATGATATCTGTGACAAATATAACGATACCGCAACAGCTAGTTTAATTGAAGAGTGGATTGATCAAACTGAAAGACGCGCATGGTTCCTATTTGAAACAGGTCGTAGAATGGACTCATCAGGACACTAAAGCTCTGTGAAGTTCTGTAATTATCATAAATAAGAGACACTCATGGTGTCTCTTATTTTCAATTTAAGAGGAACCAAAAATGAGTAAAAAAATTGCAGTACTTGTTGGTAGTTTACGTAAAGATTCCTATAACTTAAAAGTAGCCAAAGTTTTTCAACAAATTGCGCCATCATCACTTTCACTAAATATCATCCAAATCGGTGATTTACCTTTATATAACGAAGATATTGATACTGATACACCGCCACAATCCTATAATCGTTTTCGCCAAGAAATTGCCAATTGTGATGGTGTGATTTTTGTTACACCAGAATACAATCGCGGATTACCCGCTGTCATAAAAAATGCACTTGATGTTGGATCACGCCCTTATGGTAAAAGTGTTTGGTCTAAAAAACCAGCTGCTGTGGTCTCTGTATCACAAGGCGCTATTGGTGGCTTTGGTGCAAATCATCATTTACGACAATCTTTAGTTTTTCTTGATATGCCTACCCTACAACAACCGGAAGCTTATATCGGTAATATTGGTACAGCTTTTGATGAAAGTGGCAATATTAACGAAAAAACCAAGTCTTTTCTTTCATCAATCATTGAAAGTTATGCTAAATGGGTTGAACAGCTAAGTTAATAATGATTTATTTTAATATCCACAACCAATATAATTGATTGTGGATATTATTAAATTTATTCGAAACAGATGCTAAACTTTTATCCTTCTAATGAACAAGAGTTATTGAATCGAGCAGAAATGGCCGCTGGCTATAGCTTTGCTGAGATAGCTCAATATGTCAATATTCCTATCCCTGCTAATCTTAATAAACAAAAAGGATGGGTAGGCAATCTGATTGAAACTTATCTTGGTGCGAATGCCGGCAGTAAAGCAGAACAAGACTTTTCTAATTTAGGCATTGAACTAAAAACAATTCCAGTCAATAAAGAAGGTAAACCATTAGAAACTACCTTTGTTAGTGTTATTCCTTTAATGGCAAATCACGGTGTGATTTGGGAAACCAGCCATGTTAAATACAAGCTTAGCAAAGTACTTTGGATCCCGATTGAAGGGGAAAGAAGTATACCTCTTGCAGAAAGAAAAGTTGGAAAACCAATACTTTGGACACCAACTTTAGAACAAGAGCAACAACTTAAACAAGATTGGCAAGAATTAATGGATATGATAGCTCTTGGTCAAGTTGAAAAAATCACCGCGCGTTATGGCACCTATTTACAGATCAGACCTAAAGCTGCCAATGGAAAAGCTTTAACTGAAGCCATTGGTGAAAATGGCGAGATTATTTTAACTCGCCCAAGAGGGTTCTATCTTAAAAAGTCATTTACTTCACAAATCCTACAGAATTCCATTGATCATTTAAGTTAAGAAGAAATGATCATTTAATTTCAATCACCCTTATTTTTTTAGCCTTACAAAATACTCCTTTTTTCGTTAAGAAAAAAACCATTTCTTTTATTTTGCAAGAAAATCAAATCTACGTCACATTTTTGCACATTAGTGATTTACTTTGAGCATTTGTGCATATAAATTCATTTAAACATTTGTGAAGCAACAAGAGAATTTGTGAAAGAGGTGTGAGATGAACTTTATATTAGCGGGTCATGGAAACATTGCCGTGGAAATGAAAAATAGCATTGAAATGATAGCTGGTGAGTATCCAAATGTACGGGCTATCACTTTTCAGTTAGGTGATGGTATTGAGACATTAAAAGACAAATATCTAAAAATTATTAATCAATCAACTGAGCAACCATTCATCATTATTACTGATATTTTTTCAGGTAGCCCTTATAACGCAGCGGCAATGTTGGCAATGCAATCAGAAAACATCGAAGTCATCAGTGGTTTATCTTTACCACTTTGTTTAGCGTTATTACATCTTGATTACTCCTCAATTAGCCTTGAAGAAACTTTTGAACAACTTAATGACATGAAATCCGATTTCATCAAATCTTTCAAAAAAATAGCTAAAAATATCGCTGAAGAAGAGGAACTTTAAATGATTATAAATTTAGTACGCATTGATGACCGTTTAATACATGGTCAAGTCACAACAGTTTGGACCAAAGAAGCAAAAGCAGAAAGAATCATTGTTGTTAGTGATGAAGTTGCTAATGACGAAATCCGAGCCACATTAGTTAAACAAGCTGCACCTCCTGGAATTAAAGTTTCTGTTGTGAGTATTGAAAAAGCGGCAGCGGTTTATAAAAACCCAAAATATGAAAACGATACCGTGTTTTATCTTTTTACCAATCCAACCGATATTCTGCGATTAATCGAACAAGGTGTACCAATTAAGAGTATCAATATTGGTGGTATGTCTTTCAAAGCAGGTAAAAAGCAGATTACTAAAGCGGTGTCAGTGGATGAAAACGATGTATCGGCATTTAGAAAGATGCATGAGATGGGAGTTGATCTTTGCTTAAAAGTGGTAATTACCGATCCCAACGTCGATTTTATCAAGCTACTTGAACAAGAATTCCCTATTAATTAATAGGAATAAACAAGGAGGCAAAAAATGGAAATTTCATTATTTCAAATTGTATTAATATTCATCTTCTCTTGTATAGCAGGTATGGGAAGTGTGCTTGATGAGTTTCAAACTCATCGCCCATTAATTGCCTGTACCGTCATAGGCTTAATATTAGGTGATATAAAAACAGGTATCATTTTAGGTGGTACGCTTGAATTGATTGCATTAGGCTGGATGAATATTGGTGCGGCACAATCACCTGATTCAGCACTGGCTAGTGTTATATCCGCGATATTAGTTGTAGTAGGTAAACAAGATATTCAAACTGGAATCGCAATCGCCCTCCCCGTTGCAGCAGCGGGTCAAGTTCTAACGGTATTTGCAAGAACAATCACGGTTGTCTTCCAACATGAAGCTGATAATGCCGCAGAAAAAGTTCAATTCAAAAAAATAGAACTTTTACATTATAGCGCGCTTTTTGTACAAGCTTTACGAGTAGCAATACCGGCAACATTGGTCGCCATTTATGTTGATGCCAATACCGTTAACACCTTATTAAGCATGTTGCCAGATATTGTTACTGGTGGTCTTGCTGTTGCGGGTGGATTTATTGTGGTAGTTGGTTATGCAATGGTATTAAACATGATGATGGTTAAATATTTAGCACCTTTCTTCTATTTAGGCTTTGTTCTTGGAGGTTACTTAAACTTCAGTTTACTCTCATTCGGTATTTTAGGCGTTATTTTTGCCACCATTTATGTCCAATTAAATTCAAAGTTTAACACGACTAAAAATAGCGAAAAAAGTATTGTGGCAAATTCAATCATTGCTGATGACGAGTTAGACGATTAATAAATAAGGATTCTATTATGAAAGAAATGTTAAATACCATTCAAAAGAAAGATATTGTTAGTACATTTATTCGATCTAATTTTCAACAAGCATCTTTCAACTATGAACGAATTCATGCCTTAGCTTTCTGTGTGGATATGATTCCTACAATCAAACGAGTATACAAAACCAAAGAGGAGCAACGTGAAGCATTAAAAAGACATCTAACGTTTTTCAATACGACTCCAGCAATGTGTGGACCCGTTATAGGCGTTACCATGGCAATGGAAGAAGCTAGAGCAAATGGTGCTGATATCTCTGATGGCACAATTAACAGTTTAAAAGTTGGTTTAATGGGACCGTTAGCGGGAGTGGGTGATCCATTAGTATGGGGAACCTTACGTCCAATAACTGCAGCGCTTGGGGCATCACTAGCACTAACCGGAAATATAGCTGGGCCATTACTGTTTTTTATCTTATTTAACTTAATTCGACTTGCCATGAAATGGTATGGATTAACGTATGGATTATCTAAAGGAATCGGAATTGTTAAAGATCTTTCAGGTAATATTCTTCCAAAATTAACAGAAGGCGCAACAATTTTAGGCCTATTTATCATGGGTGTCTTAGTCACAAAATGGACCTCCATAAATGTCCCACTTATTGTATCCCAAACGACCGGCATGAATGGAGAAGAGGTCATTATGACAGTACAAGGCATTCTCAATGACCTTGTACCAGGATTATTGCCATTAGCGTTAACACTTTTGATGATGAAATTGTTAAGGAAAAAAGTCAGTCCAATAATTTTAATCTTTGCATTATTTGCGGTAGGTATTATTGGCTATGGTTTAGGTATTCTTGCTAAAGGTTAAAGCGTTAAAGAAATAAAAAATTGACCGTTGAAAATGAATAAAAAGGTTTAAAGCTATTACCGAGAACTTTATTAATAGTAATTTGATTTTTTGAAATAAAAACGCTTTAAACCTTTTCCTAAATAAATTTAACCAAATTAGAGAATTAGAGGAATATATGAAAACTCAAGCAGTTAGACTGTATGGAAAAAATGATTTGCGATTGGAGTCATTTCAACTTCCTGAAATTACTGATGATGAAATTCTAGTTACAGTCATTGTAGATAGTATGTGTATGTCTTCATTAAAATTAGTCAATCAAGGTGAAAATCATAAGAAAACGCCACCCGACTTAAAAAATAATCCCATTATTATTGGGCACGAATGCTGCGGTGAAATTATACAAGTGGGTAAAAAATGGCAACATAAATTCAAACCAGGACAAAAATATGTCGTTCAGGCCAATTTACAACTTTCTGATAGCCCATATTGCGTAGGTTATTCTTATCCTTATACTGGTGGTTGTGCAACTTACATGATAATTAACCATGATGTACTAAAACAAGACTGTTTGATTCCTTATGATGGACAAACTTATTTCGAAGGTGCGTTAATTGAACCATTGTCGTGTATCATTGGGGCATTCAATGCCAATTTTCATTTAAAGCCAAATAGTTATGAACATATTATGGGCATTAAGCCTAATGGTAATCTGATTATTTTAGGTGGTACGGGCCCTATGGGTATGCTAGCAATAGATTATGCATTAGGGGGACCCATCGCACCTAAAAAGGTTGTCGTAACTGGTCGTAGCAAAGAGAAAATAGAACATCTAAAAACCCTTTATCAATCTCGTAATGGTATTGAATTAGAATTTGTGGATATTTCTAATGTCGATGATCAAGCGAAATTATTAAAAGATAAATCCACCACAGGAAGTTTTGATGATGTTTTTGTTTTCTTACCCTCTCAAGAGTTAATTCAACTCGCCTCTCAACTATTAGCGATTGACGGTTGCCTTAACTTTTTTGCTGGACCCCAAGATAAAAACTTTTCGGCTGAAATTAACTTTTACGATGTCCATTATAACTTTACCCATATCGTTGGCACTTCAGGCGGTAATACTAATGATATGCGAGAAGCGGTGAAACTAATCGAATCAGGTTCGGTAGATGTGGCAAAAATCGTAACTCACATTATGGGTATAGACCAAGCAAGTAAAGTCACTCAAATACAGGATCAGATTAAAGGTGGAAAAAAATTAGTTTATACCCATAAAAAGTTTGATCTTAAATGCATAGAATCATTAGATAAAAATGCGGATGATATTACTTTACAAAAAATACTCTCTAAAAATAATGGTATTTGGTCAAAAGAAGCTGAAGATTATGTTTTAAATTATTTTCCTGATATTGATTCTTGATTTATACTCTATTCAAATCAAGATGACATTTATTTGTGACATCTTGATTTGAATAAAAATATGGAGTTTTTTAATAACTAAAGATAATAAGATAACGCTACTATGATTAATCAAAATTTTAGCAACGACGAGTTTGAACAGCATAAGATGTTAATTAAGATTGCTCAATTGTATTATGAAGAGAATAAAACACAGTCCGAAATAGCAAAAATAGTTAACATACATCGCTCAAGCATTAGTCGAATGTTAAAAACAATACGCGAGCTAGGCATTGTTTCAATTTCGATTAATTATAATCTGTTACCTGATATAGCGTTAGAAGAAAAAATTTGTAATAAATATCATTTAAAACAAGTCATTGTTGTACCCGTCAACACTGATATAGACAATGAAAGTAAAAATCAGATTGTTTGTAATGTGGCAGCAAGTGTCCTACTCAAAAATATTACCGATAATGATGTGATTGGTGTGTCCTGGGGACGCTCGATCAATTATATTGTGAATAGTTTAAAAAATGATAATGCTACATTTGAAAATGTTACCATCGTACCAATGATTGGTGGCCCTTCTGGCAAGATTGAAACAAAATACCACGTAAATAATATAGCTTGTAAACTTTCCGATAAACTTAAAAGTAAAGCAATATTAATTGATTACCCCGCTATCGTTGATACCGCTAATTTAAAAACTGAAATTGAAAAAACTCAACACATGAAAGAACTCAATGATTGGTGGAATAAGATCACAGTTGCTTTATTTAGTATTGGTTGTCCAGCTATATCCAAAAGCTCAATTTGGTATGGTTTTTATGGTGAACTTTTTCAAAAAATTACTAACAGAAAAATTGTCGGCGACATTTTATCGCGATTTTATGACAAAAATGGTAAAGAATTACAAACGCCATTCCATGATCAAATTATTGGCGTGACGTTAGAAAATTTAAAAAAAATCCCTCTAAAAATATGTGCAAGTGGCGACGCTGAAAAACTTAACAGTTTAATCGCTGCATTAAATGCAAATTATATTGATGTATTAGTCATTAGTGATGAAATGGCAAATCAATTAGTTAATTGATCTCATAAAAAAGCTGACACTTGCGTAAATTAAAACGCCATTTCAATTTTTATAAATTATTTTTTAAATTTGTGACTCTATTAACAGATTCTTAGACTATTAACCTAGATAATCATTTTTATACTTCATCTTTTTTATTCTTCATTAAGGAAAAAACATGTATCGTTTAATTATAAAAAATGGATTATCTATTAGTTTACTCACGCTTACCGCTAGTTTCGCTGTGATAGCTTCACCACCATTTGTTCCAGTTACTTTGGACAAACTTAATATTCCTAATAAACAATGTAATGTTAGAGATTATGGCGCTGAAGCAACAGGTATTTGGTATGATACAAAAGCATTTCAAACCGCTATTAATGATTGTGCGCAAAATGGCGGTGGTAAAGTTATTGTTCCTGCGGGTTATTACCTATCTGAACCGCTATTTTTAAAAAGTAATATTGAATTTCATTTAGAAAAAGGGGCGGTAGTACAAGCTTCAGCAGAGGAAAGTGCATATCATCCTTCAGAAGAACAAAAAAAATGGTCATCATCAGATGAATCATTACCACTAACAAAACAATGGATTGGGTTTATTAATATTGCAGAAGAAAAAAATATTGCTATCACCGGTGAAGGAATTATTGATGGGCAAGGTTCAACGCTTTTAGAAAAATACCGCGCCGAGACTCGTCAAGCCGGAAAAAAGGGACCAACAAATCGCCCACGTCTACTTTTATTTAAAAACGCTAACAATATTTTAGTTGAAGGCGTCACAATACAAAATTCGCCAAGTTTTCATATTGTTTTTAAAAATGTGGAAGATATTACAATTAATAAAACAACAATATCCGCTCCAGCTTGGTGGCAAAACACGGATGCCATTGATCCAATGGATAGTAGAAGAGTCAGTATTACAAAAAACACAATAAGTGTGGGTGATGACCATGTTGCCATTAAATCAACTGTAAACAACCTTAGCCATGATTTTTATATTGCAGATAATAACTTTATGCTCGGTCGTGGATTATCTATTGGTTCAGAAACATATGGCGGTGTGAGCAATTTACTGGCAGAAAATAATACCTTTACCGATGCGATGTATGGTATTCGAATCAAATCGCCAAGAGGCAAAGGTGGTGAAGTTAAAGATATTGAGTATAACAATACAACAATGGTCAATGTAAAAACGCCAATTGTTTTGTCAGCTTATTATAAAGGCGGCCCAACAACAAAAGATGCAAAAATTAAAGCGTTACAAGAAGGTGAATTTGCTGGTGGATTTATGTTAGGCGATCAGATTTATCCTGCGGATACTGAACAACCAAAAGAGCATAAACAAACCCCATACTTCAATAACATTAGCTTCAATAATCTTACTGTAAAAGGTAAAAGTAATTACGCTGGTTTTATTATTGGAACACCAGAAAAGCCATTCAATAATATTAGATTTTCAAACATCAATATTGAAGCGGAAAACGGTTTTAAAATTCGTAACGCATCAGTTGAGTTTAGCCACACTAAAATTAATGTAGAAAAAGGATCAGATATTATTAAAGAAAAAGGAAGTCATATTACTCATCAATAGTAATTTGGTGGCTCAGATTTGAGCTAATAAAAAATTCACAAACTAGAGCGTTACCAATTGAAACTGTCAAACCGACAAACAAAACAGGTAACGCTTATATTTCTGACTCAAAATTAACGCAATAAATAATCTTATTAAATTTACTTGAAGAACTACAGAATATTTCATTGATCTTCGCTAAAAAGTGCATTATCTATCATTAATTTCCGTGAAATCAATACCGACTAAGCGCAAGCAAGATATCACGCTTTTGTTCATTATGCTGTTTTTTAATTTTTCTTTTTACCACAACGTGATCTCTCATTAATTGTTTTGACTTTAAAAGCTCGCCTCTAAAATGATTTTTATCCGTTCAATGTAAATTGAGTAATTCAATATAGAACTCAAAACTTAATGAAATGGTATAGACTCCTCAATTATTTTTACAAATAAACATCAATCAACCCAGAAAATCATCAACTAAAAAGTTTAATTAATGTTCCATAATCAAGATCAATAATTTGCTACCAATTGATTATTTGCATATTTCATTTGTTAATTTGTGATCCAAAACACAATTTGGAACGCTGTTTTAATTATAATGATCTTTAGTTTTGTTATTAAAATTGGAGCAAAAACATGGATCTTTTTCTAAATATATTTGGTCAGCCTGCTATCATTATTGCATTAGTTGCGTTCATAGGATTGGTACTACAGAGAGCAAAACTTTCTAAAATTATTACTGGCACCCTACTTTCATTTATTGGTTTTGTGTTAATTAAAACGGGTGGAAAAATCTTAGGTGGCGTGTTAATTATGTTCAGTAACATGTTTACTCATGCATTTGGAATGCATGGGGTCGTACCAAGTAATGAAGCCATTACCGCATTGACGATGGAATCACTTGGTACTAGTGCCGCCTTTATCCTCTTTTTTGCGATGATAATTAATCTACTATTAGCAAGATTTACCCGCTTTAAATCGATTTATTTATCATTGCATTTAGTGCTATTCATGGCATTTTCATTTACCGCAGTTTTACAAGGTATGGGCTATAATGGCTATATCATTGTTGCAACTGGCGCAATGATTATTGGCCTTTATATGGCGATATTTCCAACTTTACTCTCTAAATTTAGCCGTACAATAATAGGGAATAATGATTATTGTATTGCCCATGCTGGTACAGTTTCATACTTATTAGGTTCCTATTTAGGTAAATGGCTAGGAAATAAAAAAAATGATATCGAAAAGATTAAAATAAATGATCGTTTTAGCTTTTTAAGGCAATCAGATGTTGCGACTTTTATTACCATGTTTGTTTTACTATGCTTATCCGGTGCTTTTTCATCCGCTGAGTATTTGAAAGAGATACTCAAAAACAATACGTTTATTATTTTTGCGTTGGAACAATCAGCTATTTTTGCCGGAGGACTCTATATTGCCAAAAAAGGGGTCGCTATTTTTACTGAAGAAATCATCCCAGCTTTTAAAGGATTTGCCCAAGTTGTCGCACCTGGTTGTGTGCCGGCGGTCGATCCAATGGTGTTATTTGATAAAGCACCAAATTGTGTATTAGTTGGTTTTATTGTGAGTTTCTTTACTGAAATAGCTTGTGTGGTTGTTTTCCCCTTTATTGGTTTACCTATTATCATTCCCGGAATTATGGCAAGCTTCATCACTGGTGGAACAGCAGCAATATTTGGTAACTCAACAGGTGGAGCAAGAGGAGCGGTTATTGCCTCTTTCGTTAATGGTTTACTTTTATGTGTGTTGCCAGCCCTCGCATTACCTCTCTTTAAATTTTTAGGTGTTGAAGGTGTAACCTTTGCTGATCCTGATTTCACATCCTTATCGTTAATCACTGAATTTATTGTTAAGCTATTTAGTTAATCAAAAAGTCCGTTGCTGTAACGGACTTTTTCTCGATAAATTTAAATTAAATCAAACATTAATATTTTTGAATTTCTTTGATAATTATAGAGTTGTTTCTTTTTAATCGGTAGATCATCCACTTCAGCTGGATTAAAACCTTTTTCACGAAACCAATGAATGCTTCGAGTGGTAAGCACAAAGATTTTTTCTAATCCTAAATTATTAGCACTTTCTGAAATTTTTTCTAATAATAAATCACCGCGTGATGAGTTTCTATATTGCGGATGAATAGCCAAACAAGCCATTTCACCCATTTTTTCTTCTGGATAAGGGTAAAGCGCAGCACAGCCAATTGTCATATTATCACGTTCAATAATAGTGAATTTGTCAATTTCCATCTCTAATTGTTCTCGTGAACGTTTAACTAAGATACCCTGCTCTTCAAGTGGTCGAATCAGCTCCAATATCCCACCTATATCATTGATTGTTGCCAAGCGAACTTGCTCTGAATGTTCCATTGCAACTTGTGTACCAATACCATCGCGAGAAAACAATTCTTGCAAAATAGAGCCATCTACTAGATAACTAACTAAATGGCTACGACGGACGCCATTACGACATGCTTTGGATGCCGCACGCAAAAAACGAGCCTCACTAGATAGGTGTTTACCACATTCTTCTTTGCGATTAACATAATTATCAGCATCCACTGGGAACAGATCAGTTATTACATGATTTTGTTCATCAAGTACACCTTGTTCTGCACAAAAACTGATTAGTTTATCGGCTTTAAGTCGAATAGCTACTTCGGCTGCAACATCTTCTGACGATAAATTGAAACTTTCACCTGTAACTGACACACCTACAGGACCTAATAGTACAATCGAACCACGATTTAATTGCTCATCTATTGCTTCGTTATTAATTCGACGTATTTTACCTGTATGGCAATAATCAACACCATCATCAACACCTAATGGTTGTGCTATAACAAAATTACCACTAACCACATTAATATGTGCGCCTTGCAAAGGTGTATTATTTAAGCTCATTGATAAGCTGGCGGTAATATTAAGTTGTAATAACCCTGTTACCTGTTTAACTACATCTAGAGTTGGGCCATCAGTGATCCGAGTATTTTTATGGTATTTAGGTTTAATATTATGATTTTTCAGTGATTCATCTATTTGGTTACGCGCACCATTAACAATGACCAGTTTAATACCCAAGCTATGCAATAAACCAATGTCACTAATGATACTTGCATAATTATTACTTTTTAAAACTGCACCAGTTAATAAAATAACGAATGTTTTTCCTTGATGTGCATTAATATAAGGTACTGAATGCCTTAAACCATCAACGAGTTCAGTTGTTCTTTCTTTCATCGCACCACCACCCAAAATGAATATTTATTCAAATTTTTTGTATTTTTATTTATTTTTTATCCAATGGCAAGTCTTTTTTGAAAAATTCAAGAACATAAAATAGATAAAACTATTTTATAAAAATAGCTTAGCGAATAGTTAATGGAAGATAATGAAAGAAGTAGAGTTAATGATTTTTCAGTTTTTCAATCATTTGATTTAGAATTAAATTTTCATCTTGATCAACATCTACAATATGATGAGCAGCATCATGATATAAAGGCAAACGTTCAGCAAGAACTTTCTCCATTTCGTCAGAAATTGATAAACCCGTTAATGATGGTCGTTGAGCAATATTAGGATCTTTCATCAAGCGAGCTGCTAATATTTCAGCAGGCGCAGATAGAAATATGACGACACCATTTTGCTTCATAAACTGTCGATTTTTCTCAGCTAATACCATACCGCCACCAGTTGCAATAACGCGATTTGGCTTAGCGGTATCAATAAGGACTTGGCTTTCTCTAGCACGAAAACCCTCCCAACCTTCTTTTTCTACAATCTCAGCAACCGTTTTTTGCGTGGTTTCAAGTAAATGACAATCTGTATCGATAAAAGAAAATGATAACTCTTTGGCTAACATTTTACCCATTGTTGTTTTGCCAGCAGCTCTTGCGCCAACTAAAAAAATTATTTTTTTCATTTTGGGCCCTTCTTGATATACAGATCTTAAAATAAGTTATTTATGTATGCTAGTGATTCATTTTTATTTTTGCAATATTTTTTTACAATTTGATTTTATTATCCATATGATTTAATGAATAATAATATCCAAAAAAGTGTAAATAATTTAATGCAATTTACCTAGCATTCTTTAAACATAATCTAGCGTTGAGCATAACAATCAACACAACTTTTCTAAACCTCTAAAATAAAGTTCAGTAGCAATCGATTGATGCAATCGCCATTGAATCACATCTAATTCAGGATTCACTTTTTTAAACTCTTGGTATGTCATGAAATATCGAATGGTATTACTTCCAACACGATCATTAATACTATTGATAATCAGTTTTATTTTTTCACTACGAAGATTTTTTAATTCTTTCATTGTAGTTGCGACATTTTCAGGAACAGGTAAAACTCCGTTTTCCCAATCATGCCAAGTTTTTACGTCCGTTTTACCGATATACTCACTTGCCTCTGATACTTTTAGCATCAGAAAACGGCGAAATGCTTGTAACTCTAAATTAGTCATAAATACTCCCTTTTAATCACATTTTAAATTTATTAATCACTTTAACAATCTTAGCCGATTTAATAAATTTTTAAGATGAAGATTAAATATTTAGTCACCATCCCAATTGAATGAGATGGTTAATTTTAAGCTTTTATTTACCTGATAAAGCATCAATCACAGCTTGTTTTGCTCTATCTGAAAGCTCTTTTCCTGTCCAAATTTTAAATTGAGCATTTGCTTGACCAATAAACATCTCACGTCCAGAAATCGATTCCCATCCTGCTTTTTCAGCTTCTTGTCTAAACTTCGTGTTATATGGTGTGTACACAATATCGTAAGCTATGCCTTTACCTTTAAACCATGCTTGTTCATAAGGAGTTTGATCTTCAAATTTACCTTGCATACCTAATGGAGTAGAGTTGACAATAATCTGTGCTTCAACTTTATCTCTATCTGCCCAAGCTACCGTTTTAAGATTAAATTCTTTAGCTAATGCTTCGGGTAAATCAGTGACAATATCGGTAACTGTTATATCACTATATCCAAGATCTTGTAATCCAACAACCGCCGCACGTGCTGCACCGCCCGCCCCAAGTATTAACACTTTTTTATATTCAGCTGGTAATTTCTTTTGCGCTAGTGGTTGCATAAAACCAATAATATCGGTGTTATCGCCACAAAGCTTATCACCATCCCAATAAACTAAATTAGCTGCACCCGCTTTTTTAACATGATCAGTGACTTCATCTAAATAAGGAATAATAGTTTGTTTGTGAGGGATCGTAACGCACAAACCACGGATATTTAGTAATCGTACTGATTTAAAAAGTGTCGCAATTTCCTCTGGTGGTGTAGGAAAAGGTACAAGTACGGCAGGAATACCATAATCTTGGAAAGATGTAGTATGAATAAGTGGGCTCATACTATGCCCCAAAGGATAACCGATAATGCCATAGATGCTATATGGCGTAAACTGACTCATACTATCTCCTTGAAAGTAAATAAATTCAGACTAATAGATGAAATTTAAAATCCATAGTATTAAAACACAGTTATTATAAGATTAAATCGTTTTATATTGAACAAAAACAATCTAAATTATGAGATAATTATTTCGTCATAATAATGAATTTAGAATTATTAATCTTTTTCAATTAAAAACTTATTTTTAAGCTTAGATAAGATAATGCTTGAGAATTTACCTGTAAAAGCGTATACTTCGCTACCTCATTATTATGGGTGTAGTGTGAGAGGTTAGACTGCTTCTCAAATAGAACTGCAGCAAACTAAAAGCCTGACGAGGTTAATTCCATTAACATATTACGCCCAAGGCTTAAGCATAGAAATTTCGGAGAATTATTGACATGTCACGAGTATGCCAAGTAACAGGAAAAGGTCCTTTAGTGGGAAATAATCGTTCTCATGCGATGAATGCTACTAAACGTCGTTTTCTACCAAATCTTCAAACTCACCGTTTTTGGGTTGAGAGTGAAAAACGTTTTGTAAAATTACGTATATCTGCTAAAGGTATGCGAACTATCGATAAAAAGGGTATTGATGCAGTTTTAGCTGAACTTCGTGCCCGTGGTGAAAAGTACTAATAAGGAAACCATATCATGGCTAAAGGTGTACGTGAGAAAATTAGATTAGTTTCTTCTGCTGGTACCGGTCATTTTTATACCACTAGCAAAAATAAAAGAACAATGCCTGAAAAGATGGAGATCAAAAAATACGATCCTGTTGTTCGTCAGCACGTTGTTTATAAAGAAGCTAAAATTAAGTAATTTTACTTTTAAATAAAAAACCCAGCTAAGCTGGGTTTTTTATTACTACAAGAAATCATATCTCCATACAAATAAAAAAGTACTTCGCTCACATTTTTAGCAAAAATAATCCCTATTAATAAGCAATACATTTCATAATAGACTACCATTAGTTTACCAAAAAAGATTCGGTCAAATTCAGTCAAAAACAAACATTATCTTATTTACCGATTTTGACCGATTTGTTTTGTTTCAGGTAATAATATGAATAAATTTAATCAAGTATAGAACTATTCAATAAGATAAATGTGTCCTTTATCACATTTTATTGATAATGAAACAAAACAAATGACAAAACAGATTCCATCCACAAAATGTTAAATTTCACAAAGCTAAAATGGTAAGGCAGTTAAGGAGATATTATGTTAATACTAGAACGGCAACAAATGATCATTCAATTATTAAGTCAACATAATAGTTTGACAGTAAATGATATGGCTAAACTATGTTCCGTATCTAAAGAAACACTACGCAGAGATTTGAGAGCTTTAGAGGAAAAGGATTTAATTCGTCGCAGCCATGGAGGAGCAGTACTAGCCTCAACTCTCTCTAGTGAACCTATAGTGCCTTCCATATTAAATAGTAATCGTTCCTTCCGCCAACGGATTTTAGTAAATACTGATGTAAAAACCCGAATCGCTAGAAAAGCACTACAATTTGTAAATAATGCAGATCGTATTGCTTTAGACAGTAGTTCATCTTGCTGGTTTTTAGCTCGACAACTTCCAAATGTGGATATGACAGTTATCACTCATTCCATAAATGTTATTCAAACATTAGCAGCTAAAAGTCAAATTCAAATTTTCGTTTTAGGCGGTGCTTATTTTGCCAAAAATGAAGATATGGTTGGAACATTAACCGAAAAGATGTTGGCAGAATTTACTATAGATACATTATTTATTTCTTGCGATGGATTGGATTTTGATAATGGTTTAAGTGACAACAATGAATATCATGCTCATTTGAAAAAACAAATGATTTTAACAGCAAGAAAAGTCATCGTATTAGCTGATTCAACCAAATTTAATCAAAATGCCTTCGCCAAAATATGTAATTTAGGCGATATTGATGTACTAATTACCGATAAGAAAATCGATAAACTACTACAAAAAGAAATGGATTGGCACAGTGTCGAAGTCGTATTAGCTTAAATAAATATCTCTTCTTAACTAGATAAAAATGAGGTTCTAGTAATAAGGAGAATAATTATGCAGTATAAAATTTCCCCATCACTAATGTGTATGGATTTAATTAATATAAAGGAACAATTAACATTTTTTAATCAACATGCTGACTTTTTGCATGTTGATATCATGGATGGACATTTTGTTAAAAATATCACGCTTTCAGCTTTTTTTATTGAACAGATAAAACCCCACACATCGATACCAATCGATGTCCATTTAATGGTAGAGCACCCTACAGATTTTATTGATCAAATGGCAACTGCAGGTGCGGATTTCATTTGTCCTCATGCAGAAACAATAAATACTAATGCTTTTAGAATCATTAATCATATTCATCAATTAGATAAAAAAGCAGGAGTTGTTATAAATCCAGCTACCCCTATTGAGTATATATCACAATACATTCATCTACTCGATAAAATCACCATAATGACGGTAGATCCCGGTTATGCTGGTCAACCATTTATTCCAGAAATGTTACAAAAAATAAAAAAACTTTCTGATTTAAAACACCAAAATAATTTTAAATTTCTAATTGAGGTTGATGGTTCTTGTAATGTCAATACTTATCATCAACTGCTCTCATGTGGAGCAGAAATACTGATCATGGGAAGCTCGGGGCTATTTAAGAAGAATCTATCTTTAGATGCGGCATGGAAAAAAATGACGGCCGATATCAATAACGCTATTCAAACTATCAAATAGTAAAAGGATATTTAAATGAAAGGAAAAGTTTGTGTTTTCGGATCTTTTAATCTTGATATAACAGCATTTTTAGATCGCTTTCCTGAGCCCGGTGAATCATTAGTTGCCAAATCAAGTAAAATTTCTGCAGGTGGAAAAGGTGCGAATCAAGCAACAGCAGCATTAAAAGCAGGAGCAAATGTACATTATATAGGAAAAATAGGAGAAGATGATTTTGGTTATTTTGCTCGTCGACATCTCAAAGAAGTAGGGTTTAATGCAGTAACTATATTAAGCTCAAATGAACGGGCTACAGGTAATGCATTAATTTATGTTGCTGGGGAAAATGCTGAAAATATGATTTCTGTCGATCCAGGAACAAATATGATTGTTACTGAAGAAGAAATTAAAAAATGTGAACCAACAATAAAATGTGCAGATGTTGTACTAGTTCAACTTGAGAATAATCTCTCAGCTATCAACCAAGTAATTGATATAGCAAGCAATGCATTTACTATTTTAAATCCAGCACCCTTTCAGCCCGTTAGTGATGAATTATTATCAAAAGTTGATTTACTAACACCAAATGAAACAGAAATTTACCTACTCACTGGACAAAAGGTCACCGACAAAGAAAGCGCTGAACGTGCAGCAGATTATCTCCACCAAAAAGGCGTTAAGCAAATCATCATCACTATGGGAGCTAAAGGTTCACTGCTTTCAGATCATTGTAGTAAAACTTGGATCCCTTGTTTTCCTGCGAATCCTGTTGATACAACTGGTGCAGGTGATGCTTTTAACGGAGCTCTAGCCGCTCAAATTGCTAATGGTCAAGATATTAAACAAGCTGCGTTATTTAGTTCTGCTTTTGCAGCAGTAAGTGTTGAATATATTGGAGCTGCTTGTATGACTACTTACCAACAAGCAATTGAACGAATGAACAAATTTAGTGGTAATTAATCAATTATTACTAATTATTTTTAAATATTAGGTTTTATTATGAATATGAAAAATAAATCATCTATTTTAGATAGTAGTACTTATTTAACAAAAACGCCATGGGCAAAATTTATTTTAGTTTGTTGTTTATTTGCACTATGGGGAATGGCTGTTAATTTAAATGATATTTTAATTGCTCAGTTTAAAAAAGGGTTTGATCTTACAGATACACAAACCGCTTTAGTTCAATCAGTATTCTTTTTAGGATACTTTTTTATCGCTTTACCAGCAGCAGCTATAATTAAAAGATTCTCTTACAAATTAGCGATTGTTATTGGGTTAATGTTATATGCGACAGGCTGCTTTTTATTTATTCCTGCGGCCTCATCCATGACCTATTATGCATTTCTTGGTTGCTTAGGTATTATCGCATGTGGTTTGTCATTTCTTGAATCATCTTGTAATACTTATTCAAGTTTATTGGGGCCTATAGAAACATCAACACAACGGATTAATTTTTCACAAATATTTAATTCAGTTGGTGTCATATTAGGTGTACTAATCGGCCAGAAATTAGTGTTTGGAAAAGATGATCCTAGCCATGCTGAATTATTGCAAATGACACCTGAAGCTGCGAATGCGGCAAGGCATCAAATGGTTGGGCAAGTAGTTACACCTTATATAATAATTGGTTCAATATTAGTTTTAATCGCATTAATATTTATTTTTGTCAAATTCCCTGCATGTAAAGCGAGTTCGACTGAAAATCAAGGAAATGAAAATTTAATTCATTCTTTAAAACGACTTTTTGCTATTCCTCGATTTACTTTGGGTATTATTTCTCAATTTTTATATGTTGGTGCACAAGTTGGAGTCTGGAGTTTTACTATACGTTTCGTCCAACAAGTTGAAACTGGCACATCTGAGCATAATGCTACGTATTGGTTGCTCATATCACTACTTTTTTATGCATTAGGGAAAATTGTTTCTACATTTTTAATGAAAAAAATAAGTCCTGCTAAGTTATTAAGCATATTCGCAATTCTAGCTGTAATATTATTATCAATAGCAATAATTAGCTCTGGTATTATTGCCATTGCAACATTAACTACTATTAGTTTTTGTATGGCACCAGGATGGCCAACTAATTTTGGTTTAACAATTAAAGGAATGGGTAAAGATACTCAAACAGCAGGATCAATTGTCGTTATGTCTATTATAGGCGGTGCAATTATTCCACTAGTTATGGGAATCATTTCTGATGTAAATCAAGGAAATATGCAAATAGCATTTATCGCTCCTCTATGCTGTTTTATCTACGTCGCATTTTATGGTTTCTATTGTTCGAGAAAAGGAATTTAATATGAATAATTTAATAACAGGTATTGCCCACATAGGTTTAAGAGTTAGTGATATCAATAAATCATCATCTTTCTATCAAACGTTAGGATTTGTAGTTACAGAAAAATTTTCCAAGAAAGTGGAAAATGGTGAAGTACACGTAGAGTTTTTAACTTCAGCAAAGCTGACTTTAGAGCTGTATCAATTACCTAATACAACTAACCATTTCAATTTAAGCCAATCTCACAATGGTATTGAACATTTTGCACTAGAGGTTAATGACATTGATAAAATGCTTCATAAAATAAAAGAACTTGGTTACCCAATCAATGAAGGGCCGATTTATGAGAAAAGAGAGCACTGTGAGGTGAGTTTTTTTCTTATTAGTGGCCCAGATGGTGAAAGGGTTGAATTTGATATGACAAAATATATATAACCGCTGTTTAAATAATAAAAAACTATCTGCATTTACAGATAGTTTTTTACTTTAGAATAATGATTATAGCACTAGATATTAATAGAATTATTTTAAATATTCTTGCTCATATGCTCTTGCTTTTTTATCATCAAAAGCATGTTCCCAGCGGGCTATAACGATAGCAGCCAATGCATTACCCACAACATTAACTACTGTTCTACCCATATCTAAAATACGCTCAACACCCATAATATAACCAATACCCTCGATTGGAATACCAACACTACCAAGTGTAGCTGATAACACTAAAATTGAAGCACCTGGTACACCAGCTATCCCTTTTGATGCTATCATCAATGTTATAACAATGATAATTTGATCCAGAATGCTTAAATCCATACCAAATAATTGCGCGAGAAAAATAACAGTTATACTTTGATATAGTGTTGAACCATCAAGATTAAATGAATACCCAGTAGGGATAACAAAACTCGTAATTGCTTTTGGAGCACCATAAGCTTCCATTTTTTCAATGATCTTAGGCAAAGCTGTTTCAGAGCTTGCAGTTGAAAACGCAATGACGAGTTCTTCTTTCAATATTTTTAATAAGGTAAAAATATTAAATCGGCATAATTTACAAACTAAACCTAATATGACCAAAGTAAATATAATCATTGCTGAATAAACAGTTAAAATCAATTTCAGTAATGGCAATAATGAAGCGAATCCATATTTGGCAACAGTTACCGTGATTAATGCAAATACCCCAATAGGGGCGTAACGCATAATCATATTAGTGACTTTAAACATTGTATCTGATACCACTTTTAACAAGAATAAAAATGGATCACGCTGTTTATCCGGTAACGACATTAAGCCTAAGCCAAAAAAGACACAGAAGAAGATAACAGGTAAAACTGCACCATCAGACATTGCTTTAAAGATATTAGCTGGAATCATGTCTAAAATCATAACAATTAAACCGTGAGGTTTACCGCTAAGTTCTTCAGCTGCTTTAGTATATTTACTAATATCTGCTGAGGCTAACGTTGAAGAATCAATTCCCGCGCCAGGTGCAAAGAAATTTCCCCAAAAAAGACCTAACAAAATAGCAATAGTAGTAATAATTTCAAAATAAAGAATAGTTTTAAAACCAAGCATTCCTAAACGTTTTGAACCACCAATGCCTGCTATACCTAACGTTAACGTACTAAGAATAATTGGTAATACAATCATCTTAATTAAGCGGATAAAGATATCACCTGCTGGTTGGAAAATATTAACAATTGCAAATTGATAATATGAATGTAATTCATGATTAGGATCAGCTAATTCATATAGAAAAGCACCTGCCACTACACCTAAGACCAAGGCAATTAAAATTTGCCAAGCAAGATTAGTTACAACTTTTTTTATAGAGAAAGACATGTAATTCTATTCCTTGTCGTGGTTTTCGAAAACAAAAAAGGATTAGTCTGTGTGGCTAATCCTTTTTTATAATTAAAAATTATTCTTCGGATTCTTGAGCGGAATCATCACTATCATAAGCCTCTTGGGACAATTCCGATTCATCATCATCTTCCGTTTCAGCAATTCGTTGTAATCCGACCACTTTTTCGTTTTCGGCTGTTCGAATTAAGGTTACCCCTTGAGTGTTTCGACCAACAATGCTTACTTCAGATACACGAGTACGTACTAAGGTACCCGCATCAGTAATAAGCATGATTTGGTCAGTTTCTTCAACTTGTACTGCACCAACTACTGCACCGTTTCGTTCACTCACTTTAATAGAGATAACCCCTTTTGTAGCGCGTGATTTAGTTGGATATAATTCTTGTTCAGTACGTTTTCCATAACCATTTTGAGTTGCAGTTAAGATTGCACCATTTCCTCGAGGAACAATTAGTGATACAACTTTATCATCACCTTCTAATTTAATACCTCGAACACCTGTCGCTGTTCGTCCCATGCAACGAACTTTATTCGCTGGGAATCGAACCACTTTACCATTAGCAGAGAATAACATAATGTCTTCGGTATTAGAAATTTGAGAGACTTCATCATCACTATCTGTCTCTTCAACAACCACATCATCGTTTAGTTCTTCATCATCAACGATATCAGATGTTTCATTACTTGTTAAATCAACACCAATAAGTTCATCATCATCACGTAAGTTAATAGCAATTATGCCACCGCTTCGAGGACGACTAAATTCAATTAGAGAGGTTTTCTTAACCGTACCTTGTGCTGTTGCCATGAATACACAATGTTCATCATCAAATTCACGAACAGGTAGAATTGCTGTAATGCGTTCATCAGCTTCTAGCGGTAATAAATTAATAATTGGACGACCTCGAGAACCTCGGCTGGCTTCTGGTAATTGATACACTTTCATCCAATATAAACGGCCACGGCTAGAGAAACAAAGTATAGTATCGTGAGTATTCGCAACTAATAACTTCTCAACAAAATCTTCTTCTTTAATTTTTGTTGCCGATTTACCTTTACCACCTCGACGTTGCGCTTCATAATCAGATAGCGGTTGATATTTCACATAACCTTGATGAGAAAGTGTAACTACAACATCTTCCTGAGCGATTAAATCTTCAATATTGATATCAGCGCTGCTTGCAGTAATTTCTGTTCTTCTTGCATCTTGGAATTGATCGCGAACCGCTTCAAGCTCTTCACGAATAACTTCCATTAATCTTTCAGGGCTTGCAAGAATATGGAGTAAACCACTAATTTGAATTAATAACTCTTTATATTCATCAAGAATTTTTTCGTGTTCAAGTCCGGTTAATCGATGTAAACGAAGATCTAAGATAGCTTGAGCTTGAGCTTCTGAAAGATAATAATGGCCATCTCGAATACCAAACTCTGGCGCTAAATCTTCCGGTCGAGCAGCATCATTACCAGCTTTTTCAAGCATTGCAGCAACATTACCTAGTTGCCAAGCTTGCGATAATAGTTTAGCTTTAGCTTCCGAAGGCGTAGCCGCGGCACGGATTAATTCAATTACAGGATCTATATTAGCTAATGCAATAGCTAAACCTTCCAATACATGCGCACGTTCACGAGCTTTACGAAGTTCATAAATAGTTCGACGCGTTACCACTTCACGGCGGTGAAGAACAAACGCTTCGATCATTTCTCTTAAATTTAATAGTTTTGGTTGGCCTTTATGTAAAGCCACCATATTAATACCAAAAGAAACTTGTAGTTGAGTTAATGAAAAAAGATTATTTAGAACAACTTCACCAACGGCATCGCGTTTAATCTCAATAACAATACGCATACCATCTTTGTCTGATTCATCACGCAGTGCTGAAATGCCTTCAATTTTTTTATCTTTGACTAACTCTGCAATCTTCTCGATTAATTTTTTCTTATTAACTTGATAAGGAATTTCATTAACAATAATCGTTTCACGACCAGTGTGATCATCAACTTCAACCGTTGCTTTAGAACGAATATAAATGATACCACGACCAGTTCGATAGGCATTTTCAATACCTTTACGCCCATTAATTAATGCTGCGGTAGGAAAATCTGGACCTTTAATATACTCCATTAAACCATCGACAGAGATATTTTCATCTTCAATGAATGCTAAGCAGCCATTAATCACTTCAGCTAAATTATGAGGAGGAATATTAGTTGCCATACCAACTGCAATACCCGATGAACCATTAATGAGTAAATTAGGAATTCGAGTTGGAAGGACATCAGGGATCATTTCTGATCCATCATAGTTTGGTGAGAAGTCTACGGTTTCTTTGTCAAGATCTGTCAACAATGCCCCTGCAAATTTTTGCATACGAATTTCGGTATAACGCATTGCAGCAGCAGAGTCGCCGTCAACAGAACCAAAGTTACCTTGACCATCAACAAGCATATAACGTAATGAGAATGGTTGTGCCATACGAACGATAGTGTCATAAACAGCAGAATCACCATGTGGATGATATTTACCGATTACATCCCCGACAACACGAGCAGATTTTCGGTAAGGTTTATTCCAGTCGTATCCAGCTTCATGCATAGCAAATAAAACTCGTCTGTGGACGGGTTTTAGTCCGTCACGTACATCAGGCAAAGCACGCCCGACGATAACAGACATTGCATAATCAAGATAAGAGGATTTTAATTCGTCTTCAATATTGACGGGAGTTATTTCTTTGGCTAGTTCGGTCATAACACCATGTTCTCTTATTAATTTAAATCTTAAAATAGCTTATAATTATAGCACAAAAATAGCTATTAATGCAGAACTAAACTGTTTTTATTTCAACTTATTCTGTATGAATAAACAAAGTATTTTCAATTAATTGGCATAAACAGTTCAAAATCATTGTGTGCATTTCGTAGGCCATCACCTTTTTGTAAGATGGAATTCTGATTTCAATATCATTCTGACCAAGCAAACCGATTACTTCACCGCCATCAAATGCGGTTAATGCAACAATTTTCATATCTTTTATCACAGCTTCTTGGACGGCACGAATAATTGAGCGACTATTACCTTCACAAGTGGATATAATCAAAATATCACCTTGTTGCCCTAAAGCTTGAATTTGCCGCGCATATATCTCTTCATGATTTGATATCGCACTTAACAAAACATTATCCGAAACTAAAGCAATAGCAGGAATACTTGGCCTTTCAATGTCAAGACTTGTAATTAAGCGTGAAGTAAAGCTTTGTACATTCGCTGCCGCAGCCCCATTACCACATCCCATAATTTTATTACCATTAAGTAATCCACCAACAATAATATTAGCTGCTTTTTCAATTGAAGAGCCTAGTGATTCCGCCATCACTATTTGAGTTTGAATACTTTCAGTAAAATAATTTTTTATTAAATCTTGCACGTTTTTCACCTAACCATTAAAACGCATTAACTATCCATTTTTGATCTTTGCCCGTTATGGCAAAAACATCAAATCTAAACTCTGTTTCTTCAATATTAAAGTTATTCTCTAACATCCAAAGTTGTGCAGCTTGTTTAATTTTAGATTGTTTATTAAACGATATTGTCATTTCAGCTTCACCAAAATGGGCATTTTTTCGATATCTAACTTCAATAAAGACCAAGCAGGTTTTGTCTCGCATAATTAAATCAATTTCACCAATTTGGTATAGGCTATTTTGTTCCAATAATACAAGTCCTTGCTTGGTTAAAAATTGGCAAGCTAATTGTTCATAATACTTACCAATTTTTTTACTATTCGCTTTGCTGTGAGGACTGATCAGATGCTTCATAAACATATTCTTGCCAAGAAAGTGATCGCGTTACTTCGCATTGATTACTTGTTGACAATTTACCGGTCATACCATCTAAAAAATTAGGTTGATAAGAATCCAATTGATTGAAACGATTAGCGAGTCTCCATGCATCAATACCCATAGCGTATAATCGAGTTAAAGAATAATCTTTTTGAATATTGCCAGGGATAAGGGAAGACGTTCTATCAGATGAATTGATAATCAATGGGATATCAGCATACTCAGTTTTATTCATATCATAATTAAAATCATTTGAAGCGCTTGCTACATGGCTTTTAGAACTAGAATAAAGCGTAACTGATGATGATCCATTACCAATAGTTTTGCCCGCTCCCAAATCAAGCATTGGTTTTATTAACGTTAATTCGTCATATGAGGCATAAACATAAATCGCGTCAAAACCAGCGGAATTTGATGATGTTGTAGCATTACCATCATCAAAAGAGACTGGTCGGCCAGTTAAACTTATTCCACTGTTATGATTCATATTGCCCCTCAAAGTACCGATACTACCGACATATTGGACATAAGCTTGAGAACCATTAGCAATTTGTGACCATTGTTTAGCAAAACTTTTAGCAACTCGTCTACCTAAATCAGTTTGTGGAACAATTAACAGTGGTTTTTGCTTATTTTGAGCAAAAATATGGTCAGCCGCATCTTTTGCTTCATCTTCAGGAGATAATGCGAAGAAACACATCTTATTAGAGGAAACAGTACCATCATCTACTTTATTTAATGCTAAAACAGGAATAGACGGTGCTAACTGTTTTATTTTAATGACTTCTTCTTTCAACAATGGACCAACAATTAATTCAACATTTTGTGCTTGAGCTTGTTCAATTAAGCTTTCCATTGGCAATGATGTGGTATCTAAGACAACAACATTTTGTTGCGGTTCTTGTGGATAAAATTTAACTGCATCAACATAACCTTGACGAATTGTATTACCAAATATACGAGAAGAGCCATTTAAAGGTAATAATAAAGCAACTGTTTTCGTATTTACATTATCAACAGAAAGCTTTTGGCCACCTACTAGCGCCGAAACAATCTCTTGGGCTGGATGATTTGGATATCTTGATGACCAATCTTCAATAGCTTGTTTTAATTGTGCACTTTGACTACTATTTGTTGCATCAACAACATCAGTACTATCACCTGACTGAGCTAATGCTTTTTTATTATTACTTTTATATGTATAACTTAAATCAATCCAACCCCTTAATATTACTTCATTATCAGCAGCAGAAATTTGACTTATTTGACTTGCAGATAGTTTGCTAAAGAATTTCCAAGTATTATTTAATATCTGCTTTTGATGTTTCTCAGGGGCAAATTTTTGTAAAGATAAATAATCATGAGCTTGTTCATTTATATTTCTAGCTTTGCGATCTAAAGCTAATTTTATTGAATAATAACGATATGATTGTGAATCATTTAATTTATCAGCAGATAGTTGATTAATACTAAATGGCTGTCCTTTTCTGACCGCTATTTCGCCTTGAGATAACAATTGGTCTTTTTGTTGTTCAGCATTAAGATTCGCAGGAAGCTCAGATAATAATTTGTTTGCTTGAGACAATTTATTCTCATTTATTAAAGCCCGCACGGCTAACAATTGCCAATCGATTTTGGCATTTCCTGAACTTGATTCAGCTTGCGACAAATAATAATTGGAATCTTTAGTTTCATCATATTTACCACTTTTCGATAAGCTGAGATTACAGCCAATTAAAAGCGAAAATAATGCTAACATAACAATAGCATAAAAGGATTGTTTTAATTTCATACCCATTCTCTTATAAATTTTCATCCCCAAATTCGTTGCACATGAACAGTAACTTCCTCACGATCGTGATAAAGCTGCTTAGCCTGAATTTGTACATTGATTTGATTATTATTTAGTTCTTTTATTAGTAATTGTAAATTTTGTTTTACTTCTTCATAACGTTTTTTCATTGGCAACTTGAGATTAAAAATTGTCTCTCGGCACCAACCATTAATAAGCCACTTGGCAATTAATTCTGTTACTTTGGCTGGTTTTTCAACCATATCACACACTAGCCAATAAATATTATGCTTTTTAGGTATAAATTTGAAGCCATCTTCACGATAATGTTTAACTTGCCCTGACTCCATAAGTTTTTCATTCATCGGACCATTATCTATAGCATATACCATCATGCTTCTTTTGACTAATTGATAAGTCCATCCTCCAGGACACGCACCTAAATCAACTGCATTTAAACCACCTTTTAGTCGTTCATCCCACTCTTCATAAGGAATAAAAATATGAAAAGCTTCTTCTAGTTTTAACGTGGAACGGCTTGGGGCATCAGCAGGAAATTTTAATCTTGGTATTCCCATATAAAAAGGCGAATTATTTTGACTTAAGGAATATCCTACATAACAACTATTATTGTTAATGAATAATAGATGAATTACTGGCCGTGACGGATTTTGAACTTTTAAAAGGATGCGCTTATTTCGTAAAGCTTGTCGAAGAGGAACTGTAAATTTCCGACAAAATCCTGCTAATTGTTTACCTTCATTCGTATCAGCAACTTCGACACGCAAATCACCAGCTTTATCAACAATACCAGATAATGCCTCGATTATAGGAGTGATACGATCTTCTGTTGGTAAATTATCTAATAAATCACCTGCAACAAACATTTGTCTGGCAAAAATCAGTGTTCGAAATGAAATTTCTTTAATCAATAATTGAGCATCACCATCTTGGTAACATTCAAATATTATATAACCACTATTTTCTTTAACTTTCGCAAATCCAAATATCTCTTTTTGTGCGGCCCTATCAGTTATTTCTGCCGCACATTCTTTTTCGAATCCAGGCCGGCAATACAAAATTATTTTATTTAGTTTTTGCATATCGTATCTTATCGTTTTTCACAATCGAATTTGTTAAATTAATCTGATTGAACTTTATCAGTATATAAAGGTGCATCCCCTTTGGGACGAGTTTTAAATCGTCGATGCAACCACATATATTGTTCTGGTGCTTTAAGAATTTCTTGTTCAATTGCTTTATTCATAAACGTGGCCGCTTGAACATCATCATCGATAGGATATCCCTTAAGTTCAGGAGTCACATAAACGGTATAATGACCTTTTGTTTCACGTTTAGGGGTGAAAGGTATAATTGCTGGTTGGCCTAATTTAACTAAAATTCGAGTCCCTATTGTGGTTGCGGCTTTTTCGACAGCAAAAAGTGGAGCAAATACACTATTTTTAGGGCCATAATCATGATCAGGTGCATACCATAACAATTCACCATTTTTTAGTGCTCTAATCATGCCTTTAGTATTATAGCGATCCAACATATATTTGTTTGATTTTAAACGCCCTTTTAATTGAATATAATCCATAACCGGATTATCGTTTGGTCGATAAACACCAACACCAGGATGACTCATTCCTAAAATACGTGCACCTAGCTCTAACGTTAAAAAATGAATCCCAATTAATAGAACACCTTGTCCAGATTGTTGTATGCGAGTGATATGCGAATCACCTACAATTGAAGAGTGTTTAGCAAGTCTTTTATCTGACCAAAACCAAGCCATACCCGTTTCAAATATAGCAAGTCCAGTTGAAATAAAATTATCTCTTAATATGTTATCGCGTTCTTGATCGGTTTTTTCAGGAAAACATAGTTTCAAGTTCTGTTTTGCGGTTTCTTTACGCTTACCGATTAACTTCATTGAAAGCAATCCTAAGCCTTTTCCTATTTGATAAATTATTGGATATGGCAACAATACGATTAGATATAAAACACTAATACCAAACCACGTTAACCAGTAACGAGGATGTAATAACCGTTTTGTAAAAGTAGGATGAATTTCTTGACTCATATTAAGATTAAATAACAATTTAAACAAAGTGAATTATTATATACCAATCTTGAATCAAGCGGCAGAAAAATAAAATAATTAAGCATGATGGAACATCATTTTATTAATAGATTTTTTTGTAAAGATAATGTTTTAAAAAAGATGTTAGGGATTAAATTGATTAATCCCTATTCTATAATTTTTAGTAATTTTTAAATTGAAACATGCTCAAAAAGGCTGCTCCTCAACTTTTTTTAATTTTAAATAGCTACTGGCGCTTTAATTGCAGGATAAGGGTCATAGCCAACAATTTCGAAATCTTCAAACTCATAATCAAAAATTGTAGGTGGCTTACGTTTAATAACCAGTTTAGGCAATGGTTTCGGTTCACGACTTAATTGTAAATGGGTCTGTTCCATATGATTAGAATAAAGATGTGTGTCTCCACCAGTCCAAACAAAATCACCGACTTCTAAATCACACTGTTGAGCTATCATATGAACGATTAACGAATAACTGGCAATGTTAAATGGTAATCCTAAAAATACATCACATGAACGCTGATAAAGTTGACACGAAAGTTTACCTTGAGCAACATAAAACTGAAAAAAAGCATGACATGGCGCTAATGCCATATGATCAAGTTCGCCAACATTCCATGCAGAAACGATCATTCGTCTTGAATCAGGATCATGTTTAATTTGTTCAATTACTTGAGAGATTTGATCTATCTGACGACCATCGGCGGCTCCCCAAGCACGCCATTGTTTACCATAAACTGGGCCAAGATCACCATTTTCATCCGCCCATTCATCCCATATCGTTACTTTATTATCTTTTAAATAATTAATATTGGTATCACCTTTAAGAAACCAAAGCAATTCATAGATAATTGAACGTAAATGACATTTTTTTGTTGTTACCAACGGAAAGCCATCTTGCAAATTAAATCGCATTTGATGACCAAAGATCGATAATGTACCTGTCCCTGTTCGATCTGATTTAGGTGTTCCCTCATCTAAAATTTTTTGCATTAATGCTAAATATTGTTTCATTTTGAGATAACCTTATTGTTAAATCTATATGCATATAAAAGGATCAAAATTCCACCGATAATCATTGGTAGACAGAGAATTTGCCCCATACTAATAAAATTCAAAAATAATCCTAACTGTTCATCTGGTTGTCTGAAGAACTCTATGATGAATCTGAATATTCCATAGCAAACCAAAAATAGCCCTGACACAGCACCTGTTGGACGTGGTTTACGGATAAAAAGGTTCAAGATAATAAATAAGACTATACCTTCAAATACCATTTCATAAAGTTGTGATGGGTGTCTTGGTAAAACACCATTTAATTGGCTATATAAAGAAAACCATTCGGGATGTGATTGTACAAACATAAAATCGGCATGAGTCGAAGTCGGAAATAACATACCAATTGATGAGTTAGTTACACGTCCCCAAAGTTCACCGTTAATAAAATTACCAAAACGACCAAACATCAAACCGATCGGAACTAACGGTGCAACAAAATCGGCTACTTGCATAAATGTTTTTTGGTTCTTTTTAGCAAATATAGCAATTACGCAAATTGCACCAATCAATCCACCATGGAAAGACATGCCGCCTTCCCAAACTCGAAATAAGATTGCAGGCTCATCAATAAAAGCATCAAAGTTATAAAATAATATATAGCCTAATCGTCCACCAATGAAGAGACCTAAAAATCCCCAGAATAGTAAATTTTCAACTTGTTGCGATGTCCAATTACTATTTGGTTTGTTAGCTCGTCGCTTAGCTAAATATAAGGCGCCAAGTATGCCAAATAAATACATTGCACCGTACCAATGTAAGGAAATAGGTCCGATTGAAAAAGCAATTGGATCAAAATTGGGGAATTGTAAAAATTGATTCATTTTTTAACACGCTGTTTATTTTTTCGTTTATGAGTAAAGAAGTTAAATCGTTTTTTCTTAGAAAGATTTGTTATAGGATCTTCTATGTCAGATTGTATAGTAAAAACAGGCAAAGAAAACTCTTTCATCGCCTTACGATATACATCACGCTTAAAAGCAATAACCTGCCTTATAGGATACCAATAACTTACCCACTTCCAATCATCAAATTCTGGCGTTGGTGAAATATTTAAGTTTATTACCGATGTATCAGAAATTAATTCTAATAAAAACCACTTCTGCTTTTGGCCGATGCATACAGGCTGATTATCCCAACGAATCATTCGTTTAGGTAGTTTATACCTTAGCCAGCCATTGGTAACCGACAAAATTCTTACATCTTTGGGTTGTAATCCTACTTCTTCATTAAGTTCACGAAACATTGCTTGTTCAGGTGTTTCGTTTAGTTTTATTCCGCCCTGAGGAAATTGCCAAGAGTTTTGCCCATAACGTCGAGCCCAAAGTACTTGACCATACCTGTTACAAATAACGATTCCTACATTTGGACGGTAGCCATCATTATCGATCACTGACTACCTCAAAAATTTATTTTTTTATATAGCTGAATTGTTTCATACATACACTAATAAATAAATAGGAAAATGATATTAATCGTCTAAATCTAATATTATGTGCGAGATTTTTGGGATAATTTAATAATAGTAATAATATTAATTAGCGCAAATGTAATCTCTATCGCTAGGCTTCCTAAAGAGCCTATCCATAAACTATAAATGATCCATAAAGCACTACTCAATAATATAAGTAATCGCATCTTTTGTTGTTCAAATCGGAATAGCGCAATGGTTACTAATGTCGTTCCAATAACCGAGAAATAATTAATGAATTGCTTCCAATCTGGAGTTGTAAAAAAATAAAATATCCACATCAATGCAATAAAGAAAAACATTGCTAAAAAATTCTTAGTATAAGTAGAAGTCACATTCCTAAAAATATTTACAATATTGAGTATAGCAGCAGGATAGGATTCAGGACCTAATAAATAAAAATGCAGCGTCATAATAACGTTAACAATCGTTAATTGCCATCGGAATGCATTATCATTACGTTGCAAAAAGGCACTAACACCGACAAGATAACCTAATATACCAATTAGTTGAGGAACTGTTGTATATTTTTCAATAAAATCTGAACCAAAAAATTGATATAAAAAGTTTAAATTATCCACTGTTTACTCCTTAGACAAATGGATCTGAATAATAAATGATTCATGAATATACTTTTACTAATTTTAGAATGCAAAAAAGCCCAGCATTGCTGCTGGGCTTTCGCTCTAATTTAAAAGTCTGGCGGCACCCTACTCTCACATGGGTAATACCCACACTACCATCGGCACTACGGCGTTTCACTTCTGAGTTCGGCA
>NZ_JAFNNA010000019.1:0-6651 GCF_026536965.1 Gilliamella sp. B2911 | reverse complement strand
CACTCGTGGCTGCAACCCTGCTTACTCAAAATCTATTCACACATGGTTACGTTTTGGGGAAATTATGAGGGGATCTCTCAGTGCTCAGCATGTTTGAGTGCTTTACTCGCCGCGGGTTGAGAAATATGTAAAACTTCAGCCGCACGCGTTAAGGAACCACAAGTCATTACAGCATAAAAGATATCGAGATGTCTTAATTTCATTCCATGTAGCCTACTGATTATTTATTTCTACGGACTATTCTAACGAATAAAGTATAAATAATCAGATATACTCGTCATAATTCAAATTTTGGTTTAGTTGTCACGAGAATTAATTCGTAAACGTGCAAGCTAAATAGATTGACTAGGGGAATATACGGGGTAAGAAAGCGGCTCGGCATACTGCCCTATAATAAATTGTTAGGAGAAGTACGCCGAGTAGTGTGTAGCTATTAGGTAAAGTATGTACCAATTTCAATAAATATTTTAATTAAGATACTGTTTGAAATATCAACAATAAAGGCACCGACCATAGGAACGACAAGGAAAGCTTTATGTGATGGTCCAAATGCTTTTGTGACTGTTTGCATATTCGCAATTGCTGTTGGTGTTGCTCCCATACCAAAGCCACAGTGACCCGCGCTGATCACGACAGCATCATAATCTTTGCCCATCATTTTGAAGGTGACAAAGCAGGCAAATAGCACCATGACAACAGTTTGTACAGCAATGATAATTAATACTGGCCCTGCCATGCTTGCCAATTGACCAAATTTTAATGACATTAACGCCATTGCCAAGAAAAGCGATAAAGCAACGCTACCTAATACATCGACGGTCGGCTCAAACACTTCGTGTTTAAATACATGAGTCAGTGTATTACGGATAATAATACCGACAAATAAACACCAGACAAAAGTAGGCAGTTGCAGAAAAGTATCTTTAAACAATGCACTGATATAGCCACCAACAACAATACAGATAATCAGCATTGAAATGGTTTCAATAACGTTATTTGCATTGATTTTTCTTTTGACGCTTGGTTGCTCAAAAGCTTCAACGATAGTGTCGCGCTCTTGCTCGGTTGTTTTAGGAATAGAGACCTTTTTCAAAAGATGACGGGCAACAGGGCCGCCAACTAAACCACCCAACACTAATCCAAGTGTTGCACAAGCCATCGCTAATTCAACGGCGCCTGTTACACCATATTTATCAGCGAGAATAGGGCCCCATGCTCCGGCATTACCATGACCACCTGTTAGAGTAATTGAACCTGCAATTAAGCCAATAAATGGACTTTCATTCATCATGACAGCCATACTCATGCCGACAGTATTTTGAATGGCGATTAGGATCGTTACTGCAATAGTTAATAGAACTAACGGCTTTCCTCCTTTAATCAGTCGAGAAAAGTCAGAACTTAGCCCGATAGAGGAAAAGAATGTGAGCATTAATAAACTTTGCAATGAAGCATCAAAAGTAAACGAATAACCTGATGTTTTATCAATAATTAACAGAACAATTGCAACAATAAAGCCACCAACGACGGCTTCTGGTATGTGGTTTTTTTGTAGGAACGGGGTAAATTTTACGACAAACATTCCTATGAGTAGCGCGATACATGCGACTAATAATGTATAACTGGCATCTAGGATCATTTTTTTACCTCTATTAGTTTACCAGAATTTTCACTATAACAATTTAACAATAGTGAAAAATGAAGTTACTTTGGTTAACTAATCTTTAACAATGAGTTTTATTAGGGTATCCATAACTTTTAGTTAATAGGGTCATAATTTTAGTGTGATCTTAATCATGAAATATTAAAAAGATTAAAATAACAACAATGGTATTTAATGATGGGTAAACCTAAATACCATGCGGGATCCGCACTATTTTCGGTGATAGCAAAAAATAAAAAAGTATAAATAATAAACAAAATTATAAGAGAAGGAGAACATGATAAGCGCAGGCCGAGCAATTTAAAGAAGTGTGATATACAACATAAAACAGCAGCATGACCTTTCTATATTTCGTTGCTTATCGAAGTGTTAATTTTCGGGTGGATTACTCTGTTTGTTGATTAATAACGGAGAAAAATATGATTGCTGTAATATTTGAGGTGCAAATACAACCCGACCAACAAACTCGCTATTTGACTTTAGCTGAGGAGTTAAGACCACTATTAAGTCATGTAGCTGGTTTTATTTCAATTGAACGTTTTCAAAGTCTAGCTACAGAAGGAAAAATGTTATCGCTATCTTGGTGGGAAAACGAATACGCAGTTCTGCAATGGAAAAATCATGTTTTACATGCGAAAGCTCAACAAGAAGGGCGAGAGTCAATATTTGATTTTTACAAAATTAGTATTGCTCATATTACTCGCGAATATTCATTTAAAAAGGACAAGGATAATGTTTGATGTTCACGTTGTTTTAGATAATCAAATAGGACAATTAGCATTACTAGGAAAAACATTAGGTAATAAAGGTATTGGATTGGAAGGGGGAGGGATATTTACGGTTGGTGATGAATGCCATGCTCATTTTCTTGTTGAACAAGGAAAGGAAGCTAAAATAGCGCTAGAGCAAGCTGGACTGTTAGTACTTGCGATCCGGACACCATTAATTCGTAAGTTAAAACAGGAAAAACCGGGGGAACTTGGCGAAATAGCACGAGTATTGGCGGAGAATAACATTAATATTTTAGTGCAATACAGTGACCATGCTAACCAACTGATATTAATAACGGACAATGATAGTATGGCTGCATCTGTTACGCTCCCTTGGGCAATAAAGTGAACTTGCGATGGCTAATTTAATACGAAAAGAGGTTACCTTTGAGTCCTCAATAGCCGCGATAGGGGCGGCTATGTCTGACATTTCACGAGTTAAAATACTCAGTGCTTTGATGGATGGGCGAGCTTGGACGGCCACTGAGCTAAGTTCTGTGGCGAATATATCAGCTTCAACGGCGAGCAGTCATTTATCTAAATTATTAGATTGCCAGCTAATCACAGTAGTAGCTCAAGGCAAGCATCGTTATTTTCGGCTAGCAGGAAAAGATATTGCTGAATTGATGGAAAGTATGATGGGGATCTCCTTAAACCATGGCGTACATGCCAAAGTTTCCACGCCAGTGCATTTACGAAAAGCACGTACTTGCTATGATCATTTAGCTGGCGAAGTTGCCGTTAAGATCTATGATTCCCTTTGTCAACAGCAATGGATCACTGAAAATGGTTCAATGATCACATTAAGTGGTATTCAATATTTTCATGAAATGGGAATTGACGTTCCTTCCAAACATTCACGTAAAATCTGTTGTGCGTGTTTAGATTGGAGTGAACGCCGTTTCCATTTAGGTGGGTACGTTGGAGCCGCATTATTTTCGCTTTATGAATCTAAAGGGTGGTTAACTCGACATCTTGGTTACCGTGAAGTTACCATCACGGAAAAAGGTTATGCTGCTTTTAAGACCCACTTTCACATTTAAGTTGTTTTTCTAATCCGCATATGATCAATTCAAGGCCGAATAAGAAGGCTGGCTCTGCACCTTGGTGATCAAATAATTCGATAGCTTGTCGTAATAATGGCGGCATACTATCAGTAGTAGGTGTTTCCCTTTCTTCTTTAGCGACTTGATGCTCTTGATCTTCCAATACGCAACCTAAAGTAAAATGCCCCACAGCGCTGAGTGCATATAATGCATTCTCTAGTGAAAAACCTTGTTGGCATAAAAAGGCTAATTGATTTTCGAGAGTTTCATACTGTTTTTCTGTAGGCCGTGTACCTAAATGTACTTTTGCTCCATCGCGATGACTTAGTAAAGCACATCTAAAACTTTTAGCGTTATTACGTAAAAAATCTTGCCAGCTTTCCCCTTCTAAAGGGCAAAAGTGAGTATGGTGCCTATCTAACATCTCAATGGCTAAGGCGTCGAGCAAAGCCCGCTTATTTTTTACATGCCAATACAATGTAGGCTGCTCTACACCTAGCTTCTGGGCGAGTTTACGGGTTGTTAAACCTTCGATTCCGACCTCATTAAGCAGCTCTAATGCGCTGTTAATCACTTTACTTTTATCTAATCTAGACATCATTAATTCCTAATTTTTGTTGACACTCTATCATTGATAGAGTTATTTTACCACTCCCTATTAGTGATAGAGAAAAGTGAAATGAATAGTTCGACAAAGATCGCATTGGTAATTACGTTACTCGATGCCATGGGGATTGGCCTTATCATGCCAGTCTTGCCAACGTTATTACGTGAATTTATTGCTTCGGAAGATATCGCTAACCACTTTGGCGTATTGCTTGCACTTTATGCGTTAATGCAGGTTATCTTTGCTCCTTGGCTTGGAAAAATGTCTGACCGATTTGGTCGGCGCCCAGTGCTGTTGTTGTCATTAATAGGCGCATCGCTGGATTACTTATTGCTGGCTTTTTCAAGTGCGCTTTGGATGCTGTATTTAGGCCGTTTGCTTTCAGGGATCACAGGAGCTACTGGGGCTGTCGCGGCATCGGTCATTGCCGATACCACCTCAGCTTCTCAACGCGTGAAGTGGTTCGGTTGGTTAGGGGCAAGTTTTGGGCTTGGTTTAATAGCGGGGCCTATTATTGGTGGTTTTGCAGGAGAGATTTCACCGCATAGTCCCTTTTTTATCGCTGCGTTGCTAAATATTGTCACTTTCCTTGTGGTTATGTTTTGGTTCCGTGAAACCAAAAATACACGTGATAATACAGATACCGAAGTAGGGGTTGAGACGCAATCGAATTCGGTATACATCACTTTATTTAAAACGATGCCCATTTTGTTGATTATTTATTTTTCAGCGCAATTGATAGGCCAAATTCCCGCAACGGTGTGGGTGCTATTTACCGAAAATCGTTTTGGATGGAATAGCATGATGGTTGGCTTTTCATTAGCGGGTCTTGGTCTTTTACACTCAGTATTCCAAGCCTTTGTGGCAGGAAGAATAGCCACTAAATGGGGCGAAAAAACGGCAGTACTGCTCGGATTTATTGCAGATAGTAGTGCATTTGCCTTTTTAGCGTTTATATCTGAAGGTTGGTTAGTTTTCCCTGTTTTAATTTTATTGGCTGGTGGTGGGATCGCTTTACCTGCATTACAGGGAGTGATGTCTATCCAAACAAAGAGTCATCAGCAAGGTGCTTTACAGGGATTATTGGTGAGCCTTACCAATGCAACCGGTGTTATTGGCCCATTACTGTTTGCTGTTATTTATAATCATTCACTACCAATTTGGGATGGCTGGATTTGGATTATTGGTTTAGCGTTTTACTGTATTATTATCCTGCTATCGATGACCTTCATGTTAACCCCTCAAGCTCAGGGGAGTAAACAGGAGACAAGTGCTTAGTTATTTCGTCACCAAATGATGTTATTCCGCGAAATATAATGACCCTCTTGATAACCCAAGAGGGCATTTTTTACGATAAAGAAGATTTAGCTTCAAATAAAACCTATCTATTTTATTTATCTTTCAAGCTCAATAAAAAGCCGCGGTAAATAGCAATAAATTGGCCTTTTTTATCGGCAAGCTCTTTTAGGTTTTTCGCATGTATTGCGATATGCATAAACCAGCCATTGAGTAAGTTTTTAAGCACATCATCATCATAAGCTTTAAGTTGGTTCTCTTGGATCAATTTGCTGACAATGGCGTTTACCTTACCAGTAATGTATTCAAGGCTAATTTTTTCAAGTTCATTCCAACCAATGATAGGCATCACTTCTTGGATAGGGATAAGGTTTTTATTATTATCAATAATATAATCAAGATAATGTTCAAATATACTTTCTAAGGCAGACCAACCATTTGTTAAATCAGTTTTTGTTGTGATGTAGGCATCAATCATAATTAATTGCTGCTTATAACAGGCACTGAGTAATTGTTTTTTATTTTTAAAGTGATGATAAAAGGCACCTTTGGTCACCAACGCTTTTCCCGAGATCTCATCTATTGAAACAGCTTGATAGCCTTTTTCAACAAACAATATTCGTGCTGAGTTAACCAGTGATTGATAGGTACTCTTAAAATTTTCTTGTTGATGATTTTTATTTTCCATGATAGATTTAAAATAACATACCGTCAGTATGTTTATGGTATCATGATGATGTGGTCGTGACAATCTTAAGAACATTTAGGTTATTTTATGTATATTGAACAGCATTCTCGCTATCAAAATAAAGCTAATAACATCCAATTAAGATATGATGATAAGCAGTTTCATACAACGGTTATCAAAGATGTTCTATTATGGATTGAACATAATTTAGATCAGTCTTTACTGCTTGATGATGTGGCGAATAAAGCGGGTTATACCAAGTGGTATTTTCAGCGGCTGTTCAAAAAAGTAACAGGGGTCACACTGGCTAGCTATATTCGTGCTCGTCGTTTGACGAAAGCGGCTGTTGAGTTGAGGTTGACGAAAAAAACTATCCTTGAGATCGCATTAAAATATCAATTTGATTCCCAACAATCTTTTACACGTCGATTTAAGTACATTTTTAAGGTTACACCAAGTTATTATCGGCGTAATAAATTATGGGAATTGGAGGCAATGCACTGAGAGATCCCCTCATAATTTCCCCAAAGCGTAACCATGTGTGAATAAATTTTGAGCTAGTAGGGTTGCAGCCACGAGTA
>NZ_JAFNNA010000018.1:0-22646 GCF_026536965.1 Gilliamella sp. B2911 | reverse complement strand
AAAGCAAGCTGACTCAAGGAGTCAACGTCGTTTAGCCATAAAAAGCGATTTTGCGGCTAAGCGACGTTTGAATTACCCGCCTCGGAGGGTTTATTTTTGAGGTGTTTTATCTCAAAAAAAGTTGAGGAGCGGGGTTTTTGATATAAAAAAACTCACTTATTGGTGAATAAGTGAGTTTGATTAACTTTGTCGAAACTATTTAACTGGACGCATAGTTGGGAATAAGATGACGTCCCGAATGGTATGGCTATTGGTAAATAGCATTACGGTTCGGTCAATCCCAATTCCTAGCCCTGCTGTTGGCGGTAAGCCATGTTCTAATGCAGTGATGTAATCTTCATCATAAAACATTGCTTCGTCATCACCCGCGTCTTTTTGTGATACTTGGTCGGCAAAACGTTGTGCTTGGTCTTCGGCATCATTAAGTTCTGAGAAGCCGTTACCAATTTCACGTCCACCAATAAAGAATTCAAAGCGGTCTGTTACAAATGGGTTTTCATCGTTTCGACGGGCAAGTGGTGAGACTTCTGCCGGGTATTCGGTGATAAATGTTGGTTGAATGAGGTTAGCTTCAGCCACTTCTTCAAATATTTCAGTTACCACTCGACCAAGTCCCCAGCCTTTTTCAACTTTGATTCCCACTGCTTTTGCAATGGCACAAGCTTTGTCAAAATCATCTAAATCAGCATTGTTGGTTTCTGGGCGATAATGGCAGATTGCTTCACGCATGGTCATTTTGATAAATGGTTTGCCGAAATCAAAAGTGTGTTCGCCATATTGCACTACGGCATTCCCCGTCACGGCAATGGCTAAACGACGGAATAACGCTTCAGTTAATACGATCAAATCTTTATAATCGGCATAAGCCATGTACATTTCCATCATAGTAAATTCAGGATTATGTCTTGGTGATACCCCTTCGTTTCGGAAATTGCGGTTGATTTCAAATACACGCTCAAATCCACCTACCACTAGACGTTTTAAGTAAAGTTCTGGCGCAATTCGTAAATACATGTCTAGATCAAGCGCATTATGGTGCGTAATAAATGGTTTGGCTGATGCACCACCTGGGATGACTTGCATCATTGGGGTTTCAACTTCCATAAAGTGGTTTTCTAACATAAAGTTACGAATTTCAGTTACCACTTTTGAGCGCGCAATAAAGGTGTCACGTGATTGTTGATTAGTAATTAAATCAAGGTAACGTTGACGATAGCGCATTTCTTGATCTGCTAAACCGTGGAATTTATCGGGTAATGGGCGTAATGCTTTTGTTAGTAGGCGGATTTCTTCACAGTGGATTGATAGTTCACCTGTTTTGGTTTTGAATAAGTAGCCTTTAGCACCAACGATGTCACCAAGATCCCATTTTTTGAATTGTTCGTTGTAGTAGTTTTCGGGTAGATCATCACGAGTGACATAGAGTTGGATTTGCCCTGCAACATCTTGTAATGATACAAATGAGGCTTTACCCATAATACGGCGCATCATCATTCGACCCGCAACGGTTACAATAATTTTGTTTTCAATTAACTCTTCGTTAGTTTTTTCATCATACAATTTATGAAGATCGCTTGAAATTGCGTCACGACGGAAATCATTCGGGAAAGCAATGCCTTGTTCGCGAATTGCAGCTAGCTTTTCACGACGTATTGTAAGCTCGTTATTTAACTCTTCAATATGGTTTTGTTGCTCTTGCTGTGTTGACATAATTTTACCTTTTATTTATTACCAGTTATAAACCGGCTTTTAAGCTTTCTTCAATAAATTGATCTAAATCACCGTCTAATACGGCTTGCGTATTGCGTGTTTCAACGCCTGTGCGTAAGTCTTTGATTCGTGAATCATCAAGTACATACGAACGAATTTGGCTGCCCCAACCAATGTCGGATTTGTTTTCTTCCATTTGTTGTTTTTCGGCATTCTTTTTGTGCATTTCAAGCTCATACAGTTTTGCTTTTAACTGTTTCATGGCCTGATCTTTATTGCTATGTTGCGAGCGGTTATTTTGACATTGTGTCACAATTCCCGTTGGTACGTGGGTAATACGTACAGCAGATTCGGTTTTATTAACATGCTGACCACCCGCGCCCGATGCCCGATAAACGTCAATGCGTAGATCGGCTGGATTGATGTCGATATCAATATTGTCATCAACCTCTGGATAGACAAATACCGATGCAAATGAGGTATGACGGCGGTTTCCTGAGTCAAATGGGCTTTTTCGTACTAAGCGGTGGACACCGGTTTCAGTGCGTAACCAACCATAAGCATAATCGCCGGTTACTTTGATTGTGGCTGATTTTATGCCAGCTACATCGCCGTCTGATACTTCCATCACTTCGGTTGTAAAACCTTTCGATTCAGCCCAGCGTAAATACATTCGCAGTAACATTTCAGCCCAATCTTGGGCTTCAGTACCCCCTGAGCCTGATTGGATATCTAAGTAACAGTCAGCACTGTCATAATCACCCGAGAACATTCGGCGAAATTCAAGACCGGCTAGCTTTTTTTCGAGTTGTTCAACTTCTTGATTGGCTTCGTCAAAAGTGTCTTGATCTTCTGCTTCAATAGCAAGTTCAAGTAGGCCTTCGACGTCGTCTAGACCTTGTTCTAAGGTATTGATGGTATTGATGATCTCTTCTAGCGCGACGCGTTCTTTGCCTAATGCTTGTGCCTTTTCTGGATCGGCCCAAACTTCGGATTGTTCTAGTTCGGCATTGACTTCCTCTAGACGCTCTTTTTTGAGGTCATAGTCAAAGATACCCCCGAATGACATTCGTTCGTTCGGTTAATTCGGTTATTTTTGATTTGATAGGATTAATTTCAAACATGTTTTGCTATTTTTGCTGTTTTTAACTAATCGTACATTGTAACGGATTTAAGTATAACTTAGCAATGACTTTGCTTTAGCCATTTAAGTAAATGCGATCGTTTAACGCTATGCTAAAAAATAAAAATGACGCATAAAGCGTCATTTTTTAGGTTTATTTGAGATGATTATTTTTTGGCTGCTGCATATAATTGAGCGACTTTGTCCCAATTGATGACATTCCAAAATGCACCAATGTAATCCGCACGGCGGTTTTGGTATTTTAAGTAGTAAGCATGTTCCCAAACATCAAGCGCTAGAATTGGTGTGCCTGAAACGCCGGCAAATTTTTCGCCCATAATTGGGGTATCTTGATTCGCGGTTGACACAACTTCAAGTTTGTCATTTTTCAATACTAACCACGCCCAACCTGAACCAAAACGGGTTGCAGCCGCTGCTGAGAATTTTTCTTTAAACGCATCAACCGAACCAAAATCTTTTTCTATTGCCGCTTTAAGTTCGCCCTTAAGCTCGGTTCCAATTTTTAGCAGTTCCCAAAATAGGGTGTGATTAACGTGACCACCGACATTGTTTTTAATTCCAGTCAATTTGTCTGCTGGTACTTTGTCTAAATTTTTTAATAATGTTTCTGGACAAAAATCGTTTAATTCAGCAGGTAGGGTTTCTAATAATGCGTTGGCATTGTTTACGTAAGTTTGATGATGTTTATCATGGTGTAGATGCATTGTTTCAGTATCAATATAAGGTTCTAAAGCATCATAAGCATAAGGTAGAGGGGGTAGTGTGTAAGCCATGGAATCGCTCCTTTCATCTAATCGGAATTATTAACTACATTATTTTATGAGTATACGAACTATCAATATATCTCACAAACTATTACTTAGATAGCTGGTGGCTATCCTAATTTTTGTTTAATTTTCGTTACTTATGATTTTTTGATGATATAGCTTTGGATTGTTTCTATATCATCATCAAATTTATTATTTTTGGGGCTGTGATAAAAGGCTTAACTTGTCTAGAAATCCAAAAAGCTTTTGATTCATTTCAGAATAGTCATGTAAACGAAGTTGCTGGGGAGTATCAATAAAACGGTATTTCTCGGCTTGTTTTAGGTCGTTTTCAGAGTGAGCAATAAGTTGTTCAACCACGTCATGGGTTAGCTCCATATGACATTGGAAACCATACACGAATGGACCATAGGCAATGATTTGCCGTGGACAGCCTTCACTATAGGCAATGATTTTGGCATCTTGAGTTAAACCCGGCATATCATTGTGCCAGTGGCCGACCGCCAAACTATCACCGAAATGCGCAAAAAGCGGATTTTTTTTGCCTGCTTCAGTCAACGTAATTGGGAATTTGCCAATCTCTTTTTCCGGACTATGCTCGAAATGTGCACCTAAGGCTTCACCAATTAATTGCGAGCCAAGACAGACACCGATGACTATTTTTTGTGATTTGATTGCCGTAGATATGATGGCTTGCTCGGCTAATGAGTCAAAATGTGGACACTCTTTTTTAGTCGTTGCTGGTGATTGAGGACCACCCATAATAATCAACATATCAATCTTATCTATCTTATCTATCTTATCGGGAAGCGGCTGACCAAGATAAACACGAGAATAACTAATGGTGTGTTGATGCATTTTTGCCCATTGCTCATATGCGCCAGGTGCTTCGAAATCTTCGTGGATAATAAAGTGCACATGCATTGGTCAATCTCCTTTAATCTTATCGATTCTATTTTATATCGAATATGGACAATTAAACGCGAAGTTTATTATGAATCTTTTATTATGAAATGTGAAGATTTGGCGTTTTGTGTGTGGGATATTTGGCATAAAAATCTGCTTTAATCGGATTTAGAATGCGTAAAATTGGTTCTTGCGAGAGATTTTATGGTTTTACTACAAAAGTTAATCAAGTAGAAAAAAGACATATTGTAAAAAATAATTGGGTAGATATTGAATATCATTATATTATTGGAAGAAAAGAATAGGGAAAAATTAATATCTATGAAGCACATCCCCGAATTAAAGTCGAAATTCAATCAGTTCAATAAGATTATAAATGGATGACAATATGAAATTATTAAAGATCTTAATAATACTATTACTATTAATTAAAGGTTTTACCCAAATTCTTATTTGCAACGATGATCCTACTGTCTTTTGGGCGCTAAAATTGAATCCTCTTTCTGAAAATTATAATTATATTAATTATTTAAGTCACAATAGTTATTATGTTTTGTTTTCTGATGAAAATGAAATGATAGGACAAAATATCATTGATATGATTTATAAGATTCCTTTAATTCTTTATATTTCAGTTTTACTTATACTGTTTTTTTTTAAACGTAAAAATACAAAAGAGAAAACCCTATGAAGCAATTTTTACCACATATTACTTTTTTGATATTTTTTTGCTTTTTATAAAGCGGTTAATTAACCACAATTATTAAGTAACGAAATAAAGAAACAGTTACTCGAAAGAAGATTAGATAATTATGATATATCGTAACTTATAAACAAAGACATCAAAGAAATTTATTCTGATGATGATTTTAAGTTTAAACTGGATGCTTATTTATCCCATTTCAAAAATAATCACTGGGTATTTGATAAAGCGGAAATAAATTCACTATTATCTGAAATCAGGTATATACTCTTCATAAGATGTGATAAGCGCAACAGCAAGATTTATGAGATATTTATTATATATAACATTACTTATTTTTAGCCTTTCCTGTGTAGGTACAACTATAAAACCAGTCCCTATTGCTAATAAATTAAAAATTACCGATCAAATAGAATTAATCTTCTTAACTTATAATAAAGAATTCAATCTTTATTCAGATCCAAGATTAATTAACAATGAAGTGACATCTAAAATCGAAGGATATTATGATGATGAGCAATATACCGGTATTGACTCAATAGATATTAAAATATCTGATAATAAACATTATGTTAAAATGGATGCGATTATCAAAGGTTATGTTGAAATATCAGACAATGAAAAAATGCTACACGAAAACTATCAATGTGTCATTATCGATATCAAAAACTCAAAAGTTGTCTGGTCTGGGGTAGAGATGTGTGACGGTGAGTGGAAAGATAATCAATGGATAAGTCAAGGAAAAGTTGAATTTGATGGCAAATGAAGTTTAAGTTCGAAAGAAAGATAAATAAACAGCTAAAGAACATGGGAATTTTAACATGAGAATATTATTACTGATTCTATTGTCTTTGGCTAATATAGCATGTAGTCAAAAAATAGAAAATCAATCAGCAGTGACTCAAACAATCCCACATTTTGATGCTACGGTTTATCAACTTATTGACCTTTTTAATAAAAAAGAATTTTAAAGAAATTAACCAATATATTAATAAAGATATAGGTCTTTTCATTGTATATAATGGAAGTACCAGCCCAACAATGAGAAGAATTGAACAATTTAAATCGAATAATAAAATAATAGAAAATACAATACCGTCTTGGGTAGACGATGAATTGCTAGGGTTTTCAATATCTGGCAATCCTAAAATACAATATGAACAATATCCTACATTTGATCCATGTAGTGAAAAAGTCACTAAACTAGGTCTGTATGCCAATTCAAAAGAAAAAAATATTGAGGCTTTAAAAATAGCGCTTGGTTATTATCATTGGGAACTAAAACACTATCAATTTGAAAAAAATCCTGTTTGGGAGGAATATCAATCCATTGCCGATAAAATAGCCCCTAAAACAGTTAAAGTTGTCTATATAGAAAACTTTCCAGGTATAATGACCGAATCATGAAAAAAATATTTTTATATTTTATCTAACCCAATTAGATAATAAATGGTATTTATCCATTCTAGATTTTTATACTATGGATTGCCGTGCATAATATGCGTGATAATAAAAAAATATTCTGGCAAAAATTGTTAATATTCATAGTAAGTTATCAATTAAAAATCCACCTAAAATAAAGAGGAAATAAATTCACTATTATCTGAAATCAGGTATATACTCTCCATAAATTCTGAAAACCGCACTCATATACTGCATCCGTTATTCTATACAAGCGTTTTTTAAAGTACGGGGGAGTAAAAAATGTACAAGGAATATTGGCAATGAGATTGATAATAGTATGTATAACCCTCTTATTTATGAGTAATCAAATGGCGAATAGCCAACCGATTAATAAAAATAAAAAAGACCATTTTATTACCCAAATTATGCAAGCTCCGCTTGCCAGCCCGCCAATTGGTGATAAACATGTTTTATATCCTTTTGCCACACATTGGCAACATGCAAAAACAGAAAATGAACGTTCGGGGAGTGAAAAAGCTTTTGATGAATTGGCCGGAAATTTATATAAGCAGTCCCAATCAGAACAATCCTATAAGATCACTTTAACTATTGAAAATTTAAAACAGGTTTTTAATATCCCATATGATATTTATTCTGATATTATTGATGATATTTTAAAACAAGAGATTAAAGTTCATGTAGAGAAATTAGCTAGTTCGCCTCATTTTGATCTGTTTCTACTTACCACTGAATCCCTTGATTTAAAATGTAATCCTTGTGAATTCGAATCTAAATTTACCCTACAAACCATTATTTCTATTTCTGCTGATAAAATTATAGATAAGTTGGTAGTAGCTTACAAATATGGAAGTGATATAGGCAGAAGTTATCGTTTTTTCTATTATAACAAGGAAAAAATAATTATTAGGGAACTTGAACGTGATGAGATAAATAGTTTTGCTTCTGAAATAACAACATATCAACTCTCCTCCCAAGGCAAATTTATCCGCTATTATGACGAAAATGGTCCATTTCAAAACCAAGAAGAACAAGGCTTAGTTCAAAACCATACCCGCGAAGGTTTATGGATTGAAATTAAGCCAAACGGTTATACTCATAACAATACTTACTTAGAAGCCGAATATAAAAATGGTTTGCCCGTTAATATTTGGAAATTTTATCAATTAGAACAGCATTATAATGAACTCAATGAACCTATCTTATCCACTCGCAAAAAAGGTAAACTTTTGTACACAGAAACCTATAAAGACGGTGAGCTTGTGAATCGGGTGTTTATAGATGATGAAGTGGCTAAAATTAAAAAGGGGTAATATAGTATGAAAACGATAGTTATACCCTTTATCATCATCTTCTTGATGATAGGTTGTAATCAAATGGCGAATAGCCAACCGATTAATAAAAATAAAAAAGACGATCTTATTACCCAAATTATGCAAGCTCCGCTTGCCAGCCCGCCAATTGGTGATAAACATGTTTTATATCCCTTTGCAACACATTGGCAACATGCAGAAACAGAAAGTGAACGTTCGGGGAATGAAAAGGCTTTTGATGAATTAGCCGGAAATTTATATAAGCAGTCCCAATCAGAACAATCCTATAAGATTACTTTAACCCAAGAAAATTTAAAGCAGATTGTTCAGGATTCCTATGATATCCCATTTAATATCAACGATATTTTAAACCAGAAGATTACAGTTCATGTGGAAAAAATAGCCGGCTTTCCTCAGTTTGATCTGTTTCTACTCACCACCGAGAACCTTGAGTTAGAATGCAACCATTGCGAGTATGGAAGACACCTTATTTTTCAATCCATTATCTCTATCAGCTCTGATCAAATTGTGGATAAATTAGCAGCCACTTACGAATATGGAAATGATCTGGGTAGAAGCTATCGATTTTTCTATTATGATAATGGGAAAATAATTATTAGGGATTTTGGTAGTGATGAGACAGACAGTGCTGCTAATGAAAAAAGAACATACCAACTGACACCCCAAGGCAAATTCATCCGCTATTATGATACTAATGGTTCTTTTCAAAATACAGATCTTAATGATACAGAGGAAGGTTTAGTTCAAAACCATACTCGCGAGGGGGTATGGATAGAGATAACAGGCAGTAAATATGCGCCTTTAGGTATCGGTTATATTTATCTCGAATCGGAATACAAAAATGGCCTGCCTGTTGGTATTTGGAAATGTCATCAATTAGAACATAATGAACTGTATGAACCCATCTTATCCACTCGCAAAAAAGGCAAACTTTTGTACACAGAAACCTATAAAGATGGTGAGCTTGTCGAACGTAAATTTGTGGATAAAGAAATTGATGAATTGAATTAAAGATTGTGTAGTAAACAAATGATTATTATGCTTATCACCCTCATAAATATGAATGGTGGTAAGTAAACAATATTACCTCACGGCTATTGGCAGGAGGTAACAGAAGAGCAAGCTAAGTCATTATCTTGTTTAGTTAAATTTCTTTTACAACACTATAATTTAACAATTGATGATGTAAAATGTCACGAAGATTTATGTGCAAAAGATCCAAATGAAGGAAAAGATGTATATAAAAAAATGATGAATTATTGGCATTAATTATATAAAAAAATTTAACAGTTTAAGCGTAAAATAATGAATAAATTTTTAATACTGATAACAAGCTTATTAATAATTTTCTCTTGTAAAGCGCAAGATGAGATTACCAATATTTCTAAGTCATGTCATGATTTAAAATTTCGAAATCTAATTTATTATCAAATGTGTTTAGATTGGAATTTAAGTGCAGACAATATTCTCGAAATTACTCAAAATAAGCACGAAGAGTACTTACCTGATGATGTTAATTTTGAACATTTCTATGGTTTTACCCCTGATGGTATCTATATTAAAGCTGAATTAACGAAAAATAATAAACTTTATGATATCCTGTTAGGTTCGCAGTCATGGTTTTTACTTACCGATAAGCACACTGAACAATCACAACTATATTCTTATCGAGATCCTAAAAATTCTCGATACTTTCTAGGGGACTTTGTCACCGAAGCATTAGTCGAACAACATCCTGAGTTAGAAGAACGCTACAAACAACATTATCAAACAGCAATTAACACTATTTCGCAATATCAACCAACTACCTTAAAAGATTTTAATGGTCATTATTTTTCCACTAATTTAACTGTTACTATTAGTGATACTAAGATTAAACTCAATACGCTTGATTATGATTTACCATTATTCCTAAAAGACGATGACAATATTTGCGCCTATCAAGGATTAGCAAAAGAACAAACACAAGGCGATTTTATCTTTACCCTGTTTATTAAGGATAAAAAATATTATTTTCAATCACCAGACTTTATGGATAATAAAATGATTGAAGTTTATAAAAGAGATTAAAAATGAAGAAATCTATCTTTCCTTGCTGTTTTCTTAACTGATTGTTATTGGTTATTTAAGCGGCAGTATAAAAAAATTTTCTAGAACATACTTTGCCTTTTACGTTGTAGTTCCCTTACTACCTATAGTAAGAGAGAGCTACAACTTCAACAAAAGAAACCAGAACAGCTAGAAAAGCTGCTTTCTCAGGAAAAAGGAAACGGTGCGCATGAGAAGTCAGCAGGAGGAAAAACCCCTTTTGATACTATAGCTGAAGATGGCGATAGTGGATCTCTTGCACATATAGAAACAGGTACAAGATCAAAAGAAAAAGCATCTTTGACATCTAAAAATGTAACAAAAGTAAAAGAACTTATAGAGCAGATAATAGACCACCCTAACGCATTAAAATAATAAATAAATGATGGAGAAGAATTAAATAATGCAGAAAAATATTGAAATCTTAAAAATTATTAAAGAAACTAATCATACAGAAGCTATCAATTTAAGAAGTATTGATATGAGGGTAATGATGAAATGCCCTGAAGTTGTTTACCATAAAGAATTATTAATCATCATTAATAATTTACTTGAAAAATCTTATATTGAATGGGTAAGAGAAAATTCTAGTGTAATAATTACTAAAAAAGGCATTGAATACTTAGATGGATTTGAAAAAATGAGTAATATTTAAAATTGGTAGCTAATTTTACTATCCTATATTTTTTATGTATTGAAAGATATAAAAATTTATGAGTAAACTTCGAAAAATAGAATCTAGTTACCAGTTTGAGAGAATGTTTCTACATATTGGAAGTATAGCGAGTCCAACTAGGTAACTTGATGAGTTAGAACAAGATAAATTAATATTACATGAAGGTATTTTTGATAAAGATCCCTCTTTTTATAAAAATATTTTGACAACAAAAAAGGATTGGATTATTTAAATGAAAAATTAAAAAACACTTCATTTTCTACAAAAGAATTGACTGGGCAAAGAATTGATATATTGAAAAAAATATTTGGTATAGATTAATTTTATTTTGTGTTTAATAAGGGATAAATAAAATCTGATGAAAACAAAGGAAACGATAGAAATATTAAAAAAAGCAGGATGGGAATTAGGGAGAGAGAAAAAAATAAAAAAGAAATAGAATTTTTAGCAATTAAAGGCTATATCATATCAGATTCTTTTGTTTCTTTTTATAAAGAATATGGGCAATTGTATATTGATATTAAGGTAAAAGGAAACGATAGAGTAATTGATTTTAATATATATACTCCAGTAAGTTATGATTATGATGAAGTTATTATAAATGATTACCCTAAAATAATAGGTTCTAAAAATTTAATTCCTATAGGAAATATTGATGGAACATCTTATTTAGTCATAGACGAAAATAAAAAAATATATTCTTTATATGATGGAAGTGTTCTGATTATAGGTGAAAATCCAGATAATGCATTAAATAATTTATTTAGTAAGGAATGGAGAGAATTTCAGGAATTACCCATACCTGATTGGTGGTAGAGTATTAAAAAACAAAACCTTACTTATAACTTATTTTAACTATAACGAATAGAATTTAAATCTTCTAATTTGTTCTTTTCTTCCGAGAGATAGATTATCATGCAGCAATCGAAAGCGATCCTCAAAGTATCGCTTTACTTCTTATTTGAAAAAAAAGAGCATTTTTGCTGACCCGCATTTAAACCCGAAAAAATATTGAATTGATAAAAAAATTGATAGATGTATATAGATAAGAGGAATACTAAAAAAAATATAATATATTGATTTATAATCAAATAGAGATGTATAGATATGAGATGAAGTGGAAAGTTGGCTCCTCCAACAGGACTTGAACCTGTGACATACGGATTAACAGTCCGCCGTTCTACCGACTGAACTATGGAGGAACCGAAATGTAGCGCGCATATTATAGATTTAATCGCTCCATGTCAACTGTTAAATTTTTTTTACTGTATTTTTAACGCATTTATGATGATTCACGATTGTTTTGAATAAGGCTTTTTGTCTAAGTAATTGCTGAGGGTGTGAGCCAAGTTCGCCTTGCGGGATGGGTTGTTTTTGGTAGTATTTGATCCAATAAGGAATAATTTGACCAGTCGCAGAATCTTTGAAATTCATTGGATAGCGCTGAAAATAGTCTTCACCTGATGGGTATTTAAAGGCATAAGTAATTAATTCGCTACAGTAAAATCCTTCATCTTCAGCACGGAAACTATGGTTATAGGGCAATCCTAAACACGTTTTAACACGGGTTAATGCATTTTTGATGACTGAATCATCATAAATGGTTGCGACCAGATTATATTTAGCTCTCGCTAAAAAGTCATTAAGAGGTTGTTGAATCACGCCATGCTGTTGAGTGGCTTCTATGACGATATTATTACCAATATATAACCCAACATGGTTTATCTGTTTGATTATTTCATCCGTGTCGGCACCAGAATGCGTCACTGCGGTATTGAATTCGCTTTCTTCATTCTGGGCTTGGAAAATAATATCGCCAATTTGCATGGTTATTTGCGTGCGTGGTGGCGCCATAATGAGAACATTACGCAAGTTGCAATAATAAATTTAACTGCATCAACACCAACGAAAGGTAAGTAGCCAACTTTTAGTGCTTCGATAAGTGAAATATGCATATATCCCATTAGATAAACGACACCAAATACAAATAAGAGTTGATGTGCACAAGCAAAGGCAATTAATCCTAAAATAAAGTGACGATCGTACCCTTTTTCGGCAGCAAAACCGGCTAAATAAGCACTAAATATATAACCATACAAATAACCTGATGACGGTGAAGCTAATGCCATAATTCCACCGCTACCGTTAGCGAATAGTGGTAATCCCATTGCACCTAAAAAGAGATATTGAAGTATGGTTAATGCACCTAGTTTACGACCTAAAAAAGCGCCAATTAACAATACGGCTAACGATTGAAGTGTGAATGGTACTGGGTATGTGGGAATACTGATATTAGCTGCTAACCCTAGCAGTAGGGCCGCCCCTGTAGTTGCACACAGTTTGCGTTGCCAAGATGATAAGTTAAATAGTGTATTGATATAAGTTGGATAATATGTTGTGAGTTTCATTATTTTCTACCATTAAAAGATAAACAGTAGTGCAATAATAATACAAAAATTTATAATGTAAACTCTTTTGTTTCAAAAAAGTTTACATTATTCTTTAATCTATTTAAACAAATAGTGACGTTATACTAAGTAAGGGTTAGTCATTCGTTCATTACCAAAGCTCGACATCGGGCCATGACCAGGTACAAAGATAAAATCGTCACCTAATGGAAAGAGTTTATGGGTAATTGATGAGATCAGATCTGCATGATTTCCGCGAGGAAAGTCGGTTCGTCCAATACTGCTTTTGAACAGCACATCACCCACAAAAGCAATTTTATCTTGTTTGTTAATAAATACGATATGGCCCGGAGTATGACCTGGGCAGAATAAAACATCTAAAGTGACATTTCCTACTTTTATTTGTTCACCTTCGGTTAACCAGCGATCGGGTAAAAAGCTATCAATGTGAGGAAAACCAAATTGTATGCATTGTTGTGGTAAGCCTGACAGTAAAAATTCATCTTCTTGGCTAGGGCCAATAATTTTAACGTTATAGTGTTTAGCTAATTCCACCGCTGCACCAACATGATCTAAATGACCGTGGGTAAGCAGTATTTGTTTAATATCTACATTAAGCTTTTCAACTGCTTTTTTTAGTAGTTCTGGCTCACCACCTGGATCGATAAATGCGGCTTGATTTGTTTCATCACACCAAATAATGCTACAGTTTTCTTGAAAAGCTGTAACGGGAATGATTTGATACTGAAACATATTGTTATCTCCTTGTTGTTTAGTGCCGAGCCGTTAAATTTTGACCATCTTCTTTTGTTAATTGTGCAAAGATTATGCTTGATAGCATAGTGACAACACCTAGTATAACAAAGGATAGCTGAAATGCGTGAATAGTCGTTGTTGAGTTGCTAAATAATCTAACCAATACCGCACCAAAGCCAGTACCAAAACTGATGGCTAATTGTTGATTAACTGCCATTAAACTATTGCCGCTGCTGGTGTTTTCGCCTTGTAGGTTAGCTAAAGTTATACTATTCATTGAGGTAAATTGCATTGAGTTAACGCCACCAATACAAAATAGTAAAACACCTAATATGACTAGTGGTGTGGTTAAATTTAATAATGACAGTAAAAGAATCAATATTCCCGCTAAAATAGTATTTGCAACCAACACAAAACGATAACCTAATCGAGCCAATAATTTAGTAATAAAAAATCGCGTAAAAATTGAAGCGATCGCCATTGGTACTAACATCATTCCGGCAAACATGGCTGAATAGCCAAATCCAACCTGTAAAAATAACGGAATAAGAAAAGGTACACCTGAAATACCTAAGCGACAAACTAAATTCCCGATAATGCCAATTTTGAATGTACGGATATTGAATAATGAGAGTGGAAACAGCGGTGCTTGTCTCTTTTTGGCGTAGCTACGATAAATAAAGAGAAATACGATGCTAATAATAGCAAGCGATAGCGGTAAATAATATTGTTGACCTTCATTTAAACATTCAATACTCAGCGTCGCGCTGATGAAGGTTATAACAATAAAAATAAATCCAAATGCATCAAAAGGCATATGTTCACCTTTTAGGTTCGGCATATATTTTAAGCTGACAAGCACACCTAAAATACCAATGGGCAAATTAATCAAAAAGACCCAATGCCAACTTACCATATCAACCAAATAACCACCTAAAACAGGTCCGAGTACCGGTCCAATTAATCCGGGAATGGTGGCAGTATTTAATGCGGATAAAAACTCATTACGTTTAAATGCCTTAATTAAAACCAAACGGGAAACGGGGACCATCATTGAGCCACCAATGCCTTGAATTACTCTTGATATATCTAAGAATATTAACGAATTAGATAGCGCACAAAGCAATGAACCTAATGTAAAGAGTGCGACCGCCATGACAAACACGTTTTTGGTACCAAATTTGTCAGATAAAAACCCACTTACCGGAATAAATAGTGCCAAGGTTAATGCGTAACAAATTACCGCTGATTGCATATTTAATGGCGATTCATTGAGATCTTTAGCCATGGTTGGCAGCGCAGTATTTAAAATCGAGGTATCAAGCGATTGCATAAAAAAAGCAAAGGCTGCAATCCAAGGTAATATTCGATAGACAAAAGGAGGTAATTCGCGATTCATTTTATTCAGCCTAATATTATTAAATTGCACGAACGATATGCTTAGCGCTAAGATTATGCTCTCTTACCTTTATGATTGGGTAAGAGAGCCCATGAATGCTATTTTATGATAATTAATTATTAGCTTTTTTCTTATTTTTAACCGGTTTACCTTGCCAATAACCCGCCAAGAGTGAGCCAGAAATATTGTGCCAAACAGAAAATACCGCAGCTGGCAGTGCTGATAAAGCTGAAAAATAGGTGGTACCCAGTGTTGCAGCTAACGCTGAGTTTTGCATTCCCACTTCTAAAGACATGGTTCGGCAGGTCGATTCATCAAATCCAAATAAACGTCCTCCCCAATAACCACCTAACAAACCAATTCCATTATGGATGATTACGGCAAAAATGACCGTTATACCGACTTGACCAATGAGCGCATGACTACCCGCTACCACTATGCAAATAATTAATAAAATACATAACATTGAGAGTAATGGTAGGAAGCGCTCACATTTTTTTACTACTGAATATAAAAAGTGGTGAACAAATAATCCCAATAATATTGGAACAAGTACTATTTGGACAATATGCACTAACATATCCCATACTGGTACTTCAACAGTGGTGCCGACTAATAGTAGTGTAAGTAGCGGGGTGACCACGACACCAACAAGTGTTGATACTGATGAGATGGTGACCGATAAAGCCACATCCCCCTTAGCCAGATAAATCATTACATTCGAGGCGGTTCCACTCGCAACACTACCAACTAAAACCATGCCAACTAATAACTCAGGTCGCATGGTAAATAATTTAGATAAGATCAATGCGGTTAGTGGCATAACAATATAATGCAGTAGGGTGCAAATTATTACCGCTTTAGGTTTGGTAACGACGCGTTTAAAATCATCAATACTTAACGTTACGCCCATGGTAAACATGACAAACATTAATAGTTGTGATGTATGAGGGCGAATTGGAAGGAATGCGTTAGGTAAAAAATAGGCGATTATTGCGCAAAGCACTGCCCATAGAGGAAATAATCGAGTAAGTGAAATAAGGGATTGCACAAATAACTGACTATAGCGTCGAGACATAAGCACCACCTTGTGGCTGAATAATTTTTTAATAATTATATGGTTAAGTTTGATTTAGTATTTCCATTTTATTGATTCTATTAAATAGCGTCAAGGTATTTGTTAGAATTGTGTCGCGTATTTCTATCGGATTTTCAGGACGTAATTGACAAAGAATCTTAAAAATATCGACAATATTTTCTGGTCGATTGATTTGTCCTTGCCGGCCACTTAACGGCATGTCAGGTGCATCGGTTTCTAACACTAAACTTTCGAGCGGTAATTTGGCGATGGTTTGACGAGTTTTATTGGCTCGCGCATAGCTTATTACGCCACCCACACCAATGTAATAGCCTAATTTAACAAATTGCATGGCTTGTTGATAACTTCCAGAAAAACCGTGGATCACGCCACGACAGGGTAAATTGGCTTGTCGTAATTCATGATAGATAACATCGTGTGTTTTGCGGGAATGGACTAAAATCGGTAAATCAAACCGCTTGGCTATACTCAATTGCGCTCGGAAAAAATCAAGTTGCTTTTGCCACGCAATCGAGTTGTCATAACGATCCAAACCGATTTCGCCAATAGCGACTATTTTTTTTGAGTGAGTACTAACTTTATCTACTAATATTTCAAGGTCAGTAGGGGAGTGTTGATATATAGGATGTAGGCCAAGTGCAGCATAAAGTTCATGATACTGTCCGCTGAGTTGCAAAATTTGGCTAAAATGATCAGCACATACGGACGGAATAATTAAACCAGTAATCTGAGCTTGGCGAATGTGGTTGATTGAATTATCTAAATCGGTAACAAAAGCAGGAAAATTGAAATGGCAATGTGTATCAATAAACATAATGCCTCCTATTCTTCGACTTGATGTAATAATACCGGTAATAAAAATCGCTGAGCAAGATGGGTTATTTGCTCAATTAATTCATTGTTCAACTCAGGGTATAATCTTGCGTAATAACTATCACATTCAGCGGAGTGAAATTGTCCACCTTGCCATGCATTTAATAATTTACTGATGGCTTTTTCACTCGGCTCAATTTCTGCTGTTTTTGGATTATATGCGGTAATTAACCAACTCCAAGCACTTTGTAATGGTAACAACATCGGTTGATTAATACCTTGTATATAACCGTCAACCAAATCAGTTAATATTGCTAAAGCTTGGTTAGCATCAATGTGTGAAAAACGCCATTGGTTGTCTTCTCGCCCATATAATCGACTTTGGCTTTTATCTGTATTTAAAATACAATAAATTAAATGGTCAATCCATAATGATATACCATCACGAATAGAGAGATTAGTCGGTCGCCAAGTTAAAATGCCATCTTGTTGAATATGAGTTAACCATCCTTGTAATTGATAATGTTGTTTATCTATCGAAATGGTTAAATTCACCTCTGACGTTGAAAAATCGGTTCGCTCTTTAATGATTTTGTTGGCTAATGGCTGTAATAATTCACATTGTTCATCATAAATAATCTCACCAAAAGCCCCATCTGGTAATTCACCCGTCAATGTTAGGCGTTGATACAAATTATCAGTTGAGTCCTTAGTGATCATCTCATTTAGAATCTGTAAATTGAGTTGATAGCGTTTCAAGCTATCTAGGCTAAAGTTTTCGGCATCGGGTAATGTGTCATCTAAATAATTGATATAAAAATTAAAGCGTTTTTGTAAAAAGAATCGAATAGAGTGTTGATAAAATCGCTTTAGTTCATCCAGATTGATGTTATCAACAACCATATTGGTGATATCACTGATAAATGATTGGCTTTCCCCTGCTTTTAACGCTGCTGGTAACCACTCATCGGCATAACTTCTTGGCTCATTTAAGAAATTTAGCGGATTAAATGGGGTGCGGGTATGCAATGTTTTTAATTTATCTATTAGATGATTTTTTTTAGTGGAATTTTCATCCGTTGCATAATACTGCACAATATAATCCCAAAGTTCATCAACCAATACCGATGGATAACGTTCGCTATCATCTTTCATATCACGGCCAATATAACTGATATAGAGTTGATTTTGTGCCGATAAAATAGCTTCCAAAAATAGATAACGATCATCAATGCGTCGACTACGATCGCCGCGTCTTGGATTTTGTGCAATTAAATCAAAATCTAAAGGTAATGATGTTCTTGGATAGTCACCATCGTTCATACCTAATAAGCAAACCAATTTAAACGGAATAGAACGCATTGGCATCATAGTACAAAAGTTTATTTTACCAACTAAGAATCGATGCGCTAAGTGGCTTTGTTCCAATCGGGTTTGCATAGCATCATGTAAGACGGTTATCGAAATATTGTCGGTAAAATTGGCATTTAAACCACTGCTGATCAGTTTTTCCCACTCTTCTTGGATCATGAGTAAAATTGATTCGCGCGATGTATTGCTAACAAAGAAGTCATTGATAAGCTCAATACAGCAACTTTGCCATTCAGATAACGGTTTGTCTTCACTTAAAATATTTAGCCATTTACGTACAGATTTTATAAATTCTGCTAATTGGCCAATTAATTCGGCATCTAATCCTGTAGCCCCATCATAAGGTAATATCTGTTGCCAGCCACCTTGTTCACTATTCATGGTATAACCAAGTAGTAAGCGCTCAATACCAAATAGCCAACTGTGAGCATTTTCGAGACCAAAACGAATGCCAGACTCAATAATCCAAGTATGTAATAAAGTTAGTTGTGGCTCACTTATGGCAAATTTTTCAGCAATTGCTGGGATTTCTAGCAGGTTAAATAACTCTTCAGCAGTAAAGCGGCTTTCAGTAAAGTTTAAAATAGCAAAAAATCCTTGCACAATTGGATCGATGTTACGCGCTTTTTGATCGGAAATGGTAAATGGTAAATGACGTTGTCCTTCAGCATTACCAAATACGGATCGAATATAAGGTACATACTTATCAATATCTGAAACCATGACAATACAATCACGTAATTCCAGTGTAGGATCAGCATCAAATGCCGATAATAGATAATCATAAAGTACTTCGACTTCCCGCTGTTCGCTATGACAAGCATGAAATGTTATCGATCTATCTTGGTTATCGATTTCATCTACTGGTGCTTCACGGTAGAGCTCTAAAATATCTTGCTGAATAGCATGTAATAGACAATTACGTTCATTGTCGACAAAGAGATCAATATCCTGCTTATTTTGAAACTCTTGCAATAAAAATAGGTTATCTCGTCCCAATTTTCCCCACGATGTCAGTAGTGGGTTTTGTGTATCCGATATTTCAACAATATCTCCCCAATACCATTTACAAGGGTTGTTAAACATGAGGTGAACATCTATATGTTGTCCAAGTGCGGATAATAGCGATAGATAAATTGGGGGCAAAGAGGTGATGCCAAAAATATAAATCCGCTTAGGTAAATTGTTTAATCGGGCGCGATCAAAGTCACTATCTAACATAATCTCTAACATTTGTTGATAAATGTTAGCACGATGATAGGGTTGGCTAATCGAGATGAGTTGACGCCATAATTCCGCTTGCCACTTCTCATCCGGATGGTTGTTTAATTCAGTGACTGTTTGATTGGCTTCCCATTTGGCTAGCCAGTCTGGGCGATAAACTAAATACTGGTCAAATAATTTTGCTATGCGAGTTGCTAATTGGTACTGTTTTCGTTCTTCTTTATCAATATCAAGATAATATTTGATTGTTTCAAATTCTGGCCGCTCAATAATTTTTGGCAATAGATAATATAAACGCCAAGTCATTGATTCGACATTATAACTATTTTCAATTGGTGCCTCAGGCAGAAGGGCTTGGTATAACTGCCAAATAAATTGACTCGGAAAGGGAAAATCAACATTAGCCACAATACCAAGATCGTTAGCCAATTCAATTTGTAACCACTGCGCCATCCCTTGGCTTTGCACAATGACCATATCAGGTGTAAATACTTGCTCTAATGGGTCTCTGCGCATTAATTCGCTGACTAATGATTTGAGTAAATCGACTTGATTAGAATGATAAATAGTAAACATGGTTACATTAGTTTTAATATAATTAAATTGATTATCGCCGATTGTTATTAATAAATCCAGTTACGTATAGGTGGTGTTTTTTATATCGTAATAATTCTTATAACATCCAACTCGCTTTTGTAAAAAAGTTGAGGAGCGGGGTTTTTGAGGTTCAAAATTTTGGTTTGAAATATAGTCTCAAATAAATGATTGCGCTCAAACTGTGGCACTTTTTAGTAGTTCTATTTTTCCATCAAAAAAGTTGAGGAGCGGGGTTTTTGAGGTTTTAAATTTTACTTAAAAAATTATTCAAATATCAAAATCACTGAATTTCTAATTCAAAGCTCTAAAATAAAATTTTTGAGGATCAATCGCTCTAATTTTAAAGATTTGTAATTGAAATATATTTAATTAAAACAAAGATTAACCGGTTAGCTCCCAGATCCTTTTTAGATCCTATTTACAAAAGTTAACGTAAATGAGCGAAAAAAAGTGTTGCATCGTGTTTTTCCAATCACTATACTTTTTACACGGTTTTAGCTACTAGGCTAAAATTTAGCAGAAAAGTATAAAATTGTAAATTAATCAAAAAATTACTTGACAGGATTGTCACATATGCATTATAATTTTCAACAGGCAACAGGCAACAGGCAACCTGGCCAACCTATCTTTTAAATTCGTCTAAGTCCAGCACCCAGTTTAAATTTTTCACTGAAACTTATTTTTCCACGCAATCAAGTGAAATTCTGCGAATTTTCGCGCGATCGCTTCCGCGATCCTCTTTTCGAACGTTTTTCCGGTCGTTTTCCGGATCATCTTTCAGATCCTGTTTTCGATCCTTCGGCTTTTCCAAATTATCCCGGCAGATTGTTTTTTCCGTGGCTCTTTTCCTTCCTTTTTCGGGTCACGCATTGACATCACAGACAACTAGGAATGCGATACAGGGTAGTGCACCTTATCTGACTTTCGACGGTGGTCGTACACGTGTTGTTGATACTAACGGTCTGCTTGGGATTACGCTATCTAACGGAGCTAATTACACGCCTTCAACCAATACTTCATCTTCTTCAGCTCCAATCGTCTTACCCGTTGAGGGTCAGAGTTTTGCTGATATTCGTATGTTCGTTCCTACTGATACAAATTCAGTCGCTTTGAGTTCTCTTATCGGCCCTCCTAATAATTATTGGGGAGATGATGATGGTGATGCTGACGTTACTGCTACTGGTTCTTTAAGTTTATCTATCGTCGATAAAAGAGGTCAGTCAGTATCACGTAGTACCGTTCCAACAATTTGTAAGGCACCTTATAGGGTTACGTTATCCAGTACTGACGGTACATTATCTACTCGTTATGGATTTCCTAATCGTAGTACTTTCAGTGCTCGTAGTGAGACTTATTACGTCAATCCTAAGGCTGCGCCGGTGGTTTGTTTTGCCAGACCAAATATGTATTATAATTATATTAGTGCTGGCCCAGCTTCGATGTGGGACCCTGATAGGGGTTTTCTCACTCAAGAAACAGACCCGTCACTTTACGGTAGAAACTTTCCTACAACTGGTGCTAATGGATTGTACTTTGATTTAGATATTAGTGGTGTAAGTCAGCCATTGTCTTGGTCTCCTGTTTCTCATGGAGGTATCACTGCTACTATGTCTAATCCTACTGCTACAAGCGTTCATGTTACTTTAACTGGTCCTTACGCTACCACATCCCAACATAGTTCATCCAATCCTGGTCCTATTTCTAAACCTACTTTGCCTCAGACCTTCGAGTTGGTCGGTCGTGATAGTAATGGTACTCCAGTCGTCAAATATGGTTTTACATTGAAGCAGTGGTTCGTCCACCGTGGTTATGTGGTTGAGCTCAATTATTCTCCTGCCTTATCTTGGTGTAATAGTATTGGTTATCGAATGCCTCGCGTAAGGGATTTAACCAATGCATCTTGTCGTGATACAGGTTTCACTTGTCAAGGCGCTGTCAGCGCCACCCCTTCCTCGCCTAGAAATCGGTTTATGTATCATATAGGTTCTGGCTTTGTTGCGGAGTGGGGTCGTATGGTGGATTATTCAGGCGTTGGCTTCGTCAACCATTGGTACTGGACTAGTGACCGGCGTGGTAGTTACCAGTTTATCGTGCACACAGACGTCCCAGGGGGCGTGGATTCGCGCTACGACTACACCAACGTCCTTTGCTCCCATCCTTAGTTTTTATTTCTTCGTCCTTAATCCTTAGGGCGGGGGCGGGGGTGATAAAAAATAGTATTAGGTGATT
>NZ_JAFNNA010000017.1:0-25861 GCF_026536965.1 Gilliamella sp. B2911 | reverse complement strand
ATGATGAAACGGTAGAACAATACGCAGATAGAGTCTTTATTCAATGGAAAATCGGTCGAAAAGGACAAGACAATGGTATTTTATTGCTTATTGTAAAAGACGATAAACTCATGCGAATTGAGGTTGGTTATGGGCTTGAAGGAACTATTACCGACTTAGTGGCCAGTAAAATTATTCGTGAGCAATTAGCACCACAATTTCGACAAAATAACTATTATCAGGGTATTGATAATGCCTTATCTGTGCTAAAACAAAAAATCGATAATCCTACCCCGAAATGTGAAGATAATGAACAAGGCCTTAGGATTGAACAGTTATTTACAGAAAACTTTGCTTATTATGCGCTGGTGTCATTCGTTATTTGTTTTATACTTGCCAAATTATTGTATCGTAAAGATAAAACCAAACAATGTTTTCGTACTGGTTTATTTAACGCATTATCTGTTGCTGGATACACTCTTTGGCATGTGGAATATATACTTGAGATAGCATTTTTTCTGTTTGTTATAATGTTTGTCGTATTTTTTTTCAGCCTTCTGGTTAGCAACTTTTTAACTCCTGGAGCTGGCGAAGGAGGAAATAGTCACGGAGGAAGTGACGATTTTGGTGATTCTAGCGGTGGTTTTAGCAATAGCGGCGACTTTAGCGGCGGTGGTGGAGGTTCTAGCGGTGGAGGTGGTGCCTCCGGTAGCTGGTAATTTTTAATAAAACGATCTTGGTTATATATCTTCTCCACAAAATTCAGCTTTAACATAAAAAACCCGGTCACCATAAAAAAAGTTGAGGAACGGGGTTTTTTAATATTAATTTAGGGTGTTAATGACGTTTTTAATCGTTTTTAATGATTAAGTTTAAAATCAATTTACTCAATTACTTGTCCAACACGACAATCCTTGTTAGTTACAGAACTCACTCATCATGACAATAAATTTCCTTTTGCAATAGGAAAAAGTCTCTCTCCACATTGATTGTTATTTCATTTAGGCTAAGTCATCTTATAAATAAACAAGAGAATAATAATGACTATGCCACAATTCCGAATGGTCGAAGATGATTTAGATCCCGAAGTTGTTACTGAGCAAACGATAAAAATCATTAATCATTGGTTAGCTGAGCATCAAATCACTCAAAATGATGTGCAAAAAGCGATGCTGTTATCACATGTTAAAGCGATGGTAGAAAGAGCAAAAACTTTAGAAAAACTCCCCGAAGTCGATCCCACTATATTTGATGAATTATCAGAGCAAGCTTTAGCTCTTTCGCGTAAAACAGTAGAACTATTCAATAATCTTCCAATGGAAGAGGTTTATTTATTGGCTGTTCATTATGAGGTGGCCATGGCCAACTAAACAAGTTACTAGATATAAAAAACGATAATTAATAGGAGAACAATTATGGCTGAATTAGTCATCGTAATCGGCGATAGAATGGGAAAAGGACAAAAAATTGCAGAAGGAATCAATTCTATTGATGGATGTCGCGCAATTGTTATACCAGGTATGGCCGCCGATATGAAATTAGGTGATGTGATGAATCAAGAAAATGCGGATTTAGGGCTTTCGTTTTGTGGAAGTGGTGGCGCGGGTGCGATAACAGCCCAAAATAAGTATGGTTATTCACAACGACATGGTATGCGTTCGATTGAAGAAGGTGAAACTGCCATTAATGATGGTTGTAAAGTGCTTGGTTTTGGTTTTATGGATACGGTAGAGCTTGGTCAGCGTATCGCCCAAGCATTTTTAAAAAAATACCCTCGTTCTTAAATAGGTTTGAAATATGAAAAAAACTGAGCAGATACAAGTAAGAGTAACCGGGCAAGGGGATTCAAAGCAGCGTGCATTTGCCATAGCCTTAAGCCAAGTGCAGAAACAGGTGCTTAAAAATACGAATAATGTAATGTTACGAATTGAACCCCTAGATATTAGTGTTGTTTCTGCTACAGAAAAGATAACTACAGAACGTTTTTTATTTATCTTTTTACCTAGAAAAAAAGCATTTTATGACATCACTCTTGATGTATCAGTAAATGTTACGTTTATCGATCTAAGCGATATTAAATTTATCTCTAAATAACGTAAAAGGAAAGTCATGGAAATTCTAATTATAGCGTTAAAGTCTATTGTAATTGGTGGACTGTGTGGATTTGGAGTAGGAGCTGGTGCCGCTCGAATGTTTCATGCTCCAACCTATCAAGGTATGGGGGCATTTCGTACCCTAGGTGAGCTCAATTCATGTGAGGGTGATCCAGCTGCTCACTTTTCATTTGGTTTAGGATTCTTTTTTAATGCATGGGCTTCATCAGTTGCTGCGGGTTCATTCACGCAAGATGTTGATCATCGTATTATCCCAAACTGGGGTGCTGCATTATTGATGATAAAAAACCGAAATTTAGCTCAAACGCTACATGATCCTAAGAAAATGGCGTTTGCTTGCGCATTTATCGGTGTGATTGTTGTGTTATTTTTAAATACAACGACATCAGTTATTCCTGATTCATTAAAAATTACGGCAACAAAAGTCCTAGTTCCAGCTGCGAATTTGCTTGTGGCTACAGTGATGCCAGTTATTTTCTGGTTAGCTGCCTTAGATGCTGGTCGAAGAAGTGGTTTTTGGGGGACATTGTTTGGTGGCCTTGCCCAATTAATTATGGGTAATGCAGTGCCAGGATTAGTTCTGGGAATTTTGATTGGCAAAGGTGTAGATGACAGTGGTTGGAATCGGGTAATGAAAATCATGCTTGTTGCAGTAATCATCTTATTTGTCATGAGCGGATATTTCCGTGGTTTTGATATGAAGATGATAAATTCATTTCGAGATGGTTTGTCTTATTGGTTTAAATAATATAGGGAACAACACATTATGAATACTCAAACAACCATTAATAAAAGTTTTTGGTATGCAGATTGGTCTTTCCCTATTCTTTGTGGATTACTCTCTGCTGGTATTTTTGCTGGGACGCATACTTTCTATGTATATGGTATTGGCGCTTTTAATGAAATTGCCTTTGTTGCAATGCTTAAATCAGGAATGACAACGGGCGACTATGGCGCTGTAGCAGCTTTTGGGGCGAGCTTTTTATTTGCACGTGTTATTGAAGGATCGCTAGTTGGTATCCTTGATATCGGCGGTGCACTACAAACCGGTATTGGTTTAGGGGTACCTGCGCTGTTATTAGCTGGTGGCTATACATTGCCAATTGATAATTTTTTTGTGGCATTAGTAACAGGTTTAATTCTCGGTTTAGCAATAGGCTTAATTATCATCCTGATACGTAAATTTACCGTTAACAGTGGCGGTGGCTCAACCTTTGGGGCTGATGTCATGATGGGCGCGGGGAATGCTTCAGGTAGATTTCTTGGTCCAATGATTATTTTATCAGCTATGGTTGCTTCTATTCCAATCGGTATAGGTTCACTGCTTGGTGCTCTACTATTTTATGTGTGGAAAAAGCCTATTACGGGTGGTGCAATCTTGGGTGCCATGATCTTTGGTGGTATCTTCCCAATTATATAACGTCATGTTCCCCTCTATTTATAACATGGTGGAGGGGTTGGATTAAATTATGTATGACTTAATTATAAAAAATGCCAAACTTATTAATGATTCAGTAACTGATATCGCTATTAACCATGGCAAAATTGTTGAAATTGGCAAGGATATAACAGCCCCATCTGAACTGGTGTTGGATCTAAAAAGTCAACACTATATCAGTGCTGGTTGGATCGATTCTCACACTCACTGCTTTGCGCGCTCACCTATATATCATGATGAACCCGATCTAATTGGTGTTAAGGCTGGGGTGACGACAGTTGTTGACGCCGGCAGTGTTGGTGCCCTAGATATTGATGAGTTTTATGATTTAGCTATGAAAGCTAAAACTCATGTTTATTCTTTTTTAAATATCTCAAAAATTGGCTTAATAAGGCAAAATGAGCTTGCTGATATGCAAGATGTTGATGTTGCGTTATTTGACAAATCACTCGCTAAATATCCTTATTTTATTATTGGCATAAAAGTTAGGATGAGCCGTAGCGTTGTTGGTGACAATGGTATTTTACCATTAATCAAAGCGAAAGAGATGCAGAAAAAGACTGGTTTACCACTGATGATTCATGTTGGTAATAATCCTCCTGAACTTGATGAAATTGCAGATTTATTAACTAAAGGCGACATTATTACTCACTGTTTTAATGGTAAACCAAATCAAATATTCGATAAACAAAATAATCTGCGAGATTCAATTAAACGCGCTATTGAGCGTGGCGTCATTTTAGATATTGGTCATGGCGGTGAAAGTTTTAGTTTTGCTGTTGCCGAGCGCGCTAAATGTTTAGATGTTTATCCTAACACTATCAGTTCTGATATTTATTCTAAAAATCGCTTACAAGGCCCAGTATTTAGCTTGGCTAATGTCATGAGTAAATTTATTTGTTTAGGTTATAGCAAAACTAGAATTATAGATAGTGTGACGAAAAATGCGGCACAAATATTACATTTAAAAAACAAAGGAGAAATAGCGATTGGCTATGATGCTGATTTGACTATTTTTGATATAAGAAAGCAGACTGTTTTGTTTACTGATTCAGAAGGTGATGTGCGTGAATGTCATGAGCAGTTTGTTCCTTTGGCTTCTATCATTAATAATATTATTGAAATAATACAAGAAGGTAGTGAAAATGAGCTCAGAATCTCAAACTGAAAAAGAAATATACAGTAAATACCATTTGAAAAAAGTGATTAATGCTTCCGGGCGAATGACTATTTTAGGTGTATCAACCCCTAGAGCAGAAGTGGTAGATACCGTATCTCATGGCTTAAATGAATATTTTGAAATAAAAGATCTTGTTGATAAAACAGGCCAATACATTGCTAAATTACTTAATGTAGAAAATGCTGTAGTTGTGTCATGTGCTTCTGCTGGAATTGCGCAAGCTGTCGCGGGTTTAATTGTTAAAGATGATCGTGATTTGCTATTTAATCTCCATAGTTCTGATAAATATGTACCTCGTGAAATTATCGTTCCCAAAGGACATAACGTTAATTTTGGTGCTCCTATCGGTACGATGGTGTCTTTGGGTGGTGGGCTTGTCGTTGAGGCGGGGTATGCGAATGAGTGTAAACCAGAGCATATTGAATCACTAATTAATCCTGATACTGCAGCTATTTTATATGTTAAATCACACCATTGCGTGCAAAAAAGTATGTTATCCGTAGCTCAAACCGCCACGATTGCCAAAAAATATAATATTCCTTTAATTGTTGATGCCGCTGCAGAAGAAGATTTACAAGCCTATTATCAACAAGGTGCGGATTTAGTTATCTATAGTGGTGCAAAAGCTATTGAAGGGCCGACTAGTGGATTAGTCATTGGTCGTCATCAAGCAATTGAGTGGCTTAAACTTCAGTCTCAAGGTATTGGAAGACCAATGAAAGTGGGGAAAGAAGGTATTTTAGGTTTAACAAAGGCTATTGAATTATATATTAATGATCCAAAACAAGAAACTGGACAAGAAATGGTTTCTAAAATGACACCATTTATTGAAAAATTAAATTCAATTGATGGCATATCGGCAAAAGTTGTTTGGGATGGTGCAGGGCGCGATATTGCTCGAGCAGAAATATCATTTGATTCAAAAGTTATTGGTAAAACCGCAATTGAAATGATTGAGCTGATGAAGCAAGGTGAAGTTGCAGTCTATTTTAGGGAATATAAGGCCAATGAAGGCAAAGTAGATGCAGATGTTCGCAGTGTCACTGCCGAACAGCTTGATATTATCTATAACAAAATTATAAAAATTATCCAAGGAGTAAAATAATGCAATTAACACCAAATTATTTTAATGATCGAGTCTGTTTGAATGTACTAGCCAATTCAATTGATAATGCGCGTGCTATTTATGAAGCTGCTCAAACTTATGTTGTTGTTGGCGTCTTATCAAAAAATTATCCAGATAATGAGCAAGCAATTACTGATATGAAAAAATATGCTTTAGCCATTGATAATGCAATTTCAGTTGGCCTTGGCGCGGGTGATCCAAATCAATCTAACATGGTGTCTGAAATATCAGCCGTTCTTCAGCCTCAACATGTCAATCAAGTTTTTACTGGAGTAGGAACTAGTCGCGCTTTATTAGGGCAAAAAGAAACCGTGATCAATGGACTTGTGTCACCAACAGGTAAAGTGGGCTTGGTTAATATCGCAACCGGACCATTAAGTTCAAAATCACCCGCTGCAATCGTACCTGTTGAAACCGCTATTGCGTTATTAAAAGATATGGGAGGGAGCTCTATAAAATATTTTCCTATGGGTGGTTTAAAACATGTAGATGAATATGAATATGTAGCTAAATGCTGTGCTGAATTTGATTTTTATTTAGAACCTACAGGGGGAATAGATTTAGACAATTATGAAGCCATTTTGAAAATTGCTTTAGATGCAGGTGTAAAAAAAGTGATTCCACATATTTATACGTCAATTATTGATAAAGAAACTGGTGCGACAAGAACTGAAGATGTTAAACAACTTTTAGCTATTACGCAAAAATTAGCAGGATGAGTAATGGCATCTAAATTGCTATTCCCTTATCAACGATTAGCTTATATTTTTGATACGATAAAAAATGAATTGCTACCTCAAAAAGAGCTAGCAAATCGTTTTTCAGTATCGATAAGAACTATTCGTTCGGATATTTCTGCTTTAAATGATGTGTTACAAACTTATGGTGCGCAGGTTGATTATATTAAAAATATTGGTTATCGCCTTGTAATAGTTGATTCTAACCTTTATGCAACAATACCCATCGTTCAGCAAATTGAACGGGTTCCTCGCACTAATAAAGAACGCGTTTCCGCCTTACTTATTGCATTTTTAACACAATCTAAATCTGTAAAATTGGATGATATTGCTGGTGAATGGTTTTTAAGCCGTAATACATTGCAAAATGATGTTATTGAAGTTAAGCAGTATTTAGACAAATACCATTTATCGCTCGATAATCGTCCTTATTCTGGTATGCGATTAGTCGGAGAGGAATCAGCTATCCGAGCTTGTTTAACTGATATTTTATGGCAACACCATATAACGGGCGATACTATCAATGTTAATCGTTTAATACAGGCAATATTGCCTGATATTGATTTAGAGTATCTTGAAAGCCTATTACAAGACCAGTTTGAACGTTTTGAATTGAAATTAACTTCGGAAGGGCAAGGGTATTTGCTCTATTGTTGTGCAGTCTCGATAACTAGAATTACGCAAGGTCATGAATTATTGGACTATCAAGTGGATCATATTGATTCTACAGTAATTGGAGCTGCACGAGAGGTCTCTGAAGGCTTTTCTTATTTTTTAGGCAGTGCACTTTCAGATGCTGAATTTAATTATTTATGTGTGCAGATTATGTCGCGCACTATTATGCAATCACCTAATCAAGCTAAAAGTCTAGAGTTATTTGAACATATCTTGTCTTATATCAATGATTCTTATCACTATAATTTGAAAGATGACATGAAACTTCGCCAAGATATGTTAATCCATATTTCATCGATGCTATCTCGGATCAAGTATAAAATTCATACTTCCAATCCATTACTACATGAAATTAAGCAATATTACCCTTTTGCCTATGATATTACTTTATCAGCATTAGCGAATATTCATAAATTTACTGATGTTAAAATGACTGAAGATGAAATTAGTTATTTAGCAATTCATATAGGCGTCGCATTAGAGCGTAACTATAGTGCTGGATATGAAAGATTAGTGCAAATTTTACTCGTTAGTGAATTAGGTAATGCCACCTTGCGTATGATTGAATCAAAGATTAAACGAGATTTCCCTCATATTTTAATTAAACGAACGCTTTCTTATCGAGAATACGAGCAGTTAACTCATATTGAGGAAGATTTTGTTGTCTCTACCGTTCGCTTGACCGAAAAAGATAAGCAAATAGTAAAAATAGCGCCATTTCCAACACCTTATCAACTTGAACAATTAGGGCGATTGTCTATGGTAGATCGCACAATGCCATATATTATTGAGCGCTTTTTTAATGAAAAGTTTTTCCTAATTATTGATAAGCCAATGACACAAAATGAACTGTTTCAGATAATTTGTCAGCGCCTTGAGAAATCAGGATATGTTGGACCAGATTTTCATCCATCGGTGGTGGAGCGAGAGAATATTGTATCCACCTTAATTGGTGAAAATATTGCTATTCCCCATTCAGTAGGGTTGTTGGCTAAAAAGACAGTGGTAACAACTATTTTGGCTCCTCAAGGTATTGAATGGAATAAAAATGAGATTGCGCATGTTATTTTCTTATTAGCAATCAGTAAAGATGAATATGAAGATGCGATGCGAATCTATAATTTAGTGGTTAATTTTGTTAAAGAAAGATCAACTAAGCGGTTACTAAATAGTCGAAATTTCGATGATTTTCAAGCCATAGTAAAAGACAGTTTTGGGCGGCTATCATAATTAATTTGCTTTAAATTTGAAATTGGGAAAGCGATTTCTATTAAGTGAATAGAATTTCAATGATCAAATAAATAACGATTTTGGATATTAAAAAACCCCGCTCCTCAACTTTTTTTTCTAATACTAATGTCAGGAAATAAAAATGATAAATATTAAAGGAATAATTAATAATGAAAACAAATTATCTTGTGCTTACCCATTGACGAAACAGTGATTTAAAGGTAATATGCGCGCCTTATGGCTTTGTGTGGTTTTTAGCTGCACTTAATAATTTTTAAGGTAGACATGCATATCTTATGCAAAATAAATTACCATTAACAATTGACCCAATCAAAGCAGCACAAAAAAGACTTGATTATGTTGGATATTATCCAGCAAAAAGTGCAACGAGGATTGAAAGTCCAAAAAGTGATATCGAATGTCATCTATCTTTTGATTATGATGAACAAAGACTTTGCGTTATCACCATTGATGCAAAAATGACGCTTGAGTTGATTTGTCAGCGTTGTTTTAAACCTTTTATCACTGAAGTCCATGTGATGAATAAATTCAGCCCTGTTAAGAGCGATGCTCAAGCAGAGGCATTACCGGAACATTATGAACCCGTTTTAGTTAACGAGTTTGGTGAAGTAGATATATTAGCGTTAATTGAGGACGAAATTATTCTCTCATTACCAATTGCGCCGGTGCATGATAGTAAACACTGCGAAGTGTCAGAGGCAGATATGGTATTTGGTGAAATTCCAGCGGAGAATGAAAAACCAAATCCATTTGCAATTTTAGTTAGTTTAAAGAATAAGGGGTAAATCCATGGCTGTTCAACAGAATCGTAAAACTCGTGCAAAACGTGGTATGCGTCGTTCTCATGATGCATTAACTGTTGCTAATATCTCAGTTGATGAATCAGGTAAAACACATTTACGTCATCACGTAACCGCTGATGGTTATTATCGCGGTCGTAAAGTGATTTCTAAATAATTATTTAGTAACTAGAAATCTTCAGGTGACATTTTGGATAATCTAACCATTGCGTTAGATGCTATGAGCGGGGACTTCGGTCCTCGTATTGTTGTTCCTGCTGCAATTCAAGCATTACACCATTATCCAAACCTTTCTATCTTTCTTGTCGGTGATTTAAAGGAAGTTGGCTTTTTTTTGTCTAAAGAAAATGCAAAGCTGGTTACTCAATATCAAGAAAATGGTCGTTTGATGTTAACTGAATCTACTGCGATCATCGCTAACGATATGAAACCATCATATGCAATTAGGCATAGCCAAGGTTCCTCAATGAGGATTGCATTAGAGTTAGTGAAAAGTAGTAAGGCTCAGGCTTGCGTCAGTTCCGGTAATACTGGTGCGTTGATGGGGCTATCTAAGCTGTTGTTGCATTCTTTAACTGGTATCGATCGCCCGGCACTAGTTGCCACCATTCCTGCGTTAAATAACCAAAATACTGTTGTGCTTGATTTAGGTGCTAATGCAGAATGCGATAGTGATATGCTAGTACAGTTTGCCATAATGGGCGAAATACTAGCAAAATCAGTCCTTCATATTAAAAATCCGCGCGTTGCTCTGCTTAATATTGGTGAAGAAGATATTAAGGGGCTAGATAAAATTCGTGCCGCGGCGTCTATTTTGAAAGCCAATGATCAAATTAATTATATCGGTTATTTAGAAGGCAATGAGCTGTTGACCGGTAAAACTGATGTGCTTGTTTGTGATGGTTTTGTTGGTAATGTGACGCTCAAAACAGTAGAAGGATTAATCAAAATTTTCATGTCATCATTTAAAATGCTATTAGGGCAAAACTCATTAATTATGAAATTTTTGAGTAAATGGCTTCAACGAAAAATAGTAAAAAATTTTGGTTATTTAGATCCTGGACGATATAATGGTGCCTGTTTACTTGGACTTCAAAGTATTGTGATTAAAAGTCACGGTAGTGCCAATCAAAAATCATTTTTTGCAGCAATTGAGCAAGCTATTTTAGCTATCGAAACGAATATACCTGAGAAGATTGCCAATAGTCTTTCTTCTGCACTACCTAAGAGCGAATAATTAGATGTATACAAAGATATTAGGAACAGGAAGCTATCTTCCAAAACAAATAAGAACCAATGCCGATCTTGAAAAGATGGTCGATACTAGTGATGAATGGATAACTACCCGTACTGGTATTAAAGAAAGACGCATTGCTGCACCCGATGAAACCGTTACTAGTATGGCTTATGAAGCGGCGATTAATGCGATTGAAATGGCGAAAATCGATAAACAAGAGATTGGTTTGATTATTGTTGCAACAGCAACATCGGTTAATGCTTTTCCAAGTTCAGCTACTGAATTACAGGCCAAATTGGATCTGGGTGATGTAATTGCATTTGATGTATCAGCTGCTTGTTCAGGATTTATTTATGCGCTTGATATTGCGGATAAATATGTGAAGAGTGGTGCAATTAAATATGCCTTAGTGGTTGGCTCAGATATGTTAACTCGTGGTGTTGATCCAAGTGATCGCGGGACAATTATTATTTTTGGTGATGGTGCAGGAGCTGTTGTAGTGGGTGCTTCACAAGAACCAGGAATTATTGCTTCTCATCTTCATGCTGATGGTCGTTATGGTGAATTGTTAAAATATCCATATGTCGATCGTCGTTCACTTAATGATCCAGTTTATATGACAATGCATGGCAATGAAGTATTTAAAATTGCAGTCAAAGAACTTTCAAATTTAGTCGATGAGCTATTATCCGAGAATGCATTTAATAAATCAGATTTAGATTGGTTAGTTCCTCATCAAGCTAATTTACGAATTATTTCAGCTACGGCTAAACGTCTTGATATGGATATGAGTAAGGTTATTGTGACGCTTGATAAACAAGGTAATACTTCTGCTGCATCGGTACCTTGCGCTTTAGATGCAGGTGTGCGAGATGGCCGTATTAAACGAGGGCAGTTAATATTGTTAGAAGCTTTCGGCGGTGGTTTCGTTTGGGGCTCTGCACTCGTTAAATTTTAATTTATAACTTATTTTAAGTAATCAAGGATTTCAAAATGACCAAATTTGCAATGGTATTTCCAGGACAAGGCTCACAAGCTGTAGGTATGTTAAAAGATCTTGCTGAAAACTACCCAATTGTGAAGTCAACTTTTGATGAAGCTTCACAAGTGTTAGGTTATGATTTATGGGCTTTAGTGCAAGATGGTCCTGCTGATGAATTAAATAAAACTTGGCAAACTCAACCAGCATTACTTGCTTCATCTGTTGCTATTTACCGTGTTTGGCAAAGTATTAATGGCGCTCAACCAGAATTTATGGCAGGCCATAGTTTAGGCGAATACTCAGCATTGGTATGTGCAGGCGTAATTGATTTTAAAGATGCAATTAAATTAGTTGAGCTACGTGGAAAACTAATGCAAGAAGCTGTACCAAGTGGTACAGGGGCAATGTTTGCTATCATTGGTTTAGATAACGATTCGATCCGTAAAGCTTGTGACGAAGCGGCTCAAGGCCAAGTCGTTGCACCAGTTAATTTTAATTCACCAGGTCAAGTTGTTATTGCGGGTAATAAAGAAGCGGTTGAACGAGCAGGTGCTCTGTGTAAAGAGGCTGGTGCTAAACGAGCATTACCACTGGCAGTTAGCGTGCCTTCACATTGTGCTTTGATGAAACCAGCCGCTGATAAATTAGCGGTAGCATTAAATAATATCACATTCAATGCCCCTAAATTTGCAGTAATTAATAATGTTGATGTTAAAGTTGAAACATCAGCAGACAAAATCAAAACAGCATTAATCGCTCAGCTATATAGCCCTGTTCGTTGGACTGAAACAGTAGAGGATATGGCAAAACAAGGTGTAACAATGTTAGTTGAAATCGGACCAGGCAAAGTTTTAACTGGTTTAACTAAACGAATCGTTGATTCATTATCGGCTTATGCTGTTAATGATAAAGCATCATTAGATGTTGCGATAGAAAATACTAAATAGAAGGTAAAAGGGGTAGTTATGAACCTATCAGGAAAGATTGCTTTAGTTACTGGCGCAAGCCGTGGGATCGGGAAGGCAATTGCAGAAAAATTAGTTGCTTGTGGCGCAACCGTTATTGGAACTGCAACAACCGAAAAAGGTGCTCAAGCCATAAGTGAATATTTAGGCACTAAAGGTAAAGGTTTAGCACTAAATGTGACCGATGAAGGATCTATTGAATCAGTTATTAATACAATTAAAACGGAATTTGGTGATATTGATATTCTCGTTAATAATGCAGGTATCACGCGTGATAATTTATTAATGAGAATGAAAGAAGATGAGTGGCAAGATATTTTAGATACTAATTTAACGTCTGTATTCCGCTTATCAAAAGCATTAATGCGTACTATGATGAAAAAACGTTATGGTAGAATTATTACTATAGGATCTGTTGTTGGTACTATGGGTAATGCAGGCCAAGCTAACTATGCGGCTGCAAAAGCTGGATTGATTGGGTTTAGTAAATCATTAGCTCGTGAAGTTGCATCTCGAGGTATTACGGTTAATGTGGTAGCACCAGGGTTCATTGCAACTGATATGACAGAAGCATTGACTGATGAACAAAAGGCGTTAACATTAGCACAAGTGCCAGCAGGGCGTTTAGGTGAACCCGCTGAAATTGCTAATGCAGTCGCGTTTCTTGCTTCTGATGAGGCATCTTATATTACGGGTGAAACTTTACATGTCAATGGCGGCATGTATATGGTGTAATTGATCAGAATAGTGTAAAATGAGTCAATAATTTCACGTTTTGAACAAAAAATAAGCAATTGGGTTGAAAAATGATTGGCATCTTTTTCAACATTTTATAAACTTACATTCACCGCCACTTTCGGCGATATTTATAGGAAAAAAAAGAGTATGAGCACTATTGAAGAGCGAGTTAAGAAAATTATTGTTGAGCAACTTGGTGTTAAAGAGGATGAAGTTAAAAATGAATCTTCTTTCGTTGAAGATCTTGGCGCTGACTCTCTTGATACAGTTGAATTAGTTATGGCTTTAGAAGAAGAATTTGATACTGAAATTCCTGATGAAGAAGCTGAAAAAATTACAACTGTACAATCAGCAATTGATTATATTACTGCAAATCAATAAGGTTAGCAGAGTTTTCATAATAGGCGGTCAAATGATCGCCTAGTTTGTATTTATATCTCTATTTTTATAGAGTGGATTCCAATTTTATTTTGAAAACTCATAAAAAATTTTCAATGATTCAAATTTCATTTCAATCCTTTTCTGGAGGACAATGTGTCTAAACGCAGAGTTGTTGTTACTGGAATGGGCATGATATCTCCAGTAGGTAATACAGTTGATTCTACTTGGCAAGCTTTATTAGCAGGTCAAAGTGGTGTAGAACTTATAGAACACTTTGATACAGCCCCTTTTGCAACCCGCTTCGCAGCGATGGTTAAAAACTTTGATGGCGAAGATTATAATATTTCACGTAAAGATGCTCGTAAAATGGATTATTTCATCCAATACGGTATTGCAGCAGGTATGCAAGCAATGCAAGATGCGGGTATTGAAATTACGGAAGAAAATGCAGAGCGAATCGGTTGTGCTATCGGTTCAGGTATTGGTGGACTAGGATTAATTGAAGAAAATCATAGTGCATTAGTTAATGGTGGACCACGTAAAATTAGTCCTTTCTTTGTACCATCAACTATAGTAAATATGATCGCTGGTCACTTATCAATTATTTACGGATTAAAAGGTCCAAGTATTACTATTGCTACCGCTTGTTCTTCTGGCGTACATAATATTGGTCATGCAGCGCGTATGATTGCATATGGTGATGCCGATGCGATGTTAGCCGGTGGTGGTGAAAAAGCGAGTACTCCTCTTGGTATCGGTGGTTTTGGGGCTGCGCGTGCCTTGTCAACGAATAACGACAACCCAAAAGCTGCAAGTCGACCATGGGATAAAGATCGTGATGGTTTTGTGCTTGGTGACGGTGCAGGTATCATGTTCCTAGAAGAATATGAACATGCTAAAAAGCGTGGTGCTAAGATTTATGCTGAAGTAGTTGGTTTTGGTATGAGTGGTGATGCTTATCATATGACTTCACCTCCAGCGGATGGAAGCGGAGCGGCATTAGCTATGAAATGTGCGATTCGTGATGCAGGAATAACACCTGAACATATTGGTTATATTAATGCTCATGGTACATCAACTCCTGCTGGCGACAAAGCTGAGACTCAAGCAGTTAAAAGCATTTTTAAAGAAAATGCCAACAAAGTAATGGTAAGTTCAACTAAATCAATGATTGGGCACTTATTAGGTGCAGCTGGTGCGGTTGAGTCTATTTTTACTGTACTTGCATTACGTGATCAGGCTGTTCCTCCAACAATTAATTTAGATAATCCTGATGAGGGATGTGATCTTGATTATGTTCCACACACAGCTCGTCAAGTGAAAAACTTAGAATATGCTCTTTGTAATTCATTTGGCTTTGGTGGTACTAACGGTTCAGTCTTATTCAAGAAGATTTAATCTCCATTTTTCCCATCACGATTTGGTGATGGGAAGTAACTATTTCCTTTTTTCATTTTTCAATAATACATTTCACAATAAAAAATGTGGCATACACCTCATTTTTTAAAATATTTAGTAGTATATTAATAATAAAAGCGTATGTTTTAATCTAATAATATAGATAGAAATATTTCTTAAAATAATAAGATTTATCTATGCAGGATTTTTTATTTTTTAGGAGCTGTTATTATGATTACTACTGCACTTTTTCCAAATCGTTACATTCAAGGTTTTAATGCAATTGAAAATAGCCTAGGCCAAGAGTTAGCAAGGCTTGGAAAAAAAGCATTATTACTTGAAAGTCCATCTGCACATAAAAACTTATCTAAAACTATCGAAAAATCACTATCAGGTAATATTGAAAGTATCGTCGATATTTTTAATCGAGAATGTAGCGATGAAGAGATTGCAAGGATAATTGAGTTAGCTAAATCTCAAAATATTGATGTGATTGTGGGTATAGGTGGGGGGAAGGTTATTGATACAGCGAAAGCGGTTGCAGCAACTATTAACTACCCTTGTGTTGTGGTCCCTACGCTTGCCTCTACAGATGCGCCTTGTAGTGCTTTATCAGTAATTTATACGCCAACTGGTGAATTTAAAAGATATTTTGTGTTACCTAGAAATCCTGATGTAGTATTAGTTGATTCAAAAGTTATCGCTAATGCTCCTGTAAGATTTTTAGTTGCCGGTATGGGAGATGCTTTAGCAACATGGTTTGAGGCCGAAGATTGTAGGCAATCAAAAGCTGGGAATATGACTGGACGACCAGGTCCAATGACTGCATTTGCGTTAGCAAAATTTTGTTTTGAAATATTACTTAACTATGGTGTTCAGGCTAAAAATTCTTGTGAACAAAAAGTCGTAACCCCAGCCCTAGAACATGTAATTGAAGCTAATACACTTCTTTCCGGATTGGGGTTTGAAAGCGGTGGGCTTTCAGCTGCCCATGCCATTCATAATGGATTTACAGCATTAGAAGCAACGCATAATTATTGGCATGGTGAAAAAGTAGCATTTGGTACGCTTGCTATGTTAATGCTAATCGATAGCGATCCTGAAATGATCGAGACTGTTTATCATTTTTGTGAGTCAGTTGGATTGCCAACTACGCTAGCAGAAATTGGATTAGCTAATGTTAGCGATGATGATTTGATGCAAGTGGCAATTTTAGCTTGTGCTGAAGGTGAATCAATTCATAATTCTCCTGCAGAAATTTCTCCAGAAACAGTATTTGCTGCGATAAAAGCAGCTAATGCTGAAGGTTTACGGCGCAAATAACTTTTTATAATTTTTAAGACTAATTTGATTAACTTCCGTTCTTTATAACGGAAGTTTTATTTATTGTTTTATTAGTCGATTTTTTGATAAATAAAGCAATAAGAATATTCGTCTGGTTTGTGCTATAATTGTGGCTAATTTTTTGTGTAATTACTTTTGGTAAATATGACCGAACCTAAGTTTATTCATCTTCATTTGCATAGCGATTTTTCAATGGTTGATGGTATCGCTAAAGTAGGTGCTTTAGTCAATGAAGTAAGTAAATTGCAAATGCCTGCTTTTGCAATTACTGATTTTACCAATCTCTGTGGACTAGTTAAGTTCTATGGATCAGCCATGGGAAAAGGCATTAAACCCATTATTGGTGCTGACTTAGCAATTAAAAGTTCACAACTAAGTGATGATATTTATCGATTAACAATATTAGCCGCTAATAATACAGGCTATCAAAATCTTACCTTATTAATTTCAAAAGCTTATCAACGAGGCTATATTGGTGATATGCCTGTTGTTGATCAAGAATGGCTAACTATCCATCGAGATGGTTTAATCATATTAGCTGGTCGTGAAAGTGATATTGGTATTGGTGTTATTCGCGATAATCAAGCGATTATTGATGAGGCGATCACTTACTATTTAGAAAATTTTAATCAACATTTCTATTTTGAATTAGTCCGTACAAATCGCGCCAATGAAGAGTTATTTATTCATAGCGCAATTAAACTCGCTGAACAATATTCCTTACCGGTTGTGGCGACTAATGATGTACGCTTCTTATCATCTTCTGATTTTGAAGCGCATGAAATTCGAGTAGCTATCCACGATGGTAATACACTTGAAGATCCAAGTAGACCGAAAAACTATTCATCCGAGCAATACTTACGATCGGAACAAGAAATGTGCAAATTGTTTTCCGATATTCCAGAGGCGTTGGAAAATAGTGTTGAAATAGCTAAACGATGTAATGTGACTATTCGACTCGGCGAATATTTTTTACCACAGTTTCCTACGGGTGATATGTCAACCGAAGATTTTTTGGTGCATAAATCACGTGAAGGTTTAGAAGAGCGGCTTGAGTTTCTTTTTCCTGATCCAGAAGTTCGAAAACAGCGACGTCCTGAGTATGATGAGCGGTTAGAAACTGAATTGAACGTAATAAACCAAATGGGCTTTCCTGGGTACTTTTTGATCGTCATGGAGTTTATTCAATGGTCAAAAGATAATGATATTCCTGTTGGCCCAGGACGTGGTTCAGGAGCCGGTTCTTTAGTTGCTTATGCTCTAAAGATAACTGATTTAGATCCATTAGCATTTGACCTACTTTTTGAACGTTTTCTAAATCCAGAACGGGTTTCAATGCCGGATTTCGATGTTGATTTTTGTATGGAAAAGCGTGATATGGTTATTGATCACGTTGCTGATATGTATGGTCGCGATGCAGTATCTCAAATTATTACATTTGGTACAATGGCTGCTAAAGCAGTTATTCGCGATGTAGGACGAGTTCTTGGTCATCCTTATGGATTTGTTGATCGTATTTCAAAATTAATTCCACTTGATCCGGGTATGACATTAGCTAAAGCATTTGAAGTTGAGCCTCAACTTCAAGAGCTTTATGATAACAACGAAGAAGTTAAGTCTCTCATTGATATCGCCAGACAATTAGAAGGGGTAACTCGAAATGCAGGTAAACATGCCGGTGGTGTAGTAATATCTCCGACTAAGATTACCGATTTTTCTCCTATTTATTGCGATCCCGAAGGTCATCACCCAGTAACACAATTTGATAAAAATGACGTTGAATACGCAGGGCTTGTTAAATTTGACTTTTTAGGGTTACGGACCTTAACCATTATTGATTGGGCTATTAAAATGATTAATGAGCGCCGATTAAAAGATGGAAAACCACCAGTTGATATTACTCGCATACCACTTGATGATGAAGAATCGTTCCAATTATTATTAAAAGCTGAGACAACAGCTGTATTCCAACTGGAATCGCGCGGAATGAAAGACTTGATCAGACGTTTAAAACCTGACTGTTTTGAAGATATGATCGCTTTAGTTGCGCTATTTCGACCAGGTCCGTTGCAATCAGGCATGGTAGATAATTTTATTGACCGTAAACATGGTCGGGAGGAGGTATCATATCCTGATATAAATCATCAGCATGAATCACTTAAACCAATTTTAGAACCGACCTATGGTATCATCCTATATCAAGAACAAGTTATGCAGATTGCTCAGACGCTATCGGGTTATACACTTGGTGGCGCCGATTTGCTTCGAAGAGCAATGGGTAAGAAAAAACCAGAAGAGATGGCCAAACAGCGTTCGGTCTTCAAAGAAGGCGCTGAGAAACAAGGTGTTGATGGTGAACTTTCCATGCATATCTTTGATTTGGTTGAGAAGTTTGCCGGATATGGTTTTAATAAATCTCACTCAGCTGCTTATGCACTTGTTTCATATCAAACATTATGGTTGAAAACGCATTACCCAGCCGAATTTATGGCAGCCGTAATGACTGCTGATATGGATAATACAGATAAAATTGTGGGTCTTGTTGATGAGTGTTTAAGAATGGGGCTGCAAGTAAATCCTCCTGATATTAACAGTGGTCTTTATCATTTCCATGTGAATGATAAAGGCGAAATTGTATATGGTATTGGTGCAATAAAAGGCGTTGGTGAGGGCCCAATTGAGGCTATTGTCGAAGCACGTAATAGTGGTGGTTATTTTAAAAATATCTTTGAGCTTTGTGCTCGAACAGATATGAAGAAAATCAATCGGCGCGTGTTAGAGAAATTAACTATGGCTGGGGCTTTTGATAAATTAGGTCCTCATAGAGCGGCTATTTTGCATAGTATCAATGACGCCATGCAAGCAGCAGATCAGTATGCTAGAGCTCAAACCATTGGGCAAGAAGATATGTTTGGTGTATTAGCTGAGGAGCCAGAACAAGTTGAAAATGCTTATGCTGCTGTTCCTGAATTACCCGAACAAGTATTACTTGAAGGTGAACGAGAAGCCTTAGGTTTATATTTAACCGGCCATCCAGTTACGCAATATTTAAAAGAACTTAATCGATATTCTGGTGGAGTTAGAATAAGTGAAGCGGCTCCAACTGGATGGGGGAAAATGGCAACATTTGCCGGTATTGTTGTTGATGCTAGAGTTCGAATAACTAAAAAAGGTAATAAGATTGGATTATTCACTTTAGACGATAGATCTGGACGAATTGATGGCTTGCTTTTTTCTGACGCATTGGAAAAGTTTGGTCATTTGTTAGTGAAAGATAAAATTTTAATCGTTTCAGGTCAAGTTAGTCATGATGATTTTAATGGCGGATTTAAGATGTCGGTTCGCGATATTGTCGACTTAAAAGATGCTAGGGCTAAGTATGTTAAAGGATTATCTTTAACCTTATCTGACGCTGAAGTTAACCGTCCAATTTTACAGCGATTACAACAAATTATAGAACCTTATCGACATGGTAGCGTCCCGATTAATCTCTATTATCATAGAGAAGATTCTGTGGTACGTCTTCAATTTGGTACAACTTGGCGGATTGTGCCTGAAGATGCGCTAATAATAGAGTTGAAAACTTTATTAGGAAATGAGCGAGTGGACTTTGAATTTGATTAATTAAATAACAGATTTTTTATTTAATGGTTGCAGTTAACCTATTAAAAGCTAGCTGTGCCATTTGGAATGTTGATGTTCATTAATAATAAATATTGGTGACTTCAATGATTATTACATAGTAAAATTGACTTAATTTTATTTTAATAAATAGTCAGTATACTAAATTTAGTAATGTATTTTAACTAAATACAATTAATACAAGAGGCAATCATAAGCGTTATGAATAATTTTTTGGAATTTGAAAAGCCGATAGCGGAATTAGAAGCAAAAATTAATTCCTTAAAGAATATTGATTCGCAACAAGTTGAATTGGATATCAATTTAGATAAAGAAATTAAACAGTTGAATCAAAAAAGTCGTGAGTTGACTAAGAAGATATTTTCAAATTTATCACCTTGGGATGTAGCTCAATTAGCCCGACATCCTAATCGCCCTTATACATTGGACTATATTAATGAAATTTTTACCGACTTTGATGAGCTGGCCGGTGATAGAGCTTACGCAGATGACAAAGCAATTGTTGGTGGAATAGCTCGTATTGATGACCGACCTGTTATGGTTATTGGTCACCAAAAAGGTCGTGAAACTAAACAAAAAATTTATCGTAATTTTGGTATGCCTGCTCCTGAAGGTTATCGTAAAGCATTGAGATTAATGCAAATGGCTGAGCGATTTAAATTACCTATCATTACCTTTATTGATACACCAGGTGCTTATCCTGGTATTGGAGCAGAGGAAAGGGGACAAGCTGAAGCGATTGCTCGTAATTTACGTGAAATGTCTCGTTTAAATGTACCAACAATTTGTACTGTTATTGGTGAAGGTGGTTCTGGTGGAGCACTTGCAATAGGTGTGGCCGATAAAGTTAATATGCTCCAATATAGCACTTATTCTGTTATTTCTCCTGAAGGTTGTGCGTCTATTCTTTGGAAGAGCGCAGATAAAGCACCAGTGGCGGCTGAAGCAATGAATATGACTGCAGATAAATTGATAAAACTAAAACTTATTGATGCAGTTATCCCTGAACCTTTAGGTGGCGCTCATCGAGATTATAGTGCTGTTGCAGCCTCACTTAAAAAGCAATTATTATCTGATCTTGATGAATTAGGTAGTTTTGAGTTGCCTGTGCTTCTTGAAAGAAGGTTCCAGCGTCTGATGAATTATGGCTATGTAAGATAATTTTAAATTTGGGAAGTTATTGTGAAAAAAGCAACAGGACTACAACGTATTATTAATGCGACGAAGTACTCATTAAAGGGATTTAAATCAGCTATCATAAATGAAGCAGCGTTCCGACAAGAATTAATTTTGTTAATTCTTGCTTATGTTATTGTAATGCTTATTGATTTTTCTATTTATGAGCGAATTTTATTAGTTGGTTCAATAGGCTTTGTGATGATAGTTGAACTCATTAATAGTGCCATTGAATGTGTGGTTGATAGAATTGGAAGTGAGCGACATGAATTATCTGGTCGAGCAAAGGATTATGGCTCCGCGGCTGTTTTTCTTTCATTACTTTTGACTTTAATATTATGGATTTATCTCTTTGCTTGCCATTTCTTCCCTTAATAGAGATTTTTGAAGTTTTAATAAAAAATGCGAGAAAATCTCGCATTTTTAACTTAAAAATAGCTTAAATTATTCACTAACAAGTTCTTTGATAAGATAATTTCCTGTTTTCTCTGTATCAAGAATGTTTTTTAACCAAGGCATAATTGTTTGCATTTGCTCATTTAACTTCCAAGGTGGATTAATCACAATCATACCTGAAGCTGTCATTCCCTTCTGATTATTATCGGGTTTTACTGCCAATTCGAATTGTGAAATTCTTTTAATACCTGAATTAATAATTTGCTCAATCATCTTTTGTGTTTGAGTTCTAGAGACAACTGGATACCAAATTAAATAAACCCCGGTTGCAAAACGTTTATATGCTTCAATTAATGCTTTTGGGATTTTTTGATAATCATCTTTTATCTCATATGATGGATCTATCAAAATAATACCACGTCGTGATTCAGGGGGTAATTTTGATTTGAGTTGTGCAAATCCATCTTCTTTAAATACTTTAGCTCGCTTATCTTTACTAAATTCTTGTCTTAATAAGGAATAGTCAGTTGGGTGAAGTTCAGTAAGATTAAGTTTGTCTTGCTCTCTTAGTAATTGCTTAGCAATTAAAGGTGAGCCTAGATAATATTTTAAATTATCGAAAGGATTATAACGCTTCAGAACAGATAAATAGGTGTTAAGTAGTTCTGGCGTATCAGATTGTTGCCAAATTAAATTGATTCCTGATAAAAATTCTCCAGTCTTTTCAGCATGTTCACTTTGTAGTAAATAGCGACCAGCGCCAGAATGTGTATCTAAATATAAAAAAGGCTTTTCTTTTTCTTTCAATGCATTAATACATAACGTCAATACAATGTGTTTTAACACATCTGCATGATTTCCCGCGTGATAGCTATGACGATAGCTTAACATGGCTTGTTTAACCTCTCTTGTTCATTTTTTTGCATATAAATAGTTATTAATGCAAGACTTAAAAGACAAGGTATTTCCATTAACTCTTCAATAAGATCTTTTCTTTCGTTGCTTAGGATTAAAAATTGATGACCAATACGATGATGTTCAGCAATATCAGCAATTCCTAGAAAGAGGAAAGCAAAAAAGATGTGCCAGACAGGAATTTTTTCAAATTTATAACGGCGAACTATCTCTTGACGGATTGTCGGTAAAAATATTGTTAAAAAAGGTATTCCAATTAAGATACCAGCAATTATTTTATAGTAGAAACGGGGTACCTCAGGGAAAAAGTCACGCCCCCAGCTGATTCCTCTGCCAAAAAGCATAAACCACCAGAAAATTGTCCAAACCCAAAATTTGTAAAGATTTACATGATTCTTGACCTTTTTAGCATATAAATATGTGTAACAGCACATAAATAATAAGAAAAGAGACTGTAAATGTTCGACCAAGCTAACAGTCAATTTTCCATACAATGGAATGAAAAAGTTACCTGCTATATATAAAAAAAAGCTTAAAATCACAATAATTGTGGAACTTTTGTAAAAATGTGTATCAAAATTAGGCATGTTTTACTTCAAAATTAAATAGATATTTTTAGTTTTAGTATAGTACCGCATTTACGGCATTGATAACTAGTTTTATTCTTTCGAATTTTGTTATGTCGTATTGGTGATAAATAATGTTCTTGGCAATTACAAATATAGACATATTCGTTAAGTTTAATATTAAAATTATGAGTAACTTTAGGTTCCTTTTTCATTATTTCAGACATGATATATTGCCATTCTTGTCCATGAGGTTTTACTTTTCCAAATTTTTGAAAGGTAATGAGATGTGCTAATTCATGAGGAACAACTTCATTAATAAATTTTTCTCCATTCTCATTAAGCATTATGCTATTGAGTTGAATTTCCCAGCGAGTTAAAAAAGCGCATCCAGCAACACTACCTTTAGGTTTATAACTGACTTTGGGTTCTTTATAATTAGTATTTAATATATTATTGGCTTGAGTTAAGTGAGTTCTTAAACAAGCCAATACTTGATTATGGAGATAAATTGGAATTCGTTTATAATCCTGCTGCATCTCTAAGAATGGCTGCTTTATCTGTTTTTTCCCAAGGGAATATATCTCGACCAAAATGGCCGTAAGTTGCAGTTTTTTGATAGATTGGTTGGATGAGATCTAGCATTTGAATTAATCCGTAAGGTCTTAAATCAAAAAATTCTTTAATTAAAGATATAATTTTATTATGCTCAATTTTTTCAGTACCGAAAGTATTGACATAAATCGATGTTGGGTTAGCAACACCAATTGCATAAGAAACTTGTAGCTCGCATTTATCAGCAAGTCCCGCTGCAACAATATTTTTAGCAACATATCTTGCTGCGTAGGCAGCGGAACGGTCTACTTTTGAAGGATCTTTTCCAGAAAACGCACCACCACCATGACGTGCTGCACCGCCATAGGTATCAACAATAATTTTTCGGCCGGTTAAACCACAATCTCCCATAGGTCCACCAATTACAAAACGTCCTGTAGGATTGATAAAATATTTCGTTCTAGAAGTTAGCCATTCCGCCGGTAACGTTGGTTTAATGATTTCTTCCATGACGGCTTCATGTAGAGCTTTTTGTTCAATACCTTCTGAATGCTGGGTTGATAAAACCACAGTATCAACACCTTGGATTTTTCCGTTTTGATAAATTAAAGTAACTTGGCTTTTTGCATCAGGTCTTAACCACGGGAGGGTGCCATTTTTTCTCACTTCAGCTTGGCGTTGCATAAGGTCATGGGCATAACTAATTGCTGCAGGCATTAAATTAGGCATTTCGTTTGTAGCATAACCAAACATGATACCTTGGTCACCAGCACCTTGTTCCAATGGATTCTGCCTATCAACACCTTGATTAATATCTGGTGATTGTTTACCAATAGCATTTAGAACAGCACAAGAATTAGCATCAAACCCCATTTCTGAGCTGGTATAACCAATATCATTAATCGTTTTTCTAGTTAATTCTTCAATATCTACCCAAGCAGAAGTTGTAATTTCTCCGCCAACTAATGCCATACCAGTCTTTACGTAAGTTTCACAAGCCACTCGAGCTTTAGGATCTTGCTCTAAGATAGCATCTAAAACTGCATCAGATATTTGATCGGCTATTTTATCAGGATGACCTTCTGATACAGATTCTGAAGTAAATAAAAATTCTGACATGTGTTACCTTCTTTAACTTATTTAGAGCAATGCTCTAAATATAATCGTATGAAATACTTATGTTTGGCAGTTTTACCATCTAGACGTCTATTTTAATGATTTATTCTGTAAAAAGCCAGTACTACCTTAAACAAAATTGCTTGCATAAAATTTTAATCAATTTAGGATATGGCTCGATTAATTTTTTAACCTTCGTTAACTGCATATGAATATTGTAAAAAAAACTCCAACAGTATTAGTTTTTGATTCGGGTATCGGTGGGTTATCTATTTATAATGAAATTTACAATAAAATACCCTATTTACGGTATATCTATGCCTTTGATAATGAGATGTTTCCTTATGGTGACAAATCCTCTGAATTTTTAATTAAACGAGTAAGTCATATAATAGATACAATTATAGAATCATATTCAATTGATTTAGCCGTCATTGCATGTAATACCGCAAGTACTATTTGTTTACCTAGTTTACGCTCAAAGTTTTCTTTTCCTATTGTCGGTGTTGTACCTGCAATTAAACCTGCAAGCATAATTACTAAAAATAAATGTATTGGGTTATTAGCGACGAAAGCTACAATTCAAAGAGCATATACAAGTAATTTAATTAAAGAGTTTGCTCCTGATTGTAATGTTAAATTACTTGGTTTATCTGAATTAGCTTATATAGCAGAGAATAAATTACAAGGCATTGATGTTGATATGCAGCAACTTGAGATGCTAATGCAGCCATGGCTCAATCTACCAGTCATTCCTGATACAATTGTGCTTGGTTGTACTCATTATCCATTTATTAAAGATGAACTTAAACTACTTTTCCCTAATACGACTTTTATTGATTCGGGAAATGCGATCGCTTCTCGAGTTTATTCATTACTTAATGAGCGATTTGATCTAAAGAGTGTTACAGCACAATCTTCAACAGACAATATTGTCTTAAGCACATTATGTAACCAACAAGTTGAAAAATTGATGGAAAAATTATCTAAATATAATCTTGATAAATATCAGAGAATTAGTGTATTAGATGATTAAAGCTTATTCGAACGATTAATAAATTGCTGTTTTTCACTTGCCAAAAAAAAAGAAGTGCCTATAATGCGCATCCACTGACACGGCGTCAGCGAAAGCAGGCGATAATGAAGTTGG
>NZ_JAFNNA010000016.1:50792-52211 GCF_026536965.1 Gilliamella sp. B2911 | reverse complement strand
ATAGGTTGGCCAGGTTGCCTGTTGCCTGTTGCCTGTTGAAAATTATAATGCATATGTGACAATCCTGTCAAGTAATTTTTTGATTTATTTACAATTTTATACTTTTCTGTTAAATTTTAGCCTGTTAGCTAAAACCGTGTAAAAAGTATAGTGATTGGAAAAACACGATGCAACATTTTTTTTCGCTCATTTACGTTAACTTTTGTAAATCAGATCTAAAAAGGATCTAAATTATAATTGGTTAATTGATGTTTTAATTAGAGATATTCCAATTACAAATCTTTAAAATTAGAGCGATTGATCCTCAAAAATTTTATTTTAGGGCTTTGAATTAGAAATTTAGTAAGTTTGATCATTTAAAACTTTTTAAGTGAAATTTAAAACCCCAAAAAACCGCGTTCCTCAACTTTTTTTGATGTAAAAACGGCTACTAAAAAACGACACAGTTTAAGGGGGAATTATTTATTTAAGATAATAATTCAAAGCGAAATTTAAACCCCCAAAAACCCCGCTCCTCAACTTTTTTTGATGCAAAAAACAGCTACTAAAAAGCACCACAGTTAGAGCGGAATTATTTATTTAAGACAATATTTCAAAACAGAATTTAAACCCCCAAAAACCCCACTCCTCAACTTTTTTTGCAATAAAAAACCTCAAAAATAAACCCGCCGAGGCGGGTGCTTATGTATCGTGAAGCCATAAAATCGTTTCCGTTCCTAATCCCTCCCTAAACCTTAATGTAATTAAGAACGAAAAAATAAGCGTTAAGGATAAGTGCAAAGTCCTACCGAATTATCATACGAGGGATCAGCCCAATGTACATGACCATCTTTAGGAAAAACAACGAACCGGCTCAAACTTTTTTCATCACTGGTCCAGTACCATTGGACGGCGTCAAAGTTGGTTCGATCATATTTGCCTATATTACCCCACTCCGCAATAAAGCCTGCACCAATTGTACGCATATAATAATCACCTGATGATGAAGGTGTACCTCCAGTAATTTCATAACGTTTTGCATTAGTTAAATCCTTAACTTTAGGCAGGCGATAACCAATACTGTTACACCAGGATTCCATGCTAGGATAGCTGTAATAAGTTTTACCTCGGTTGACAAACCATTGTTTTAACGTAAATCCATATTTAACGATAGCGTTACCACTACTATCTCGACCAACTAACTCGAAGGTCTGGGGCAAAGTAGGCATAGTAATAGGATCAGGATTGCTGGAATTCCATTGAGATTCGGTTGCAACAGGGCCAGTTAAGGTAACCCGTACGCCTGTCGCTGTAGAATTGGTCATAGTCGCCGTGATACCACCACGCGAGACCGGAGACCAAGACAATGCTTGTTTATTACCTGCAATGCTTAAATCAAAGTACATGTTGTTAGCAGCTGTAGTCGGAAAGTTCTTATCC
>NZ_JAFNNA010000016.1:0-50696 GCF_026536965.1 Gilliamella sp. B2911 | reverse complement strand
AAGCGATTAAATCGACATTCGTTGGAAAGATCATATCTATATCAGCAAAACTTTGACCTGCAACCGGTAACTCAATGGGGTTTGAAGATGATGAAGTATTGGTTTTAGCCGTGTACTGTTCTCCGTTAGAGAGTGTAATACCGAGCAAAACTTCAATATTAAGCGCTCGTGTTCTACCACCATCGAAAGTTAAATAAGGCGCATTACCCTGAATTATATTCGAGGTTTTAACGGTTAATGCATGGCTGGAATAAAAAGGTATTAGCAAAAAGCCGAGCGATAAAAAGATCTGTCGGCGTAATTTAGATCCGAGAGATGATCGACGAGATGATCGGAATGATGATCCAAATGATGATCGAAATAACGATCGGCGCAACGATCGACTACGCGATCTTAAATTTTCGTCGATTAATAAACTGGAATGAAAAAAAATAGGCTGAGAGTTTGAATTTGGCGAATTTAAATTATAGGTTGGCCAAGTTGCCTGTTGCCTGTTGCCTGTTGAAAATTATAGAACATATGCGACAATCCTGTCAAGTATATTTATGATTTATTTACTTTTTTATATTTTTTAGTTAAATTTTATCTGTCTAACTAATAATGATCCGGAAGTATAGTGACTGAAAAAATATGACGCAATAATTTTTTCATTTTAGATCGTTAATCTTTGTAAAGATCTTCAGAAAAAGATCTAAACATTTTTTTGTGAAATTATGTTTTAATTGATAAATATCAACTTTACAAATCCTTAAAAACTATAATCTTTAATTCAGGAAAATTTTATTTTATTGGAATAATTTATTGATTTTTAAGTGGAGTTTTAAACGCTAAAAACCCCACTCCTCACTTTTTTTTGTAAAAATCAGTAATTTTTTTAGCCGTTAATCAATTTGATGATTAACAGCTATTTATTAGTCAGTTGATTTTTTAGGTAAGATTAAATTTAATAAAATCGCTAAAATTCCACATAAGCTAATGCCTTGTAGTGCATAAGATCCAAAATCAAAGATCATTCCGCCGATCCCAAAAACTAATACTAATGAGACAATACACATATTGCGTGATATAGAAAGATCGACTTTATGTTTGATCAATATATTAATACCGACTGATGCAATCGATCCGAATAAAAGCACCATAATTCCACCCATAACAACTGTTGGGATCGTACTTAAAAAAGCGCCGATCTTTCCAACAAATGACATGAAAATCGCCCAAATTGCCGCCCAAGTCATTACTCGTGTTTTGAAATTACGGGTTAATGTGACCGCGCCAATAACTTCGGCATAAGTGATACAAGGTGGACCACCAAAGAAGCCTGCACTTGAGGTTGCTAATCCATCACCAAGCAATGTTCTTTGTAAGCCCGGATCTCGGGTATAATCTTTTCCAGTTACTGCGCTGATCGCCATAATATCACCAACATGCTCGATCGTCGGTGCAATTACAATTGGGATCATATATAAGATAGCTTGCCAGTGAAACTCTGGAAAGGTGAAATCTGGTACTTTAAACCATGGCGCATCAATAATGGGTTGAAAATTGACTATGCCCATTATGCAAGACAATGCGTATCCCACAACAATACCTGCAATGATAGGGACTAATCTAAAAAAGCCTTTGGCCCAAATTGCTACAATTAAGGTGGTTAATAGTGACGCCATTGAGATCAAAATTAATTGATAGTTTTCGGCGGGTATTCCACTGTCGGTTCCCATTGCCATTTTGACGGCTACCGGTGCAAGTGATAGACCGATAACCATTATGATCGGTCCGGTAACCACTGGCGGTAAAATGCGATCAATTACGTGCTTTCCGTTAATTTTGACCAAAAAGGCAAAAAACATAAACACAAAACCGGCTGCAACAAGTCCACCCAATGTTGCAGGAATTCCCCACTGTGCAACGCCAAAAGAGATCGGTGCAATAAAAGCAAAGGATGATGCTAAAAATACCGGGACTTTTCCTTTGGTGGTGAGTTGAAATAATAGTGTGCCCAATCCGGCTGTGAATAAAGCAACATTGGTATTTAAGCCGGTTAATAATGGCACAAGTACTAATGCACCAAATGCAACAAATAGCATTTGGGCGCCGGTAAAAATGTCTTGCCACGAGTGTTGTGATGCTTCATTATCGATATTTTTAGACACATTGTCCTCTCTTATTCCACTTAATGTTAATCATATCTATTTATAATCAAATAGTAGGCATAAAAAAACCGGTTAAAACCGGTCTAAAATTTGAGATTTTATTTAGTGCCGAATATTTTGTCTCCGGCGTCACCAAGTCCTGGTAAAATGTAGCCCTTTTCATTCAACCGTTCATCGATTGATGCGGTATAAAGTTCTACATCTGGGTGAGCTTGTTCTAATACTTTGATTCCTTCTGGCGCAGCAACTAATACAAGTACTTTGATATTTTTACATCCAGCTTTTTTAAGCAGATCAATAGTTGCAACCATTGAACCACCGGTAGCAAGCATTGGATCAACGACTAATGCCATTCGTTCTTCAATATCAGAAGTTAGTTTTTGGAAATAAGGGACTGGTTCAAGCGTTTCTTCGTTACGATAAAAACCAACAACACTAATTCTTGCACTAGGTATATGTTCTAAGACACCATCCATCATTCCTAAACCAGCACGTAAAATAGGCACAACGGTGATTTTTTTACCTTTGATTTGTTCTACTTCAACAGGTCCACACCAACCTTGAATTGTGACTTTTTCAGTCGGTAGATTGGCTGTCGCTTCATAAGTTAATAAGCTACCAACTTCACTAGCAAGGTCTCGGAAATCTTTTGTGCTAATATCGTGTTCACGCATTAAGCCGATTTTATGGCGAACTAGAGGGTGTTTTACTTCAACAATTTTCATGGGGGCCTCAGTGTTATTTTTCGATGATCTAATTAGTAGGTATAAATAACCACTGAGAGGTAATTATAGCAGAGTTATCAAATCATGAAAACCCGAAATCCCAATAAAGGCATTATTATTGATGATGTGAATACTTGCTTGTCATTTTTTTATAAACTTTCACCTTCGAGATATTCAACTGGTAAATCGATAACTTTTTGCTCGACCTTTTCACCATTGATACGTTTTAGTAGTAATTCGGCAGCAATTTTGCCCATTTCGATTCTTGGGGTTTGGATTGAGGCTAGCTTGGGATTCATATATTGACCAATTTTATGACCATGGAATCCAACGATGGCTATTTGTTTCGGTATTTTAATACCAATACGTTGACATTCAAGTAGTACACCTAGCGCCAAATCATCATTAGTACTAAATATGCCATCGACACTTGGGTACTCTTTTAGTATTTGGTGTAAAAATCTTGCGCCTAGTTCATAGGATGAGGCTTCTTTGGTTGCTAATGTTTTAGGCGTTAATCCTGCCTCTTGCATGGCTTTTTCATAACCTTGCTGACGTATGATGCTTCGCTGATCTTGCCTTGCACTAAAGTAGACGATGTTGCGTCGCCCTTTCTCTATCATGTGATGAATCATATTTTTGGTGGCAGTAAAGTTATCAAAGCCAACAGCCATATCTATGCAAGGTGAGATACTGTCCATTATTTCAACTACTGGGACGCCAGATATTTCGATCATTTTGAGCGTAGCCGGATTGTGTATTCTTTCTGTTAATATGAGTCCATCGATGTTGTAAGAGAGTAATGAACGAACCCGTAGCTCTTCTTTATCCGCACTGTATCCAGTGTGGGTGATCATGGTTTGGTACCCTTTTACATCAGTAACCATTTCGATACCTTTTAAAATATCAGCAAAGACTTGGTTAGTTAATGAGGGTAATACCACGCCAATAGCATAACTTTTGGCATTAGATAGCATGTCAGGCGCTTTGTTTGGAATATAGCCTAATTTATCAATAGCCGATGAGATTTTTAACCGAAGTGATTCTGATACTAGGTTGGGATCTCGCAAAAAGCGACTGACTGTCATTTTGCTGATGCCGATTAAGTTGGCGATTTCTTGTAAGCCAGGGCGACGTTTTTTACTCATTGTTTATTTTCCGGTAATCTTGGTTGCCAATCGATTGGTGTTTTACCATGCTGTGTAATGATCGCATTTGCTTTTGAGAAGTGTTTACATCCAAAAAAGCCACGATGTGCAGATAATGGCGATGGATGTACCGCGGTTAATACATGATGTTTTTGCCGATCAATAAATTGACCTTTTTTCTGAGCCGGCGAGCCCCAAAGTAAAAATACCACGCCTTCCAAATGTTTATCGATCGCAGCAATAACATGATCGGTAAAGGTTTCCCAACCTATTTTGGCATGAGAGTGGGCCTGACCAGCTTCAACCGTTAATACGTTGTTAAGTAGTAGTACGCCTTGAGTTGCCCAGTAACCTAAGTAACCATGATTTGGAATAGTAAATCCGTCAATATCCGTTGAGAGTTCTTTATAGATGTTGAGTAGTGATGGCGGTGGTTTGATTCCCGGTAATACAGAAAAGGATAAACCATGAGCTTGGTTTGGGCCATGATAAGGGTCCTGCCCTAGAATTACCACTTTGATGTTATTAAATTCAGTGAAACGAAATGCATTAAACACATCGCGCTGAGGAGGATAAATGGTTTTACCTTCAGCGCGTTGTGTGGCAACAAATTGCATTATATGTTGAAAATAGGGTTTCTCTTTTTCAGAGCCAATAACATCGTTCCAGGTTAATTGATTACTCATATTTTGCCTTTACTAAAATTTTATACGGTACTGCATTAATAATAATTATACCTAAAAATAATAATAAACCTAATGCTAATCAATGCTGGATGATATTAAATAAACACTCTTAAATATTCAGTTAAACACAAAATTGCCATGGATTGGCCATATGGCATCGATGTTAATGGGATTTGTTTGTAATATGCTAAGTCGCTACCCATTGCAGTGCCAAATGAAACATTGAGTAGTGTTCCGTTGTCATCTATGTTTGTTAATATTCCTTTAATTGCTTTTTCTGCCATTACGGTATATTCATCAGAGATATAACGTTTTCTTATCGATTTTAAAATACCATAGGCAAATCCCGCGGTTGCCGATGCTTCTAAGTAGGAATCTGGATCATCGATGATTGTGTGCCATAACCCATTTTCATTTTGGTATTTAGCCAGTGCCTGAATTTGCGCATTGAGCACTTCAATTAGTAGTTTTCTAAATGGATCGTTTTGATCAAGATCAAGTAGTTCAATAAATTCGGGAATGACGATGGTTAACCAGCTGTTTCCCCTTGCCCATCTGGCTTTGGCAAAGTTATGGTTGCCGTCAAAAGTCCATCCATGAAACCAAAGCCCAGTTTGGCGATCCATTAGATATTGGATGTGAATCAGTATTTGGTAAATGGCTTCTTGTATATATTCTGGTCTATTGAGTAATTTACCGATTTTGGCGATAGGTAATACACTCATCATGAGCGTGTCATCCCAAAGTTGTTGATGATTTTCATTGTTGTAGACAATATGTTGTAAACCGCCAAATTTCGTTCTTGGCATTTCATACATTACCCAGTCAGCCCAACGCTCTAAATATGGTAGAAAAACAGGGTTTTTGGTTTCTTCATATCGATAGGCTAACGTTAGAAATGGACAAACCGTATTCACATTTTTGGTTGGTGTTCCTTCTGATAAGCGCTGTGTAAACCAGTCGTCAATAATGTCGAGCGTCGGTTTGTCGCCTGTTTGTTGATAAAATTGATACATACCATAAAGTCCAATGCCATGAGTCCATTCCCAGCCATTCCAACCTTTAGTGTCTATTACACGTCCATCATCTAAGCGTAATAGAAATTCACCGGTTTCATCTTTGATATTAATTAGATTATTAATAATTTTATGTATCAGTTGTTTTAATTCAGAACGTGAAATTATATATTCAGGTTTACAAAGTAATTTGCTATGTTTTACAGGAAATATCTGCATTTTGTACCTCTACTAATCATTAAATTTGAATTCTTTTTTTATTTATTTTTATAACCTATATTGTTATTTCCCCAGAGCTGGGAAACCGGCATACCAGTTAACATTTCTACAACCGGTTTGCCTTCATCACTAATTCGTCTTTCAGAACTCGTTCCAATACCTTTTATGTTATTAATTTCATTGATTAAAATTTTGTGAGTGGTTAGATTTAATTTGAATTTCAACGAAATGAAAAATCCTAATGAGAGAACGAATATTGTTCCAATCACTAATAAGAATAAGATAGTTAGCGAGACTTGTTCAGGTTGCTGATTTTGGCCACTCACAAAGCCCGACCATTGTAAACATACACCAATCAACATTACTGCTCCCGCTTGTGAAGCTTTTCGGGTAAATGTCATTACGCCAGCAAAAATACCTTCTCGGCGTTTGCCGGTAATAATTTCATCAACATCTGAAATATAAGTGTAGATATTCCAAGGAACGTAGTTGATACCACCTCGACCTAATCCAGCTATTGCTGAGATGGTAACAAGTAAAGTGTGAATGTGACTTAAGTTGTAATACCAAATGATGCCATAAGAGAGGCAACTTAAGCCAAAGATAGTTACAACAGCTCGGTATGCCGGCGCTGGACCATATTTTATGCATAATGGCATCATACAAAGTACAGCAACAAATTGGGTGATAGACATGGTTCCAATTAGCATTGAAGCAACGGTTGGCTCTTGTAATAGAACGAAAATTACATAATAGGTAAAGACGGCGTTAAATACATCCTGAGCAATATATCCACCAAGATACATGCCTAAATGCTGTCTGAAGATTTTTATTTTGAAGGTGGATAATAATTCGATAACCAAATGGCGGATACTTTCTTTAAATGATAATGAAGCAGCTAGTTGTTCTGCTTGTAAAGCCTCTTTCGATTTTAGTTCATTTGGTCTTTCCCATGTAAATAGGTATACCATGCAAAGGGCAAAAGAACATAGGATTGAGAAGACTAAACTTGCATAGAAGAATGATATTGCATTATCTTTACCAAAATAGTTGAGTAAAATCCCCGGTAAGAACCCGGCTAATATTGCCGATAATTGTGCCATTGAAATTCGTGCACCGGAAAATTTGGTTTTTTGTTTAAAATCATCGGTCATTTCAGGAACTAATGTTTCGTATGGAACCAGCACCATGGTGTAGACCATGTCAAAGAAGAGGTAGGTGATTAAGTAGTAGAGATAATTCATACCAGGTGCCCACATTACGCTATAGCTAAATATGAGTGGAATACCAAGTAAGATAAAGAATTTACGACGACCAAAACGTTTACCTAATCGAGTTCGGCCAAAGTTATCCGTTAAATAACCCATCAATGGGCTAATCACTGCATCAAGAACCCTTGCTGCCGCAAAAATAAATGTGGCTTCGATAGGCGTTAGTCCACAAAAATTTGTATAAAAATATAATAACCACACAGCAGTCAATGCTGTTGTTCCCGCACCTAAAAAATCACCAGCGCCATAAGCTAAGTAATTTTTTAAACCTATCACTCTCTTTTTCATATTTGCCCCACTCATTTTTCCTTATTTCAAAAAATAAAATATCCTTTTCACATTCTTTAGCTAGTCTATGGTGGGTGCTTTTCTTAAACTTTAATATATATGCCAACTTTTTATAAAAATGGCAAAATTTTGAAAGTCGATGTGATTTTGTTCACATATATCTTATTTTTATAAAATAATTTTTATTTGGTAAAAAAATTTATGAAACAATGATTCAAATTTCAATCATTATTATGAGTATTTATGATGAAGATCCCAAAAGTAGCCATTTTATTAGCTGAAGGTTTTGAAGAAGCTGAAGCCATTATTATCTATAACGCACTTTGCCGAGTAAAAATAGCCGTTCATCTATTAGCCTGCCAAGATGATATTGAGGTTAAAAGTTACCATGGTATTGAGATGAGAGCTCATGCATTGCTTAAGGATAAACAAACAACGCTATACGATGCAGTGATTTTACCGGGTGGGCCAGATGGCACAGTTAATTTAGGCAATAATCCCAATGTGATTGATTTTATTAAACGCCACGATAAGGAAAATAAGTGGATTTGCCCGATTTGCTCGGCAGCAGCAAAAGTGTTGAGTAAGAATAAGCTATTAAATGGTCGGAAATATGTCTGTTCTGGTGATTTATATAAAAATGTTCAAGATGGGATCTTTGTTGATCAAGATGTTGTCTGTGACGGAAATCTTTTGAGTGGTAAAGGGCTGGGTATGGCATTTAAATTCGCTTTTACACTAGCAGAATCGTTAAAAATAGATAAAGATGAAGTTCACTTTCAAGCTGAACATATTTATATCAATTATTAACCCCCCAATATAATTGAAGTTTATACCTTATTAATTGTTAAAAAGCTAATCAACGGTAAAACTTATCAGATTAATAGCTTTTTTTGATTTTAATCAAATTTTTAAAGTGCTATATTAGTCTCAATAGTTTAGGACAATAACGTCCAGATCCATTAGGAGGATTTAAAATGATTACAGGTATCCAAATTACTAAAGCTGATAATAAAGCACTACTTAACTCATTCTGGTTATTAGATGATTCAACAAAAGAAGCTCGTTGTGTTGCTGCTAAATCAGTTTATAAAGAAGATCAAGTTGTCCCAACTGCTGAACTTGGTCAAATCGAATATCGTGAAATTCCATTAGATGTAGCACCAACAATTAAAGTTGAAGGTGGTCAACACTTAAATGTGAACGTTCTTCGTCGTGAGACTTTAGAAGACGCTGTTCAACATCCAGAAAAATATCCACAATTAACTATTCGTGTTTCTGGTTATGCTGTTCGTTTTAACTCGTTAACAGCTGAACAACAACGCGATGTTATTGCTCGTACTTTTACAACTAAAATCTAAGTTTCTTATTTGACAATAAGTTTCGCCCAGCTTTATGCTGGGTTTTTTTTAACTTTTAATTTAGGTTTTATTTCACCCAAGTTAACTACTGCGCCGGGTCAAATTTACATTTAATATTTACAGATACATTTAGTCTTGTTTGAGTGTCAAAAAAATAGCGAAGTAGGAAACCCTGCTTCGCTATTAAGTGATAATTGATTTTATCCAAAAAACTTTTTCACTTTATCAAAAAAACTTTTTTCTTTTGGGCTGTGTTTTGAGTTTTTGTCCGCTTTGAAACTTTCACCCAATTCTTTTAGTAGCTCTTTTTGTTTGCCAGTTAAGTTTACTGGGGTTTCAACCACTACGTGGCAGTATAGATCACCTACTGCGCTACCGCGTAATGATTTAATTCCTTTTCCACGCAATCTGAACATTTTACCTGTTTGAGTTTCAGCTGGTATGGTTAAGCTGACTTTACCATTTAGTGTTGGTACTTCTACTTCACCACCAAGTGATGCTAAAACAATGTTAATTGGAATTTCACAATGTAAGTTTGTACCATCACGTTCAAAGATTGCATGTGGTTTTACTTGTACCTGAACGTATAAATCTCCAGCTGGGGCGCCATTAAGTCCCGCTTCACCCTCGCCTGAAAGTCGAATACGGTTTCCGGTATCCACGCCAGCAGGGATGGTAACAGATAGTGTTTTCGTTTTCTGAATACGTCCTTCACCATGACATTTTTTACATGGATTTTTAACGATTTTTCCACGACCGTGACAGGTTGGACACTCTTGCTGTACAGCAAAGAAGCCTTGTCGCATTTGTACAACACCAGCGCCATGACATGTATCACACGTTACGACATCAGATGATTTTTCTGTTCCTTGTCCATGACATACATCACAAGTTACCCATGTTGGTACTTTTATCTCTTTACTTACGCCACTTGCTGCTTCTTCTAGCGTTAATGAGATGTTGTATTGTAAATCATCGCCTCGTGACGCGGTTTGACCACGTCCGCGCCCACCACCGAAGAAATCACTGAAGATATCATCAAATGCAGAACCTCCACCAAAACCACCAAATCCGCCGAAGCCACCGCCTCCAGCACCACCTTGACCTTGTTCAAAAGCAGCATGTCCATACTGATCATAAGCAGCTTTCTTTTGTGGATCGGTTAAGATTTCATAAGCTTCTTTGACTTCTTTGAATTTCGCTTCAGCTTCTGCTTTATTATCCTGATTTTTATCCGGATGATATTTCATGGCTAGGCGTTTGTAGGCTTTTTTTATCTCAGCTTCAGTAGCACTTTTACTTACGCCTAATGTTTCATAATAATCTTTCTTCGCCATAATTAACCTTTAACTTTAATCATTATATAAACAACTAAACGGGCTTGAGTTACCTCGCGCCCGTTTAATGTTTTACATGTTTAAAACTCGTTGAAATAACTCATTAAAAAACATATTAGTTAATGCTTATTTTTTCTTATCATCAACTTCTTTGAAGTCCGCATCAACTACATCATCAGCAGAGTTTGCGCTATTTGCTTGGCTTGCAGATTGATCAGCTTGAGCTTGTTGTTGAGCTAACTCAAGTAATTTTTTTGAAGCTTCCATTAATGCATTAATTTTAGCTTCGATTTCTGCTTTATCTTCACCGCGTGCAGCATTTTCTAAATCACTCACGGCGCTTTCGATAGCGGTTTTGTCATCAGCTGATAATTGATCGCCAGCTTCAGTCACTTGTTTACGAGTTGAGTGAACAAGATGATCAGCTTGGTTACGAATTTGAGCTAATTCTTCAAATTTACGGTCAGCATCTGCATTTGCTTCTGCATCATTTACCATTTTTTGGATCTCTTCTTCACTTAATCCTGAAGAAGCTTTAATGGTAATGTTTTGTTCACGACCAGTATTTTTATCTTTTGCTGATACATGCAATATACCATCAGCATCGATATCAAATGTTACTTCAATTTGTGGCATACCGCGTGGTGCAGCTTGAATTCCATCAAGGTTAAATTGACCTAATGATTTGTTATCACTTGCACGTTTACGTTCACCTTGTAACACATGAATGGTTACCGCAGATTGATTATCTTCAGCAGTTGAGAACACTTGACTATGTTTAGTTGGAATAGTTGTGTTTTTCTCAATCAAGGTAGTCATTACACCACCCATTGTTTCAATACCTAATGATAATGGTGTTACGTCAAGTAATAATACGTCTTTAACATCACCACCTAATACACCACCTTGTACCGCAGCACCTACTGCTACTGCTTCGTCAGGGTTAACGTCTTTACGTGGTTCTTTGCCAAAGAAGTCTGCAACGGCTTTTTGTACCATTGGCATACGTGTTTGACCACCAACTAAAATCACATCTTTAATATCAGAAACAGTAAGACCTGCATCTTTTAATGCTGTTTTAACTGGTTCCATTGAGCGTTTAACTAAATCTTCAACTAATGATTCAAGTTTAGCGCGAGTCACTTTGATATTTAAGTGTTTTGGTCCAGTTGCATCAGCAGTGATATATGGTAAGTTAATATCAGTTTGTTGTGCTGATGATAATTCAATTTTCGCTTTTTCAGCTGCTTCTTTTAGACGTTGCATTGCAAGTGGATCATTTTTAAGATCGAATCCTTGTTCACGTTTAAATTCATCAACTAAATAGTTAATTAAACGAGAGTCAAAGTCTTCACCACCTAAGTGAGTATCACCATTAGTTGCTAATACTTCGAATGTTTTTTCACCATCAACATCATCAATTTCGATAATTGAGATATCAAATGTACCACCACCAAGGTCATAAACTGCAATGGTGCGGTTACCGACATCTTTATCTAAACCATACGCTAATGCTGCTGCTGTTGGTTCGTTGATGATACGTTTAACATCTAAACCAGCAATACGACCAGCATCTTTAGTTGCTTGACGTTGTGCGTCATTAAAATAAGCAGGAACAGTAATTACTGCTTCAGTTACTGGCTCACCAAGATAATCTTCTGCTGTTTTTTTCATTTTCTTCAATACTTCAGCAGAAATTTGTGGTGGAGCAATTTTTTGGCCTTTAACATCAACCCATGCATCGCCATTGTCTGCTTTAACAATTTTATATGGCATGATGCCAACATCACGTTGTACTTCAGCGTCTTCATAACGACGACCGATTAAACGTTTAATCGCAAATAATGTATTTTGTGGATTGGTTACTGCTTGGCGTTTAGCTGGTTGACCAACTAGAATTTCGCCATCTTGTGTGTAAGCAATAATCGATGGGGTTGTGCGATCACCCTCGGCATTTTCTAATACTTTTGCTTGGCCGTTATCCATTACTGCAACACATGAATTTGTTGTACCTAAGTCGATACCAATAATTTTACCCATAATCGTTTCTCCTCAAACCTGTATTTTATTCTTTGTATATAAGTCTTAAATATTTAATTTCAAGTCCTTATTTTGACAAAGATATGTAATTGTTTTCACATAAATGGGAACAATATTTTTAATATCAAGGGGCAAAATAAATTATTTTTTCTTAAATCTTGATTATAGACCTCTCTACACTTATTATTGCCGCCTTTTTATTATGAGAATTAATTTATAGGATCTTTATGGAACAAACTAAATTAGCAAACCCTGGTCCTCTCGGCTTGATGGGTTTTGGTATGACTACAATTTTATTAAATATTCATAACGCAGGTTTTTTTCCTGTCATGACGGCCATTGTGTCAATGGGTATTTTTTATGGTGGACTGGCACAGGTGATCGCTGGAATTTTAGAATTTCGTAAAGGTAATACTTTTGGTACTACAGCGTTTACTTCATATGGTTTCTTTTGGATCGCTCTTGTTGGTATTTGGTATTTACCGACATCACCAGCAACCGCTCCAACTGATGCAACTTTTGTGGGTATCTTCCTGGCATTATGGGGAATTTTTACCGCATTTATGTTTATCGGTACTTTAAAAGGTAATCGAGTATTACAATTTGTTTTTGCAAGTTTAACTGTTTTATTTGCTTTATTAGCAATTGGTAACATTTGTGGTAACCATGACATCATTCATATTGCCGGTTTTGAGGGTATTATTTGCGGTGCCAGTGCTATTTATTTAGCGATGGCTGAAGTGCTTAATGAACAATATGGACGTACAATTTTACCAGTTGGTGCAAAATCTCAGCATTGATAAGAACATCACATCTACTAACAAAATTGGTAGATGTGATTTTTTTGAAAAGGAAAATAAAAAATCTAGCTTTTAATTTTTATTTGAATTTATCAATGATTTACATACATTTAAAAGAGACTGGGTATGTTTATTTATTGTTTCTTCAGATAAATTATTATCTTTTGAGCTAAAAGCGTTATTTATCATAATTTTACCACTGTTATCCATTGTTCCCGATGTCATCATAATGTAATTTGGAAATTGGATGTCCATTGTTCCTTGTTTAAAAACAATATTTTCTAAATGAATATTTGACTCTTCAGGTTTTAAATAAATCAATTCATCACCATTTCCAATGCTATCAATAAATATGAATTTTTTATTTTTCAATTGTTTTGCATAGCTTTCCAGCATCTTTAGGCCATATTGTCCATTATTACCATCATCATATAAAACAAAAGCAATTTTCTTCTTTTCTTTTTTATCTAATTTATTAATTAAATTGATAATTGTAATAATACTTGAAGAGTTACAAACAAAATTCTTTTGATTCGGAATGCCACTTTTGTATTTCAAAATAATAAAAAATAATAAAATAGTCGAAACAATAGACGATACACCGGGAATACTAAAAAAACCCTGCGACTGAATTTTGGGTATGAACACCCAGTAATTTAATACCAATGAGGTGATGAATAAGAAAATAATTGGCGAAATACTTATAAAATAGCCTAATTTACTAAAGTGAGGCGTGAATGCATATTTTTTATTAAAATTAAAATTTTTAATACCAGTATCATAATAGGTACAAATGATTAATTCAGCTTGATCTAAATTACCAATATAAGCGTTGTAATAATTTTCATACCGTCTTGTTGCTAACTTTAATTTTGCTAATTTAGCATCAACTATATAGCCCAATTGAGTAAGTTCTTTAGATATCACTCTTAAAAAAGTGATTTTTTCTTTAGACGTAAATCTTTTGCCAAAAATGACACAGTATCTTAGTACAAGGTCTTTAAATTTATCCATTTTTAATAATTATTCAAATTTAGAAAAACTGTTAGTGCGATATTAGTCACACTAACAGCGAAACAAATAGATAATATTAAAATAATGATTATCAAATAATATTATCTATAGAAGATGTTAGTTTAATCAATAATCATCTTCATTTTGAGATTGGGAGAAATTAGCCATATTGCTAATCGCTTCTTGGATATTCTCATGTCCAGTTTCAACACACTCTTTTGCCAAATCAAGTAGTGATAATGAATCTCTATTACATACAGCATTAATTACCATTGGCAAGTTCATACCGGTAATGACGCGGACATTCATACCTAATTTTTCCCATTCTGGCAAACATCGCATTGATGCGTTATAAGGCGAGGCACCCAATAAATCAACAAAAATTAAGACACCTTGCCCTGAGTCTAGAGATTTTGAACAATCAAATAAATTATCTTTTAATTGTTCAATATCTTGTCCTGGATTGAGTGATAGTGATTCAAATTTATCTTGTTCTCCAACAATCATTGATACACTATCTTTAATCCCTTCAGCCATTTTGCCATGACTAACTAATAAAACACCTATCATATTTTCGATACCTATATTATTCAAACATCTTAATCGCTTCGTTTAATGTGACTTTTTTCAACGAAGGCGTCGCTTGAAAATAGATATCCATATTAGGGAAGCTGTTTTGTAAATCGATTAGTAAATCAAGTTGTTCTTTATTAATCGATACTTCTTTAATTATTGAAGTTGCTCCAGGTACTAGCGGTAAACCCCCAATATTAAGATTAGTTATTGGCACACCCGCTTTAATGATTTTATACATAACTTCTATATTTTTTGTTATCAAAATAACATTAAAATCATCATACTGGCGATCATTCCAATATCTTACCGCGCCATCTTCTTTTAATACTCTTATTTTGTGTCCTGTACTTGCCCCAGCACCTAATATAATATTTTTAGTAAATTCATCATTTGCTGAGTAATCATCGGCTACAAATAACGCATTTGCTCCAGCTGCTTTAGAGACATTAGTTGCAACTTGACCATGAATAAGGCGGCTATCTACACGCGCTAACACTACTTTTCCCATAATTTTACCTCTATATTTTTTTAATTTTATAAAATTCCAATGGCTGCTAATACACCAAGTATTATGGTTAATCCAACTAATGCTTGAGTTACTTTTAACCCTTTCTTAGAAAAATAGAAATATAATCCCATCACGACCATAAGAGGCAATACACCCGGTAGGATTTTATCCAACGTATCTTGGATGACAAATTCTTTACCGGATAAATTGAATTTCAAACTTGATGATACTTTTATGTAGTTAGCAGCTAAAATACCCATCATGAATAGGCCTAGAATGGACAAGCCTTCAATGACCATTTGCATTTTATTACCAACCACTTCGGTAGCTGCATTTCTACCCAATTTGAATCCTAACTGAGCAAAATAGTACCCAACAAAAAGTTGATAGATAACAAATGCAATGAAAGGAAATAAAGCACCAATTGCTAGGCCTTCTTGAGCCCAAGGAAGCGCAATTGCAATAAAGATATATTGCACTGTTCCAGAGTCGATTGCGTCACCTATTCCGGCTAAAGCCCCCATTAAACCAGCTTTTGTATTATAGAGAACGTCGTTATCAATGCTGATCGGTTTCTTTTGATAAACTTCATCTGCTCTTACAGCTTCTAGTGACGCCATAATTCCTGAAATTGTTCCGCCACCCCAGGTTAATTGAGTGTTAAAGAACAATAAGTGTCTTTGATAAGCGGCAGAAAGCTCACTTTTTGATTTATATAATTTTTTGAGAATTGGCATCAATCCCCACATTAAAGAAGCGGCTAGATAGCGGTCAAATGAGTGTGGGATTTCATTTGCATAATACCAACGTAACCATGCAATAGTGATATCTTTTTTAGTTATTGCTTCCGGTTTGAGATCAATACTTTCTTGTACGATTTCAGTCATTATAAATTCCTCTTTTTAATTTATTAATCAATTAAAGATTAATAATCGTCATCATCTACTTGGTTATTTGAATTACTTCTAGGTTGCTCAGCTGCAGAATTAACCGCTTCATTCTTTGCAAGGACAAAGATAAACGCAACAATAGCACCGACAATTGCGTAGGTAACCATTGTGATATTCAGTGGTTTTGCAATTACGGCCATGAAGTAAGCTAATAAGAAGAAAATGATGTAATTTTTCTTACCGATAACATAAATAGTCAGAGCAATACCTACTGCTGCAAGACCACCACCAATTACATTAAGAATATGGAAAACAAGTCCACCAGCATTGGATTTAATGATATCTGCAATTATTGGCGCACCAAAATAGAGTGCGACAAACATAAATGGTAAAAAGAGTGCGACACTACAAATGATTGGTAAGATAATAATTGATAAAGTTAATCCCGAACTGTTAGCTTCGTCAGCATATCGTTCAGTTAATTTCATAATCATTGTATTGAGGAAAAATCTTAATTGGTATAAATACGATCCTAACAAACCAACAGGTACGGCTACCGCCACCGCAGCTGCTGGTTGCATATCGCCGAGTAATGCGACAGGTACAGCGACAGCAGTTGCAATTGCGGGTTCTGATGGCATTTGTCCGCCAGGAGAAAATACCCCCATATAAATTAACTGTATTGCTGCGGTTATTATCATCGCGTTTGAAATATCATTAAAGACTATTCCAACAATTAACCCCGTCATCATCGGTGAGAATCTGAGTGTTAATGTTGCTCCACCCAGCCCCCGAGACATTACCATTGCAACCCATATTGAAATAATGGTTGCTTGAAGAAACGTTACATGCATTTCTTGCATATATAAACTCCTCGATTTTTTTATAATGTTTAAAAAATTTTAAGAAACAATTGATTGTAATTCTTGCTTATTGACAAATTTCTCTACATCTTCGACACATTTCTCCCCCATACCTTGCAAACACTCAATGGCATAAGCGGATGTATGTGGAGTAACAAGAACTTTTGGGTGTTGAACTAAAGGATTATCGTTATATGAAGGCTCGACATACATTACGTCAGTTGCATGACCAGCGACAATACCTTCATTTAATGCGTGTAATAGTGCATTTTCATCAATCAATTCAGCTCGAGCAGTATTGGTAATGTAAACGCCTTTTTTCATTAAAGAAAATTGGTGATCTTTTAAGATATGATAACTAGTTTCATTTAATGAAGCATTTAGAGAAATGATATCCGCATGTTTTAGTAAATACTCTAAATCAACAATTTCAATATTATGTTGATTAGCCCATTGTTTATTTACGTTTGGATCTACAACAAGTAAGCGCGCATTAAACCCGTGTTTAAAAATTTCTGCCACACGACTTCCAATATTCCCACAACCAATAACGCCAACAACTTTACCCGTAACATTGATACCCAAAAAAGAAGCTCTTTTTTTCCAATCATTTGATTTCACTGCAGCTTGTGACTGAACTGTTTGCCTAATTAATGCAAGTAAATTAGTCACTGCATTTTCGGCTACAGCATCTCGCTCCACTAGAGGCGGTACAATTGTTACAATCGTTCCATGTTCCCTTGCAGCAACAACATCAACATTATTAAAACCTATTCCATGACGAGAAATTAAAAACAAAGGGTCTTTTTTATTATCAAAAAAATCTTTGTTAAAAAAAGGTCTAACACTAGCAATAAAAATATTGAAACCTTCTAAAGCCTTTGCTAATTCCTTCCCTGGTATATCATTATCAAAAGTAAAATGCTTTACTTCGCCAATTTTTTCTAATCGTTTTAAATGATCTGGAAAATACTTTCCAAAACTACTTGAGTTAATTATCGCAATTTTATAATTATCCACTCCATACTCCTAATTTATAAAAGATAAACGTTATTGCTTTTTTATAAAAAATTAACGCTCATAAACCTCTTTTTAACTTAAATGTGACAGGTAACATTGATTATAATTAAAATGATTTAAAAAAAAATGAATTTAGATCACATATTTAAGAAATATTATAAAAATCGGCTTTGATAAGGGGATATTTATTTTCTATCAGAAAATATACTAATAATGCTGGAGGACTTTAAGAATATAGCTTTAGGAATGTAGCATTAACGAGTTCAAGACATAAAAAAAGGGCAATCATGCCCTTTATAAAATTTAAGATTGCTATTTTTTATAAGCATCATTATGTACACCAACTGCTGCACGGCCTGACGGATCATTTAGATTTTTAAATGATTCATCCCATTCAATTGCTTTTGCAGTTGAACAAGCAACGGTAGGACCACCTGGTACACAGTGTGCTGCACTTTCAACAGGGAATAATTCGTCAAAAATCTCACGATACATATACGCTTCTTTTGATGTTGGCGTATTGTATGGGAAACGGAATTTTGCATTTTCTAGCTGTTGATCCGTAATTTTGCTTTCAGCAATTTCTTTTAAGGTATCGATCCAACTGTAGCCTACACCGTCAGAGAATTGTTCTTTTTGACGCCATACCACTGAAGCTGGTAAGTAAGATTCAAATGCTTCACGAACAATGTGTTTTTCCATTTTACCGTTACTACCACACATTTTATCTTTCGGATTAATACGCATTGCCACATCTAAGAATTTTTTATCCAAGAAAGGTACACGCGCTTCAACGCCCCATGCAGCCATTGCTTTATTAGCACGTGCACAATCGTACATGTGTAACGCAGCTAATTTTCGGACAGTTTCTTCATGGAACTCTTTGGCATTTGGCGCTTTGTGGAAATAGAGGTAACCACCAAACACTTCATCAGCACCTTCACCTGATAGGACCATTTTGATGCCCATTGCTTTAATTTTTCTTGCCATTAAATACATTGGGGTTGAGGCACGAATCGTTGTTACATCATACGTTTCGATAAAATAAATAACATCACGGATTGCATCAATACCTTCTTGAATGGTGAAGTTAATTTCGTGGTGAACAGTACCTAGATGATCAGCAACTGCTTGTGCAGCCTTAAGATCTGGGGCACCTTTTAAACCAACCGCGAACGAGTGCAATTGTGGCCACCATGCTTCTGATTTTTCATGATCTTCAACGCGACGAGCAGAAAACTTTTTAGTAATTGCTGAAATAACAGAAGAATCAAGTCCACCAGATAATAAAACGCCATAAGGAACATCTGACATAAGATGACTTTTTACAGACTCTTCTAGTGCAACACGAAGTTCATTGATATCTGTCTTATTATCTTTGACGTTATCATATTCCATCCAATCACGTTTGTAATAGGTTTTAATTTCACCTTCTGTACTTGATAAGTAACTTCCAGGAGGAAAAGCCTCAATCGTTTTACAAACCGGAACCAATGCTTTCATTTCAGACGCAACGTAAAACGTGCCGTTTTCATCATGTCCCATATACATCGGAATGATACCGATATGATCACGACCAATAAAATAGGTGCCTTTATTAATATCATAAAGAATAAACGCAAACATGCCTTGTAAGTCATCAAGACAGTGTATACCTTTTTCTTGATATAAAGCTAAGATGACTTCACAGTCAGAGCCTGTTTGGAATTCATAACGATCTTTGTACTGATTTCGGAGTTCTTGATGATTATAAATTTCGCCATTAACCGCTAAAACTAATGTTTTATCTTTATTATAAAGCGGTTGAGATCCAGTATTAACATCTACAATTGATAGACGTTCATGAGCTAAAATCGCTTTATCAGAAGCAAAAATACCAGACCAATCAGGGCCACGATGACGTTGCAGGCTTGATAGCTCTAATGCTTTTGTTCGTAGCTGTTCCGGATCTGATTTAATATCAAGAATACCTAAAATCGAACACATTGAATTTCTCCATTTAAAATCGCTATAGCGATACTATTTACTAATAAAATTTATTTTAAATATTATTGCAAGCAAATCACAAAAATAACAGGATACACATTATTGATTAACAATTAAAGTACAATATCGTTATACTTTTCCTATAATAAAGATTGCTTTTATTTTTTTATCCACTGCCCTTGCTGTTTGATGTATTGACCAGCAGGCGTTTTTTCTTGAGCTTTACTTCCTGCTTTGTTTTGAACTTCAACTAGTGGCACGTTACTTTCAGCTGATACTTTTTGGTACTCTTGTTTACGAGCCTGATTAATTAATTGGGCAATTTCGCTTGCATTACCTTCATTTTTTACAACGCCTAAATAACCATCGGTTTGTTCTCCAACTAAACCATTTGCTTTTGCTTGAGGTAGTGAATTAATCGCTTGATCTAAATTTAAAGCAAAAACTGGCATAGCTAATAAGATTGATAATAATGCTACTATCGCTTTTTTATTCATAACAGACTCCTTATTAAATACATCATATTAAGATGAATTAAATATGTAAAAACGGTTGAAATTTTAATGTTTTGCTATAAAAGTCGTGTTTATGCACTCATTAATATTAATATAAACCTGATTTATTAATAATATTATCTAGCGCTTTGTCCACTTTGATATTAATTTCGTGATCAATCTTAACGTTCAAATTGATATTAATTGGCTCATTTGGTGCTTGCACTTTAACCGTTGGCGTACAACCCATTAGTACAGCACTACACACTATAATTGTAATAATAGTTTTAATCATAGAATAACCTCTTATCTATCAAGATTTCCTTTTTAAATACGCTTCAATACGTTTACGAATAGGTTCGTTAATTTGATCGGAAAGTTGTAAACTTATTAATAGTTTTGCAATATTCTCTTCAAGATTTATATTCAAATTCACCGATTTACCATTTTCAACATCACGGTTATTACCTTGAATATTTAGTCCTAATTTAGCAATTTCATTTTGATAACTCACCATACCCGACAACTTAGTATAATGAAAATTTTTAATTATATCAGTGAGAATTTTCATATTCGGGTTAGCTTGGGCATAATTTTTCAGTGCCGTATTTTCAAACTGTAAATATCCTTCATTAACCGTAACTAACTGGCCGTTTTTTATGACGACTTCATTAAAAGCTGTCCCTTTTTTACTGGACGGTAATAATGTTATTGGCAAAGTGCCATCAATTGCCCCATCTCCAGCTAAACCATCAGCAGGATATTTAGCCAAGATATCTTTCAATTGTATCTTTTTTAGCCTTAAATTAAATTGTTGGGGTAATTTAGCTAAATTCAATTGTCCCTGATCAAGAAAAACTGAGCCAGAAAAAATAGCGGCTTGCGCTTTCGTCCATTTCACTAACCCTTTACTCGGTGCATTTAGCGATGCTGAATAACTACCTGCTAATCTAATCTTCTCGAAATTAACACCAATATTAACTTGTTCAATAGTTAATGCGGGCGTTGAAATAGTAAATTGATTGTTATTAAATGAAATGTCGATGTTGCCAACTGCGGATTTAAATTCACTCGCTTTAAATATGCCATCAAATTTATTAATTGTTAATGTTGATTTTGCATTAATTTGTTTCGATTCAAGCGAAATAGGTATTGTTACTTCAAAGGTCAGCTTTCCTACTAATGGTTTAACAATTAAGTCATCTGAAAATTTCGCTTTTTCAATATTAAATAAAGCGTTGTCTGAACTCTTTAAAATAACTTTATCGCTAGTTAAAACCCCAGTAAATGGTAAAGTCAGATTACCTTTTTCTATTCCAAATTGATTCAAGGAAGTCGTCAAGACCCCCTCTTTGATTTCGAAGCAAGAATTTAACTGATCAAACGAAAGGTTAGCAGTTAATGTGTGTTGATTATTACTTGATAGATTAAGTTGTATTGTATTTTGCTCTTTAGTGGCCTGAACCTTCAGGTTAACTAACTCTTTTTTCTGTTGATAAAATGTTAAAGAGTCGACATTGATATTATTTGGAAGCCAATAAATGATAGTCGATACAGTGGAAGAATTAGGAGAAGATTGATTGAGCTCTTGTGTATCTGTCACCTTTGGCAAGCCTGATTTATCAGTTGAATCGGACCAGTAAATATCAATACTTTTTGCCGTAAAGGTTGACAACGATAGTTTGACATTGCTCGCTTTTAACGATAATTGTGGCTGTTGTGAAATAGTTAGTTCATCAAAAGATAATCCGCCGAGGCCGATATCAATACCTTGCCAATCTATAGAAAGATTATGTTCATCCTTGAATGATAACCAATATCGCCAACCATATAAGCTTAATATCACTATTATGAGTAATATAAGAGATGGAATCCAATAACGTTTTTTTAAGCGAGCCATAATAAACTCTCAACAAGTGGATCGCCGAATAGTATCGGCGATTATTATGCTTGTTCTCTGTTAGCAATATAAGCCAATGCCTTGTCAATTCTTGCTAATGTACGTTTTTTACCAACAGCATAAACAGTTGCGTCAACAGAAGGCGATTGCCCAATTCCCGTCACTGCAACACGAAGTGGCATACCTACTTTACCCATCCCGACTTCAAGCTCGGTGGCTGTTGCCTCAATAGCATGATGAATTTTATCAATTTGCCAATCAAAATCTGAAATTGCTGCAATTTTAGCTTTGATTACCTCTAAAGGTTCTTTTGCAACAGGTCGTAAATGTTTTTTAGCTGCATCAGCATCAAACTCATCAAAATCTTGATAGCAATAAGTACATGACTCAGCCATTTCTTTCAATGTTTTACAACGTTCACCAAATAGTTTCACTATAGTAATTAAATCAGGACCTTGTGTTAAATCATAACCTTGCTGATTCATATGCCAAACTAAATGCTGTGCAACATAATCAGCATCTAAATGGTTAATATAATGATGATTTAACCAAAGTAATTTTTCAGTATTAAATGCACTGGCAGATTTACTTACTGCATCTAATGAAAAGAAATCAATCATTTCTGGTACAGAAAATATCTCTTGATCGCCATGAGACCAGCCTAGACGAACTAAATAGTTAAGCAAGGCTTCTGGCAGATAACCATCATCACGGTATTGCATCACACTCACTGCACCATGACGTTTAGAGAGTTTTTGTCCATCGTCACCTAAAATCATTGATACATGACCATATTCAGGTAATGGTGCGCCTAGTGCTTTTAAAATATTAATTTGGCGAGGCGTATTATTAATATGATCTTCACCACGAATAACATGGGTAATTTCCATATCCCAATCATCAACAACGACGCAAAAGTTATAAGTTGGAGAACCATCAGTACGGCGTATGATTAAATCATCAAGCTCTTTATTGGCAATTTCAATTGGACCACGTATCAGATCATTGAAAACAACTACGCCATCTACCGGGTTAGCAAAGCGGACAACATGTGGCTCAGTGTGTGAATGCTGTTTTTGTACTTCATCACAACGACAATGACCGTCATATCGGGCTTTTTCACCTTTCGCCATTTGCTCTTCGCGCAATTTTTCTAAGCGCTCTTTTGAGCAATAACAACGATAAGCCGTTTTATTGGCTAACATTTCGTCAATAACTTGATTATAACGATCAAAACGTTTAGTTTGGAAATATGGGCCTTCATCCCATGATAATTTTAACCAATTCATACCTTCCATAATCGCGTCAATCGCTTCTGGTGTTGAACGTTCAAGGTCGGTATCTTCAATACGCAATACAAAGGCGCCATGCGCATGGCGGGTATATAGCCAAGAATAAAGCGCAGTACGTGCACCACCAACATGTAAGTAACCAGTTGGGCTTGGTGCAAAACGGGTTTTAATTTTCATGAAATAATCCTATTAATAAAGAGCCCTAAAATGTCAATTTATCACTTATGCTCTTTTTATTTAACCGCTTTCCATAGATAGGAAAGGCAATTGCAATAAGTTCAATTTAGTTGCTTATTTTAACACGTCAAAAGGTTTCAGCAAGCCGTCAGTAATAGACAAAATTAGCAACTAATTTAAGTAGTTACTCAATATAAAATCGAGTATAAAAATATAAATTATCAAAGCGATTAATGAGCTTCATCCCAATTATTACCAATACCGACATCCACTTTTAATGGTACTGAGAGTTGATAACAATTTTCCATGATAGATTTAATAGATTTACTATATTCACTAACAAGCTCTTCTTTAACCTCAAATACAAGTTCATCGTGTACTTGCATTAACATTCTGATATTACCGTTAGACTGGGTTTTAATCCATTCACTCATTTTGATCATTGCTATTTTGATAATATCAGCTGCTGTACCTTGCATTGGTCCGTTAATTGCCGCACGCTCAGCACCTCGTTTTTCATTAACTCTAGATGAGCTAATTTTTGGTAAATATAATCGTCTTCCTGATAAGGTTTCAACGTAGCCTTGCTCGGATGCTTGTTGACGAATTCTGTCCATATACACTTGTACACCAGGATAACGTTCAAAATAACGATCAATATAGAATTTTGCTTCTTTACGAGGAATATTAATTTGTTTAGATAACCCAAAAGCACTCATGCCATAAATTAATCCGAAATTTACAGCTTTAGCTCTTCTTCGCTCTTCTGCGGTAACTTCTGGCTCTGGTTTACTTAGAATTTCACTCGCTGTCACCCGATGAATGTCTTTATCATGAGCAAAAGCATTTAGCAAACTTTTATCCTGCGATAAATGCGCCATAATACGTAGCTCAATTTGCGAATAATCAGCTGAAATAATTTTATAACCTTTTGGGGCGATAAACGCTTGGCGAATACGGCGACCTTCCTCGGTTCGCACAGGAATATTTTGTAAATTAGGGTCGTTTGATGATAATCGTCCTGTTACAGTACCAATTTGGTTATAATTGGTATGAATTCGGTGATCAATTGGGCTAATCATCAACGGTAGTTTATCGGTATAAGTATTTTTTAATTTGGCTAAACCACGGTAATATAAAATTTTACGAGGTAATACATATGTATTTGCTAATTCATTTAATACTTCTTCACTTGTTGAAGGATCACCTTTAGGCGTTTTTTTGAGTACGGGTAATTGGTGTTTATCAAATAAAATTGCTTGAATTTGTTTTGGTGAACCCGGATTAAATTTTTCACCCGCAAGGAATTGTAACTCTTCTTCAGTATCCTTTAATATTTTGTTAAGTTCTTTTGAATACGCTTTTAATTGTTCAGCATCAACAAGAACCCCAGTTCTTTCCATGTTAGCTAAAATAATTGCTAGTGGCATTTCAATGTCTGAAAATAACTTAGTGAGTTTTTCATTTTTTTCTAGCTGTGGCCATAATTTTTGATGTAATTGAAGAGTAATATCAGCATCTTCTGCTGCATATTGAGTTGTTTTTTCAATATCAATAGTATCAATACTTGATTGCTTTCTACCAACTTTAGTTAATTCATCATAAGTAATTGTTTTATATTTCAAATAGCGTTTTGCCATACTATCCATGTCATGTCGTTGAGTGCTATTTAATACATAGGACTCTAGCATCGTGTCATAAGCAATACCCTGCACTTGGATGCCATAGTTCGCCAATACACTGTAGTCAAATTTGGCATTTTGGACGATTTTTTTGATTTGAGGATTCTCTAATATTGGTTTTAATTTTGCCAATACATCATTAAGCGGTAGCTGTTCTGGAACATCTAGGTATTGATGAGCTAGAGGAATATAAGCAGCTTGATTTGGAGTAACACTTAGCGATATCCCAACAAGCTTAGCATGGAAATGATCGACATTATCCGTTTCCGTATCAAATGCAAAGGCTTCGCAACTAGTTAATGTTGCAATCCATTCATCTAATTGTGTATTGGTTAAAATACATTGATAATCCTTTTCGTGTACTTCAGTCTCTAGCTCTTCTTGGTCAATTGAGGGCAATTCTCCTGCAATTTCGACAGGAATTTGACTTTGCTGATTTAAAAAGTTACCAGTGATTAATTCTTTTTGCCAACGATGGAAATCATAATAAGCAAACAATTCAACTAATTTAGTTGCATCGATATCACCTATAAGTAATTGTTCCGTCGTGAAATCTAATGGAACATCCGTTTTAATTGTCGCCAATAAATAACAAAGGTCAGCTTCTTTTTTATGATCAGCCAATTTACTTTTCAATGATTTAGCACCACGAATAGGCAATTTTTCAATTTCATCCAAATGGCTATAAATATCATTTAAACTTTCAAAATGCGTTAATAAATTTAGTGCCGTTTTTTCACCAATTCCCGGAACACCAGGAATATTATCAGACGTATCACCTCTTAATGCTAAATAATCAATCATTTTTTCTGGCGGCACACCAAATTTTTTCATAACACCTTCTGGATCAAGAATTGTGTTATTCATGGTATTTATTAGAGTGATTTTATCACTGACTAATTGTGCCATATCTTTATCACCAGTACTGATTAGTACCTCTAGATTTTCTTTTTCTGCTTGTCTAGCCAATGTGCCTATCACATCATCAGCCTCTACACCATCTACACAAAGCAGCGGTAATCCCATCGCTTTTAAAATAGTATGAATTGGTTCGATTTGGGGCCGTAAATTTTCAGGCATTTCTTCTCGAGTCGCTTTATACTCGCTATAAAGTTCATTACGGAAAGATCCGCCACTCGCATCAAAAACGACAGCAATATGAGTTGGATCATATTGATTCATTAGACTGCGTATCATATTGACCACACCAAAAATAGCCCCTGTTGGCTCACCTTTGGAATTAGTTAATGGAGGACATGCAAAAAAAGCACGATAAAGATAAGAAGAGCCATCAATTAAAATAATTGGCGTATTATTTGGCATTAATAGTTACCCAAATGTTATTTAATACAATTATTAGTAGTATAACCTAATTAGTAACAATATTCTTGTGAACACCGATAATATAGTGTAAAAATATTCGAGATCGCATCGATCTTTAAGTCAAATTGATTAATTAAAAATACTGTATATCGCTATATCACTATTATATAATACTGATATCTATTTTCGTCTGAGTATCAAATAAATGACAGAATTAAGTCCTGCAGCACTAGAGGTCAAAAAAGCACTAGCAGCTAAAAATCTTGAAACCCCATCATGTCGTTTACCTATGGACAATAGCGAACGGAAAGCAAAAATAGAAGCGCATTTCCGAGAAATCATGAAACTTATGGAACTTGATTTGAGTGATGATAGCCTTGCTGAAACTCCGCATCGCGTTGCAAAAATGTATGTTGATGAGATATTTTCCGGACTTAACTATCATAACTTTCCCAAAATCACCCTGATTGAAAACAAAATGCAGGTTGATGAAATGATTACCGTTCGTGATATTACTTTAACCAGTGTTTGTGAGCACCATTTTGTGACCATTGACGGTAAAGCCACCGTTTCTTATATCCCAAAAGATAAAGTGATTGGTTTATCAAAAATCAATCGGATTGTTGAATTTTTTTCCCAGCGCCCGCAAGTGCAAGAAAGATTAACCCAACAAATTTTGGTGGCACTACAGACGCTATTAGGAACAGTTAATGTTGCTGTTTCAATTGACGCTACACACTATTGCGTTAAAGCTCGAGGTATTAAAGATTCCAATAGTTTAACTACCACGACCGCATTAGGGGGAGGATTTAAAACGAATCCAAGCACCCGACAAGAGTTTTTGCGCGCATTAAATCATTAATAATATAAAGGTATTGAATGAAATATTTATCACTCATGTTTATGATACTGTTTATTACAGCATGTTCTGAACAGGAATCTAATCATAATGATAAATTTATTGGTTTTTGGGTTGAAGGTGGTCCGGATTATAAGCATACGGCATCGATCGCCAATCTTGTTGAAATAAGTAAACAAGGAGACAATTACTTTATCAATGAAAATTACGTTTATGGTAATGGCCAAACCATTGCAATGCGAAAACTCACAAAATCACAAGACTATTTCGACGGACTGGCTTATCCATCAGAAAGAAATTTTGGTTTAGAAAACAAAGTAACTATGGATGATGATACAAAAATCGGTATATTTAATACCCATTTCTTTCGAATTTCAAAAGAAGAAGCAGAGCACATTAAACGCGATGTAAAAGAGTGCGAAGAGATAGAAAAAAACCGATTTTTTATTCCTAATGAGCAACAAGCTGAATATAAAAAACGGGCAAAAGAACTGGCTTATTGTCGGATTTTTTGGTAACAATCTAAATTCAGTGGATTTTTGTGACAGTTGTATGGGAATTGATTATTCATCAAAATCCCAAAATCAAATACAAATCAACTTTATATTACGTGCATCTTTAAGAAAGATTGGTATAATTCACAGCTATTTTAGTTAAAACATCACAATTAATAGCACGCTTTCATGAAGATCATTCGCGGTATTGATAATTTAAACAATCAATTTACTCAATGTGTACTTACATTGGGCAACTTTGATGGCGTGCATTTAGGACACCAACAATTAATTAACCATTTAATAAAACAAAGTAAGAAATTAAACTTACCAACAGTGGTTATGTTATTTGAGCCTCAACCTTTAGAGTTTTTTTGCAAACAAAATGCTCCCGCTAGGTTAACGTCTTTTAAAGAAAAAGTGGAATTAATTAAAAAATTGGGTATCGACTATATTATTGCGGTGCCATTTACCCAAACCTTTGCCAATATGTTAGCACCAGATTTTATTCAAGATTGGTTGATAAACAAATTACAAGCTAAATATATTGTTATTGGTGATGATTTCCGATTTGGTCGTGAGCGTAAAGGTGATATTAATCTTTTACAACAATATACTCATAACAATCAATTTGTAGTTGAGAGTATGCCCACGTTTGTTTGGAATGATTTAAGGATCAGCAGTACGGCTGTTCGTGAGGCGTTATTTAATAGTGATTTTAAATTGGCTCATTGCCTTTTAGGCCGTAATTATGCCATTGAAGGGAAAGTGGTTCATGGCAATGCGTTAGCCAGACAATTAGGATTTCCGACAGCCAATATTCATTTAAATCGAAAAAAACCCGCTTTACAAGGTGTCTATTTTGTAAAAGTCAAAAACTGTTGTAGTAATCAGCATTATCATGGTATTGCCAATATCGGTATAAGACCAACCATTGAAGGCAAAAAGGCTATTTTAGAGGTTAATCTATTTGACTTTTCAGGTGATATTTATGGACAATATTTAGACGTTATATTCGTTCATAAGTTACGCGACGAGAAAAAATTTGATTCGCTAACCGATTTAAAACAACAAATTGCACAAGATGTTTGCACTGCGAAACAGATCAGTGCAAAATTAACCAATTAAAAAGTAGTTTCAACAAAAATTAACTGGAATAAATCAGCATGACAGACTATAAAAACACATTGAATTTACCGGAAACCGGATTCCCTATGCGAGGTGATCTTGCTAAACGTGAACCGGCGATGTTGCAAAATTGGTACGATAAAGAACTTTATCGCAAAATCCGTCAAGGCAAAAAAGGCAAAAAAGCTTTTATTCTGCATGATGGCCCTCCTTATGCAAACGGAAAACTTCATATTGGTCATGCCGTTAATAAAATTATTAAAGACATTATTATCAAATCAAAAGGCTTAAGTGGTTATGACTCCCCATATATTCCAGGATGGGATTGTCATGGTTTGCCGATTGAGCAAAAAGTCGAGGAGCAAGTCGGTAAACCAGGTGTAAAAGTAACACCAGCTGAGTTTCGCCAAATTTGTCGCGATTATGCTGCCTCACAAGTTGAACTACAAAAAGCTGATTTTATTCGCATGGGTGTGCTTGGGGATTGGCAAAATCCATACCGTACAATGGACTATGATACTGAAGCGAATATTATTCGTGCTTTAGGTAGAGTGATTCAAAATGGGCATTTAGTCAAAGGTGCTAAACCAGTTTATTGGTGTACAGATTGTATGTCAGCTTTAGCGGAAGCTGAAGTCGAATATTATGATAAATCATCGCCCGCAATAGATGTAAAATTCAAAGCCGTAGATAACCAAGCTGTTGCAAGTAAATTTGGTGTTAATACCGACCTAACTATTTATGCCGTGATTTGGACGACAACACCTTGGACATTACCTGCCAGCCGAGGTATTGCCTTAAATGCTGAATTTGAGTATCAACTAGTACAAATAAACGATAAAGAATGCTTAATTTTAGCCGCTGATCTGGTCGAATCAGTCATGAAACGTGCCGAAATTTCAGAATGGAAAGTACTTGGCAGCTGTAAAGGTGATGTGCTTGAGCTATTACGCTTTAAACATCCTTTCCTTGAGTTTGATGAACCAATTGTACTTGGTGAACATGTGACAGTTGACGCAGGTACAGGTGCAGTGCACACGGCGCCTGGTCACGGTGTTGAAGACTTTTTAGTTGGTCAAAAATATGGGCTTGAAGTTGCTAACCCAGTTGGTGGCAATGGCTGTTATTTACCTGGAACAGGTGTTGGTTTAGATGGTTTATTTGTTTTCAAAGCCAATAAAGTGGTAGTTGAACTATTAAAAGAACGCAATGCTTTACTACACTTTGAAAATATTGAACATAGCTATCCTTGTTGCTGGCGACATAAAACGCCTGTTATCTACCGCGCAACACCACAATGGTTTATCAGTATGGATAAACAAGGTTTACGTGCTCAATCACTAAAAGAGATCAAACAAGTTCGTTGGATTCCAGATTGGGGACAAGCTCGAATTGAAACTATGGTAGCGAACCGTCCTGATTGGTGTATTTCACGTCAACGCACATGGGGCGTGCCTATGACGCTATTTGTGCATAAAGAAACTGAAGAGTTACATCCAGACACACTACAACTAGTTGAGAAAGTGGCTAAATTGGTTGAACAAAACGGTATTCAAGCATGGTGGGATGCCGATATTAAAGATTTATTAGGTCCTGATGCTGATGATTATCGTAAAGTACCCGATACACTAGATGTATGGTTTGATTCAGGCTCAACATTCTACTCAGTGGTTGGCGTGCGTCCTGAATTTGCAGGGCACGAAGCCGATATGTACTTAGAAGGTTCAGATCAGCATCGTGGTTGGTTTATGTCTTCATTAATGCTATCAACGGCAATTGATAACAAAGCACCGTATAAACAAGTATTAACTCACGGTTTTGTGGTCGATGGACAAGGACGTAAGATGTCTAAATCACTCGGTAACATTGTGACGCCACAAGAAGTGATGAATAAACTTGGGGCAGATATTTTACGTTTGTGGATTGCATCGACTGATTATTCAGGCGAAATGAGTTATTCAGATGAAATCATTAAACGTGCAGCCGATAGCTACCGTCGTATTCGTAATACCGCACGCTTCTTACTGGCTAACTTAAATGGTTTCGATCCAGCTAAAGATATGGTTAAACCAGAAGATATGGTAGTACTTGATCGTTGGGCTGTCAGTATAGCTAAAGAAGCTCAAGAGCAAATCATTCAAGCTTATGAAAACTACGATTTCCATAGAGTCGTACAACGTATTATGCAATTTTGCTCAATCGAAATGGGCTCATTCTATTTAGATATTATCAAAGATCGTCAATATACAGCAAAAAGCGATAGTGTTGCGCGCCATAGTTGTCAAACTGCGTTATATCATATCGCTCAAGCAATGGTTCGTTGGATTGCACCAGTTTTATCATTCACTGCTGATGAAATTTGGCAATATCTACCTGCTTCTGAAAAATCTGAATTTGTATTTGAAGATGAATGGTATACCTTGCTATTTACCTTATCAGATAGTGAAACATTAAACAGTGCTTATTGGGCTCAAATCTTAGCTATTCGAAGTGAAGTCAATAAAGTTTTAGAACAAGGCCGTAATGATAAAGTTATCGGGGGATCACTTGAAGCAGCGGTAACCCTTTATGCTAATAGCGAAATAGCAACGGCACTCGCTAAATTAGAAAACGAATTACGCTTTGTATTACTGACTTCACAAGCGACGGTGAAACCTTTAGAAAATGCACCACAACATGCGGTACAAAGTGATATTCAAGGTCTTAAAATTGAGCTTGCTAAAGCACAAGGCGATAAATGTCCTCGTTGCTGGCATTTTACAGTTGATAACAACCCAACCACTCACTTATGTAAACGTTGTGAACAAAACATTCATGGTAATGGTGAAGTTAGACATTTTGCCTAAGTGATATAAAAATAAATAGGGCTATAAAAATAATTTTATAGCAATTAAGAACACTTACCGCCGACGATTGTCGGCGGTATTATAATAATGAGCATAAATTATATGAAAAAAGATAACGGACTTCACTGGTTATTATTTGCGGTTGTAGTTTTTATTATCGATATCGCAAGTAAATTCTGGATTATAAATAATTTTTACTTATTTGAATCTGTAAATCTTTTACCCTTCTTCTCTATCACCTATGTACATAATATTGGCGCAGCTTTCAGTATTTTTGAAGGTCAACGATGGATACTTGCTGCCGTAGCTTTTGCTGTTAGTGTCGTAATTGTTTATATGTTATATCGCAGTAACCATAAGCAAAAATTAGAAAATTTTTCATTAGCATTAATTTTAGGTGGTGCATTAGGAAACCTATTTGACCGTCTTTATCATGGATTTGTTGTCGACTTTCTAGATGTCAATTTTGGTGATTGGCACTACCCAACTTTTAATATTGCTGATTGTGCGATTTGTTTAGGTATTGGATTTTACATCCTAAGCAATTATGCTAAAAAGACTGACTAATATGCAGATTATACTCGCTAATCCTCGTGGCTTTTGTGCTGGAGTAGATCGAGCTATTACTATCGTTGAACGCGCGCTTGAGCTATTTGGTGCTCCTGTTTATGTTCGCCATGAAGTTGTACATAATCGCTACGTAGTTAACCGTCTTAAAGAACTTGGCGCAATATTTATCGAAGATCTCAATGATGTCCCAGACGACAGTATCCTTATTTTTTCTGCCCATGGCGTATCTAAAACAGTTCGTGATGAGGCCAAACGTCGCCAGCTACGAATATTCGATGCTACATGCCCTTTAGTAACTAAAGTTCATATGGAAGTCGCCAGAGCAAGCTATCGAGGTGAAGAGGTTATTCTTATTGGTCATGCTGGCCATATTGAAGTAGATGGCACGATGGGACAATATAGTAATCCAGCAGGTGGAATCTATTTAGTCGAATCAATTAAAGATGTACAAAACTTGCAAGTAAAAAATGACAATCATCTCTGTTTTACAACACAAACAACCTTATCGGTTGATGATACCGCAGAAATCATTGAAGCGTTAAAAAATCGATTTCCCAATATTCGTAGCCCTCGTAAAAACGATATTTGTTATGCCACCACTAACCGCCAACAAGCAGTTAAGCAGTTATCATCTCAAGCCGATATTGTCTTAGTGGTTGGATCTAAAAATTCATCAAACTCCAGTCGATTAGCAGAGCTTGCAAGACGAAACAGCAAAAATGCCTACTTAATCGACTACGCCTCAGACATCAATCTTAAATGGCTAGAAAATGCTCAAACTATTGGTGTCACCGCTGGCGCTTCTGCCCCAGAAATTTTAGTTAAACAAGTTATTGAGCATCTAAAAAGTTTAGGTTGCACATCAATGATTGAAACCGAAGGTATTTCAGAAAATATTACCTTTGAAATTCCCAAAGAGTTACGTATAGAAGTTAAAACAACTGATTAAGAAGAGTGTGTTAGTTGCTTAAATTTTTGCAATAATTCGTCTTGAGTTTCAACATGCTCTGGATCAGCAATAATCGCATTTTGAATTGGACAGACGCGTTGACAGGTAGAATGATCATAATAACCGACACACTCAGTGCATTTATTTGGATCAATTTCATAAGTATCGAACCCCATTGAAATGGCCTCATTTGGACATTCAGGTTCACACATATCACAATTAATACACTTATCAGTTATTTTTAACGCCATTGCTACAATATCTTTAACGAATAAAAAATTTGCGCCATTATAACGCAATCCTAAATAAATCCTAATACGGATCTACATTTACATTGAGTATTGACAAAACTTTTGCAAAAAATTTTGAGGAACGGGGTTTTTGAAGGTCTAAAATTGCATAAATTTGGAAATTAACGCCTAATGCATATCAAAATAAGTGTACCTAATCAGATTATCCACCTAAATAGTTATTGGAATTTTAGAATTATTTTAGAAACTTATCAGCTTGACGCGAAAATAGTTTTATTAGTAAATTGAACAAAGGAACGGCTCAAAGCTTCACTAATTTCCATTAGTAAGTTAATTAGGAATTGCCTACTTTTTTGTGCAATAAACAAGTATTCCTATGTATGATTATCTAATGATATTTATAATCAAATTTTTAAGTACATATTAAAAGAAAGGTGATTTTTTCTATCAATTCAGAAATATCTTTAATACAGTTAAAAATTTTCATAAAAATTACAATTTATTATCTTTAGTTATCATTGCAAATGAAATTAATACGATACAATGCTCAAAAAATAACAAAAACGAAAGGATGAAAAATTGGCAAAATTCTTTAGATTCAAATATATCGTTATCTTTATTGCCACTTTAGTTGTGCTTTATTTAGGAAAATTAATTTTTTTTCCTTCAGAGCAGGCCGTTAATTATATTACGTCGCCAGTAACGAAAGGAAATGTTGAGAAAACGGTTCTTGCTGATGGCACTATAAGCGCTTTTAAACAAGTTAGTGTTGGTGCACAAGTTTCTGGACAAATCAAAAAATTGTATGTTGAACTTGGCGATGAAGTTAAGCAGGGAGATATGATAGCTGAGATTGATGATCTTAAACAAAGTAACGATCTCAAACAATCTGAAGCAAAATTAAACAGCTTGGAAGCTCAGCGTACATCTAAGCAAGCAAAATTAGTTAACTATCAACTAACTTATGAACGCCAATTAAAACTGGTTAAAAAAGGGGTTGGTGTCCAATCAGATTTAGATTCAGCAAAAGCCGATCTTGATGCAATCAAAGCTGATATTGCAGCGCTTGATGCAGATATTGTTAGCGCTCAAGTGGCGGTTGATACTGCAAAAGTTAATTTAGGTTATACCAAAATACGCTCACCAATTGATGGTGTTATTGTTGCCATTCCGGTCGACCAAGGGCAAACGGTAAACTCGGTACAAAGTGCTCCGACTATCGTTAAAGTCGCTCAATTGGATAAAATGACCATTGAAGCACAAATTTCGGAAGCCGATGTTATTGGTGTTAAAAAAGGTATGCCCGTTTATTTCACTATATTAGGACAACCAAACAAGCGGTTTGAGGGATTAACATTAAGATCGATTGAGCCTGCACCTGACTCAATTAATACTGAAAACTCTACGTTAAGCGCATCATCTACCACCAAAAGTGCAATTTACTACAATGGTTTATTTGATGTTGATAATCCTGATCATCTTTTACGTATTTCAATGACAGCTCAAGTTTATATTGTGTTAGCTGAAGCGAAAAATGTACTGACTATTCCATCCCAAGCTGTTCAAAAAAATTTAGCAGATAATAAAGCGATTATTTATCTACTTGATCAACATAATAATGTTGAAGAACGAGAAGTCAGTCTAGGTATCAATAATAATATCAATGTGGAAATCAAATCGGGACTTAAAGAAGGTGAAGTCGTCATTATTGGTAGTAACAATGGCGCATTATTTAATCCTAATGGACGCACGCCGAGGATAAGATTTTGATATGACAAATAATCCACTTATCAAACTTGAAAATATTGTTCGTGAATTTCCAGCCGGTGATTCAACCATACAAGTGCTTAAAAATATCAATTTAACGATTAATGCCGGTGAAATGGTTGCCATTATTGGTGCATCTGGCTCAGGCAAATCGACGTTAATGAATATTTTAGGTTGTTTAGATAAACCAAGCTCGGGGGTCTATACCATTGGAGGTCGAACCACCAATAAATTATCACCCGATGAATTAGCTGAATTACGTCGAGAACATTTTGGATTTATCTTTCAACGCTATCATTTATTAAGCGCCTTAACTGCACAAGGTAACGTTGAAATTCCCGCCATTTATGCAGGAATCACTAATGAACAACGAAAAAAACGAGCTATTGAAATATTAACGCGTTTAGGGCTTGAAGATAAAATTAATAATAAACCCAGCCAATTATCGGGAGGTCAACAACAGCGTGTCAGTATTGCTCGAGCCTTAATAAATGGCGGACAGGTTATTTTAGCAGATGAACCAACAGGCGCACTTGACCGTAAAAGCGGATTAGAAGTTATGGCTATCTTGCGAGAACTTCATAAACAAGGGCATACTGTGATTATTGTAACGCATGATAGCAATATTGCCCAAAGTGCAGAGCGAATTATTGAAATCAGTGACGGAAATATTATCTCAGATTCAATCAATCCTAATTATCAGGTAGAAGAAAAAAAAGATAATCGCCAAGTTAAACAGATCGAAACCACTAAAACCCAAGACAACTTTCAAGCTAAATACAATCGCTTTCGAGATGCCTTTAATATGGCGATATTGTCGATGCGTTCTCAACGATTACGCACTTTTCTAACCATGCTTGGTATCATCATTGGCATAGCCTCTGTCGTTTCCATGGTTGCATTAGGAGAAGGCACAAAACAAAAAATACTCTCGAATATAAACTCATTAGGAACAAGCACGCTAGAGATTTATCCCGGTAGCGGATTTGGGGATCGTAATGCAGATAAAATTACCACCCTACGCTCATCCGATGCTGACTTTTTAGCGAAACAGAATTTTGTTCATAGCACAACCCCAAATCTGGCAACATCAGTCTATTTTCGAGTCAAAAATTTGGCGATGACTGGTACAGTAAATGGTGTGGGAGAGCAATTTTTTGCCGTTCGTGGTTATAACATCACCCAAGGCATTGCTTTTGACCAAGCTAGCGTTGCATCATCAGCACAAGATGCCGTTATCGATGAAAATACCGTTAAACAGTTATTTAAGAATGAAAATCCAATTGGAAAAATTCTTATGGTGGGTCAATTACCGGTAAGAGTAATTGGTGTTGCCACCAAACAACAACAGGGATTTGGTAATAATGAGAGTCTTAATATCTGGTTACCTTATACCACTGTCATTAATCGCATGGTTGGACAAACATCGTTAAGAAGTATTACGGTTCGGATTAATGATAATGTTGATTTATCAGTTGCTGAACAAGCGATTAATAAAATCATGATACAACGGCATGGTGTTAAAGACTTTTTTATCTTTAATTCAGATAGTATCCGTGAAACGGTTAATTCCTCGGCTTGGGTGTTAACATTATTAATCTCAACCATTGCATTTATATCACTGTTAGTCGGTGGTATTGGGGTAATGAATATCATGCTAGTATCGGTTACCGAAAGAACTCGAGAAATTGGTGTGCGCATGGCTGTTGGAGCACGCTCAAGTGATATATTGCAACAGTTTTTAATCGAAGCGGTATTAGTGTGTTTGATCGGCGGAACATTAGGTATTTTATTATCATTTGTGGTCGGTGGGATTTTTAATTATTTTGTCACATCATTTGCAATGCGTTTTTCAATCATTTCAATTATCGCTGCCTTTAGCTGTTCAAGTATAATTGGCATAATTTTTGGGTATTTTCCAGCAAAACGAGCCGCAAAACTTGATCCAATTTATGCATTAGAAAGAGAATAAAAAGCGCTGTTAAAATAAAATCCCTTTGCACGATAAACTGCAAAGGGATGACAATTTGTTAATAACCGTTTAAAAATTAATTATTTTGTTCTTCACTTTCAGTTTTTTTATCAATTTCTACCTTAACATGCGGATCTAAATCTACTAAGTAGGCAGTAACTCTCGCATAATCTTTGACATAATCAGTGGTATTTTTAGTATTAAGACCACGTGAGTTCACAAAAAACTTACGATTAACCACAACAGTTGGAATTGACTCAGGTCTTAATTGGTTATAGGCCTCAGTTTGTTGTGTCATAAACGCTTTAACTAAAAAACTTTGTTTGGTTTTATCAAACTGTTCAGCATCAACACCTAAGTCTGCAAAGACAGCTTTAATATCATCAGCAGTTTTTAATTTACGCTCGGTTTGTACAGCTTTATAAAGTGCATCTGACACTTTATCTTCAATACCTAATACATTAGCCACCGCCCATGCTTCAGCTAGCTCTTTAGCTAACGGACCAAAATTGTCTAAATGATAACGTTTAAATTTAGTACCATTTGGTAAAGCTTTAGCAATCGCGTCTGTTGCATGATATTCGCTTTCAAATTTAAAACAGCTAGGGCAGTTGAATGAGAAAAACTCTACAACCTCTTTATCTGGAGAGGGTTCAAATGGTAAAACACCATATTGTTCACCTTGTTCAATCGGTTTTAACTGCTCAGCAACATTTGCTGTAGCTGGTTGAGTATCATTTTTATTATCTGCCGGCGCTTCTTGCGCAAAACAGGTTATAGAAGTTAATAATACTCCAATAGCAATAAGCGTTTTTTTCATTTAATTTATTCTCCTTATTCTTTAATAATTCCGCGAGCTTTTAATATTGCTGATTTAAAATCATCTTCATAATCTTTTTTTAATCCAGGTATAGCTTCGTTTTTATCTGAATTACGCATTTTTAAATGATAAATTAAAACTTCATCACTAAGATCTTTTAAATTACCATCAAAACCAGCTTCTTTACCCAATTTATCTAAAAGCTGTAATAAATTGAGATCTGAATCATTTTCCCAAGCTGGTTGTAATAACTCAATTAACTCATCAATACGATGACATTTCATAATAACTACCTTTTAATTATTCAACTAAGTTGATAGGTGATGACATAAACCTTTATGTTAATCTTTACTTTACAATCTATATATTAATAAGCTTCTAGTATATACTCGGCTTTAAATTTAAATTGTCCATTTAAAAGATTCATAAACAAATATATTTTATGTCTAAAAAATAACTTTGCTATATAGTAATGTTATTTTGCTTTTTGGCAATGTAAAAGAGAAAGAATTTATGGAAAAACTGCCTATTACTGCTATTATTTTAGCTGGTGGTCAGAGTAACCGCATGAATGGTGTGGATAAAGGCTTGATGTTATTAGCTGGGAAACCACTTTTTCAACATGTAATTGATCGCATCAAACCTCAAGTCGATTTTATAATGATTAATTGTAATCGGCATGATGATCAGTATGGCTCGCTAAACTACCCTATTTTTGGTGATGATTTAACAGGATTTTTAGGGCCGCTTGCCGGAATCTATAGTGGCTTATTACGAAGCAATACAGATTGGAACTTATTTGTTAGTTGTGATACCCCTTTTTTACCACATGATTTGCTCGCTCGTTTAACAAAATTTTCAGCTACTCATCAAGCTATTTTCCCTTTTGATGGTAAGGATAATCACCCAACCATTTTATTAATCAATAAATCTGTCATTACTCAACTAAAAAAATATTTGGAAAACGGTGATCGCAAACTGATGTTGTTTTTAAAGAAGATTCATGCAACTGCTGTTGATTTTAGCGATACGCCTACTAGTTTTATCAATATTAATACAGTTGATATGCTAGAAAGTGCCAATTTGGTAATTGAGGCGAATAAATAAATCACAAATCGAGCCTTTTTTATACGTTAGCTTATTGATTTTTTTTGTTTAAAAACCCCGTTCCTCAACTTTTTTTATATTTTAATTATTAACAGTTTGATAGATAAAAACTTACTGTCATTTTTTAAGCAATTTTTTTAATTCTTGAGCAAAGTTTTCTATTTCAACTTCTTGTGTTGACCACGAAGTGCAAAAACGTAAACAAATATGGTTTGGATCACTTTGCCCTAAATTATCCACAGCATAACGTGAAGTAATTTTTTTGGCTAATTGATTCGGTAAATTGACAAACAGCTGGTTGGTTTGTGGTTTGGCTGCAAAGGTGAATCCCTCATTTTCAAATAAGTTTGTAAGTTTTTCAGCCATCATATTGCTATGTTTGCCTAATGAAAGATAAAGGTTATTTTGCATTAACGCTTTAAATTGTACAGCTATAATCCAACTTTTAGCTAATATTGCTCCTTTTTGTTTCATATTAAAACGGAAGTCGCGATTAATAGTATGATTGTTAAATACCAACGCTTCACCAGCAAAACCACCAACTTTAGTGCCACCAATATAAAATACATCGGTATATTTGGCTAAATCAGGGAAAGTAATGTCATTATCTTTAGCGCCTAATGCCATAGCTAAACGCGCACCATCTAAATAAAGATATAAATGATTTTTTTGACAAAATTGATACAGTTTTTTTAGCTCTTGTTTGGTATATAGGGTACCTAATTCGGTAGTGTTGGAAATGTATATGAGCTTTGGTTGGACCATATGCTCATCACAATGATAATCTAAAACAGGTTGTATTGATTCTGGTGTTAATTTTCCATCTTCAGTTTTAACCGTTACAACCTTATGTCCTGTGGCTTCAATTGCACCCGTTTCATGCACATTGATGTGTCCAGTTTCCGCTGCAATCACAGCCTGATATGGTTTTAGTATATGTGAAATGGTTGTTAAATTGGTAATTGTCCCACCAGCCATAAAATGTATGTCTGCATTCGGGGATTTTAATCTTTTCCTAATCTGATCGATTGCATCATTACAACAATCATCTAAGCCATATCCAATCAACTTTTTATTATTGATATTGATAAATTCTTCTAACAATTTAGGGTGTACTGTTTGATTATAATCATTTAAAAAATCGTACATATCATTAATCTTGTATAAAATAATATTTACGTTTAAATATAGCACGTTATTGTTGAGAATCTATGAATAATAAAAAAATTATTGGTATTACTGGATATAGTGGATGTGGTAAAACCACTTTGCTAAAAAAGATTATTCAGTTAATGGTATTGCGAAATATTAAAGTAGGTTCATTAAAACATGCCCATCATGATATTGAGTTAGATATCCCTGGCAAAGATAGTTATGAGCTACGCAAATCGGGGGCATTACAAACTATTGTTGCCTGCGATAAACGTTACGCATTGATTGAAGAAACACCCGATACCCCAGCAGATCTAAAAACGCTTATTAATCGGTTTACCGATGTTGATGTGATATTAATTGAGGGATTTAAAGATGAACAAATTCCTAAAATTATGTGTCATCTAAAACAATGTCAAAAACCATTATTTATTGATGATTTTACCATTGCTGTTGCTAGCGATGAGCCGTTAATAACATCTTTACCTGTATTAGATATTAATCAACCAGAGCAAATTGTGAATTTTATAAATAATTATTTATTTTGCCGTTAATATATCGTATTTTACTTAACTGTTTTTTTAACTAATATTATCATTATGAAATTTCGACTAAGAAAAACTATAAGCATTGCCAAGAAAGTCCTAATTGGATTAATGCTTTTCTCTGTTTTTCTTATTCTGCTTATGCGTTGGGTTAATCCTTGGGGTTCCATGTTGATGGTCGAAAGAAAGATCGCTAACTGGAATATTAATCAACAACGAATTTGGAAAGATTGGGATCAAATTTCAGATAATATTAAGATTGCCGTTATAGCTGCTGAAGATCAGCAATTTGCCAATCATTGGGGATTTGATTTTAAGGCTATAAACCGTGCGTTAAATTATAATAAAAATAATAGAAAAATCCGTGGCGCCAGTACCATCACTCAGCAAGTTGCGAAAAATATTTTTTTATGGTCATCGCGAAATTGGATCCGCAAAGGTGTTGAATCATGGTTCACAGTTTGGATTGAGCTTATTTGGTCAAAGCAACGGACACTTGAGATTTATTTAAATAGCGTTGAATGGGGTGAAGGGATTTTTGGTATTGAGGCCGCCTCACGCCACTACTTTGGTGTCAGCGCAAAGCAATTAACCAAAGAGCAAGCTAGTTTACTGGCTGCAATTTTACCTAATCCTAGAAAATGGAGTCCAGTTAATCCTAATATCCTTACACAAAAAAAAGCAAAATGGATCCTAGGCCAAATGGAAAATTTAGATACGAAAAAATATTTGAAGAAACTTAATTAATTAACGCTTAATGTTTTTACAAATTCAGGCACAATTTTACTTGCAGGGCCGTAAATTTTGGTTTGAAATAAACTTTCCCCCAAACTCGGCTCTAAATTGAGCTCAACAGTTTTTGCCCCCGATTGATTAGCAACCTCTACAAAACCCGCTGCCGGGTAAACATTGCCCGATGTACCAATCGAAATAAAATAGTCAGCTTGTGAAAGCGCATGGTAAATTTTATTCATCTCTAATGGGATTTCACCAAACCATACTATGTGTGGGCGAATAAGCTTATTTTTTACATAATCCACATCTTGATGACAATCAATGATTTGCCCAGTTTGTTCATTACGAACTTTCAATAATTCGCCATGCATGTGAATAATATTTTTAGAACCCGCCCGCTCATGAAGATTATCAACATTTTGTGTCACAATTAATACATTTTCACTGCCGAGCTTATGTTCAAGCTCAGCTAAAGCAAAATGCGCTAAGTTTGGTTTTACCTCAGGGCTTTGTAATTTTTTTCGTAGCATATTATAGAAAGAATGGACCGCAATGGGATCGCGACTATAACCTTCATAGGTTGCAACATCATTAACATCATATCCTTCCCACAATCCATTTTGTGCACGGAATGTCGATAGTCCAGATTCCGCAGAAATACCCGCACCCGTTAAGATAACAAATTTAGGTTTTTGCAGCATATCTATCTTCCTTCTTATTAATAAGCCTTATTATCAATGAAACAGATTATTGACTATATTCTGTCGTAAATATATGTAAGGCTGGTTTGCTTAACTTTTGATATTGACTATAAGCTGTTGCTACTTCAAATTTTATTTCATCTTTTGATTTACCATCCAACCAACTATTGATCATAGCATGAATACTATAAGCTTCTGGCGCCATACGGTGCAAGGTTAAGATCAACGGGTTAATACCTAAACGAGATAGTGGTGGTGTAAAATATTTCTGACTTTTACAAGCAAATACTGCTGCATAGCGTGATTTTTGTTTTTCTTGTACATTTTTGGGCAAAGTGTCCCAGCGTAAATTATCGGGTAAATAATTTCGCCATGACCACTCCATTAAGGAGTCATGACCAATATAAATAACTAAATTGGCTTTTCCCCCTGCGATAATTTGAGTATTATCGATTGAATAAGACGCTTCTTTCTTCCCAGCTGAATAGGTTATAAAATCATTAACAGCATCATCAATATATTTACCATCATAAGCCTGTGCTATAATATAAACATCTTTTGTTTTATGTTTATAAATTATTTCTTCCAAAATTTTACTATTCTCTGGTTTATTTATTTTTATCTGTTGCCACTCTTTTTGTTTATCAAAATAGGTTTTAAAACCATAGGCCGCCCCCCAATAAAGATTATTTTTTGGATCTTGACCATTACCAATTGCTTTAGGAACCGGAGCTATTCGCTGATATTTGTTATCACATAAAGCGACAACAACATGAATCACTTTTGAATCAGCAAAACATGAAAAAGATAAAACTAAACACATTATTGGTATTAATAATAGGTATTTACTCATTTTCTCCATTTATTATCAAATCTCCATTCACTTCGTATTTTACAATTACATTATTTTTATACATCATTTCAGAACGAATACATGCCGGGGCACCACCGACATTGTTTTTGGTGATGGTGTCTCTCCAGATTTCATTTTTTCTATAGATAACACCTTGCCTTTTAATAAAGGCATGCTGCTTTTCATAAACATGATAGCTGTATAGTCTTTCTGCATCACATAATAGCTCACCCTCTAGTTGGTGATCGCCAACATGAAGCATAATTTGAAACATTTTATCGGTAGGATTATGAATAATAAGATCAATATAATTATAAAAAATAGCGGCACCCGAACCAAAAGGTAACACTCGACCATCATCAGGAAAAGGATCAAAGCTATGATTTGCTCGTTCGACTATTTGGAGTTCTGAATGGAGAGCTAACCAATGAATTAAATTACTGATCTGACATATACCACCGCCAATACCTGAACGAGCTACGCCAAATGAAAGTTCCATTCCATTCACAAATCCTCGCTTTTTAGTTGGTTTTCCGACTAATCGGCAAAACGAGAAATATTCACCAGGTTTAATTAAGATTCCATTTAATGAATCAACGGCAATTTTTAGGTTTGTGACTTTATTGTATTGAAGCTGAATATCGCTGTTACCCAATCGACGTATTAATTTGGATGTATGTTTTTTATAACGATATGGTAAACGTAAATCATGACTTCGTTCTAAGCTATATTGACGTGAAGAATAATACCAAAACAAATGACGAAACAAGCGACGCTGATTTACCCTTAACCAATAAAGTAAGGGATGATAACTGGATAACGGCTTTAGCATTATTGCTTTTTCCTTATATTCTACTAATATCGATTATAGCATCAAAAGATTTATATACTATGTTATATAAGTTTTTTAAGTTTAAAAGATTGTTACAAGACGCTTTGGTTTATTTACCAAAATACCTTAACATTAAACAAATTTAATCTTTTCGACATAATTTTAATCATACAGTTCGCTTAATACTTTTAGGAAATGGATAAAATGAAAACAATAGGTTTAATCGGCGGGATGAGCTGGGAAAGCACAGTGACTTATTATCAAGTGATCAATCAAATGGTAGGAAAATCATTAGGAGGATTACATTCCGCCAAGACACTTTTATATAGTGTCGACTTTCAAGAAATTGAACATTGTCAGTCCCATGGTGAGTGGGATAAAAGTGCGCTCATTTTAATTGATGCAGCGAAAAGACTAGCATTAGCTGGGGCAGATTTTATCGTGATTTGTACCAATACGATGCATAAAGTCGCTGATCAGGTTCAAGCAGCCATTGATATTCCCATTCTCCATATTGCTGATGTTACGGCACAGCACTTAATCAAAGGCAATATTCAAACGGTTGCTTTGCTAGGAACAAAATATACGATGGAACAAGACTTTTATAAATCAAAACTGACTAATAAAGGTTTGAAAGTACTGATTCCTGATGAGCAAGATAGAATAATCATCAATCGGGTTATTTATGATGAACTCTGCCATGGCATAATTAAGCCAAGCGCTAAGCAAGCTTATCTTGATATTATTGAAAAACTTGTTAACCAAGGTGCACAAGGCGTTATACTGGGCTGCACTGAAATTGGCTTGTTAATCCAACAGACAGATTGCCTGACGCCATTTTTTGATACCGCTTTATTGCATGCCGAGCAAGCGGCCTTACTTGCAATAAGTTAATCATTTACTCTTTATCAGTATATTCCAGTATATCGCCCGGTTGGCAATCTAAGTGTTTACAGATTGCCTCGAGGGTTGCCAGTCTGAATCCTTTTACTTTACCTTGCTTTAGTAATGATAAATTTTGTTCAGTAATACCGATTGCGGCTGCTAAGTCTTTGGATTTAACTTTGCGTTTAGCCAGCATTACATCTAAATTTATAATAATTGCCACATTAAGATCCTATTAAATCGGTTTCTAGGTTAACATCATTGTATCGTACTCAACGTTATTATTTATATGCCATATTTAGATAAACTGTCTATTTTCTTCAGCGATCTGACTGGCTTTTTTTAAGATCTGACCAATTAGCATAATACTGATTGCTAAAAGCAGTGTCATAAAATCTTCGCTAGTAAACGATACCGTAAAATAACGCTCAGGTTGATTATAACTTAATATTGCCGTTATTACCGGTTCTGAAAGTATGCCTATTATCGCCCAAATTACCAAAAATTTACCAAAGTTATAACAGTATTTTGTTGATTTAACGGAAAAATAGTCCGCTTGCGCAAAATTAACCAGCATTAATCGTAGTTGATTAAAAGCATAAATTAAAATAACAATTCTGCCGGTATCAATAAGTGTTGCTAAGGCAGCTTGCCAAAAGTTTAGGCCTGTGGAAATGTCGATACTATCATCCATTGTCGTGGAAATGAAAAAAGAATATCCATCCGATCCAAACCCAATATTGTTCTTATCAAAAAAGTAATATAACAAAGGCGATATCGTTCCAATCAGCATACATAAGATAGGGATCAAAATTAATACTGACATCAATTTACAATATTGATTTAAGCGAGTCTGATTTCTAGCTATATCTGTGTTCATTTTTATTTCCTTTTGGTTAAATTTACCAAATAGAGTATAAGCTGAGGGAAATAAAAAAACAACAATTTATTAAAATAAAACGATAATAATTTATCGTTATTCACTTATTTGTGATTATAAAAAAGCCTTGCTGTTTAACGGCAAGGCTTCAAAAAATTAACTAATTATTTATGCTTCAATAGCAACACGTAGTTTTTTCATTGCATTTTTTTCGAGTTGGCGTATACGCTCAGCCGAAACACTATATTTATCAGCCAAAACCTGCAATGTTGATTTGCTATCATCAGCATCTAACCAACGCGCTTTAATAATATCTTGGCTACGCTCGTCTAATTGAGATAATGCATCATGTAATTTATCAGTTGCATCATTTTCCCAATTGTCATTTTCAATTGATTTAGAAAAATCAGAATTAACATCTTCTAAATAAAGCGCAGGAGCAACAATTGAATTATCATCGTCATCACTATCAATATCAAATGACATATCTTGCGCTGACATTCGTGATTCCATCTCTAGTACATCTTTACGACTTACGCCAAGCTCATCAGCAACCATATCAACTTCAGCACTATTAAACCAACCTAAACGTTGTTTATTTTTTCTCAAATTAAAAAATAATTTTCTTTGCGCTTTAGTGGTTGCGACTTTCACAATACGCCAGTTTTTTAGTACGTATTCGTGAATTTCAGCTTTTATCCAGTGTACCGCAAAAGAGACTAAACGTACTCCCATTCCTGGATTAAAACGACGTACCGCTTTCATTAAACCAATGTTACCTTCTTGAATCAAATCAGCTTGTGGTAGACCGTAACCAGAATATCCACGCGCAATATGCGCAACAAAGCGTAAATGAGACAAAATTAATTGTCTTGCTGCATCAACATCATCATGATAATAAAGTCTTTCACCTAGAGACTTTTCTTCCTCAGCTGTTAGCATCGGATAAGTATTTATCATACGAAGATATGATTCAATATTTCCTTGTGGGATTAAAGCACCTGCTTGCATTTTTAAATCAGTACTCATTTAATTCCCCCCTTAAATTAGACTAATTTTGTTACATCTTACTTGTGTAACAATTTAAATTCTTTCTTTTAATTTAGACCACTAAAATGTGATTTAGTTCACATTTTTATCATAATTTTTATTATGTAGGATCTGGTAAAAATGGCAAATATTTAATCCACCATTATGAAGCTATAACCATTTTATTCAAATACTTTTTAGTAGCAATAAATGCTGAAAACCAACCTATAATCATCGAGAATAAAATAATTAATAAGCTTTCATCCCATGAAAGACCATTTATATTAACTATTGTTCCAAAAACATCCGATACATGCAACATGGTTGAATCTATTTGAAGGATAAATACTTTCGATAGAACCAAAGCCAAAATAGCACTAATTAATCCAGTAAAAATACCATTATATAAAAATGGTCGTAAAATAAAGCCTTCCGTTGCCCCAATCAATTGCATAACCATAATCGTTTGCCTGCGAGCAAATATATTTAACCGAATGCTATTCCCAATAACCAGTGACACAGCAATGATCATAAAGATTGAAATCGTCCATACTATTGATTTGACCATATTGGTTAATGCCGTTAATCGCGTAAACCAACTGTCATCAAGCTGTACATCATCGACACCATCTATTTTTCGTAATCGTGCTTGTAGATCGTGTAATTTATTAGTTTGCTTAGCTTCTTCAACTGGAAAAATGATAGCAACTGCAGGCAATGGATTGTCAGCAAGTAAATCAAGTGCATCATCAAATCCTGACCAAGTTTTGAATTCATCGCGTGTTTCATCTCGAGAAAGATAAGTCACATTTTGAACTTCAGGAATCGTTTTAAATTGGTCAATTAAATTATTAGTTTGCTCTGGCGTAAGTGTTTTGTTTATATAAACTGTTACGTTAGGAGTTGGATACCATTGCTCTGCTGCTTGATTTGCATTTTTTAATAGTAAATAGCCTATTGTCGGTAAAGTAATTGAAATAGCAATAACAAAAATAGTCAGCAAAGAGGCAAATATATTTTGATAAAAATAGTTAAATACATTATGCCATGCATAGCCAATCTGCCTTTTCCAACGCCCTAAAAAGCTATTATTCTTTTTTTGTTTAGATGGTTTAATCTTGGCCTTTATCATCAACTTTTAACCTCTAAACGTCCTTGATTTAAATTGAGTATTCGATGGTGTTTTCGACGAATAAGCCCCATGTTATGCGTTGCCATCAGTACAGTTACACCTGTCTGGTTAAACTCTTCAAATAATTTCAATATATCTTTTGAAAGTTTATCATCTAAATTACCAGTAGGTTCATCAGCAAGTAATACGGTTGGGCGATTAACAATAGCTCGAGCTATTCCTACGCGCTGCTGCTCCCCGCCAGATAACTGTATTGGATAAAATTTCATTTTATCAATCAATCCAACTTTATCTAATGCTGCTGAAACTCGTTTTTTAATTTCTTCGGCTGGCTTTCCTAAAATGATTAATGGAAAAGCCACATTCTCATAAACAGTATGATCTAATAATAATTGGTGATCTTGAAATATCATACCTATTGTACGACGCAAAAACGGCACTTGATGTTTTTTTAAACGAGAAACATCAACACCATTAAGTAATACTTTACCATCATTCGCTTTTTCTAAACCACAAATCAAACGCATTAATGTGCTTTTACCTGCACCTGAATGGCCTGTTAAGAAAGCCATTTCCCCTTGCGATAAAGTAAATGTTATATTTTGCAAAGCTGGCTTTCCACCAGAATAAACTTTACTAACACGTTCAAATCGAATCATGATTTATCTCTATTCTTCTGCTTCATCAAACAGTGCGTTAATAAAATCATCAGCCACAAATGGTCTTAGGTCTTCTATTTTTTCACCGACACCGATATAACGGATTGGAATATTAAACTGATCAGCAATGCTGAATATAATACCACCTTTCGCAGTACCATCTAATTTAGTCAATGTCATCCCTGTTACACCAACAGCTTCATTAAATAATTTAGTTTGGCTAATAGCATTTTGGCCTGTTCCAGCATCTATTGTTAACATGATTTCGTGAGGAGCAGTTTCATCTTGTTTTTTAATTACTCGTACAATCTTTTTTAATTCATCCATCAGATGTGATTTATTTTGCAAACGTCCTGCAGTATCAGCAATTAATACATCAATATTTTTCGCTTTTGCAGCTTGAATGGCATCAAAAATTACCGATGCAGAATCAGCATTAATGTGTTGTGCGATTACTGGGATATTATTACGTTCACCCCAAACCTGTAATTGTTCAACAGCAGCAGCGCGAAAAGTATCGCCAGCTGCAAGCATAACTGATTTACCTTGTTGCTGAAATTGACGAGCTAATTTGCCAATTGTCGTCGTTTTTCCAACACCGTTTACACCAACCATCAATATAACAAAAGGTTTATGACTTTCTATGTTTAGAGGTTGTTGAGCACCATCTAAAATAGATTTCATTTCATTTTTTAATAGATCATGTAATGCATCAGCATCTTTTAATTCTTTTCTTGAAGCTTGTTGTGTTAATGTGCTTATTAATTTTTGTGTGGTATCGAAACCGACATCAGCAATGATCAATTGCTCTTCTAATTCTTCAAACAGTTGATCATCGATCTTTTTTCCTTTAAATAAGCTAAGAAAGCCAGATCCTATATTTTGTTTAGTTTTAAAAAGACCTTTTTTTAAACGAGAAAAAAAACCTTCTTTTTTTTGTTCAATCATAAATAACTTATCCCATGATCAATATCAATGATCATTTTATCTTATTTTATTATAAAGCCCAACGTATTCGATCAAAGAGAGTCATATTATTGATCTATTTGATCCTTGAATCTTTTAAGGTTCGTGAATTAAATTTAATTATTTAATATAAAGATCGTTGAGAGTAATAGATCGCCATTCGCCTTGGGGTAGGTTGTGAGTAAATAAATTATACTTGCCAATCTGAACTCGAATTAAACGTAAGCAAGGAAATCCAACGGCGGCACACATTCTTCTAACTTGTCGATTTTTTCCTTCTGTTATAGTAACACTTATCCATGAAGTGGGAATTGTTTTGCGTTCTCGAATAGGTGGGACTCGTTGCCACAAATTAATAGGCTCTTCCAAAAAATCCACGATTGCAGGTGCGGTATGAAATTCCTTCAATTGTACACCGCTGATTAATTTATCAATCGCTTGCTTATCAATTAACCCTTCAACTTGTACCCAATAGGTTTTAGGTAATTTAAATTTTGGAGAACTAATTTTAGACTGCAATTTACCATCATTGGTCAGTAATAATAATCCTTCACTGTCAGTATCTAAACGACCAGCAGGATAAAATCTAGGCATGGATATATAATCTTTTAATGTCTGATATTTTTCATGAGCAGAAAACTGTGTCACGACATTAAATGGTTTATTAAAAGCGATTAATGAACTCATTCTATCCTCAGAAGAATTAAATAACCTTAGAATGCAAAAAAGCCCAGCATTGCTGCTGGGCTTTCGCTCTAATTTAAAAGTCTGGCGGCACCCTACTCTCACATGGGTAAT